>JAQWBQ010000042.1:0-32183 GCA_028706295.1 Bacteroidales bacterium
TCTCGATTTTGTTGACCTCATTTTCAGGAACAGCAATCCTTATTAACACCTGGTCGATGCTTACCAGTTCAATCGCTGCACCCGCAAGGCTTAATGATATCTGCCCGGGTTCGATATTTCTCCGTCCAACGACCCCGCTGATGGGAGCCGATAATTTGCATTTATCAAGATTATTCTTTGCCAGATCGAGTGAAGAGGTTGCCTGTTCGAGGTTCGTTTTCATTTCGACCCATTTTATCTCGGGGAGTGTGCCCTCCTCGTGAACCTGCTTCAAACGGTCGTAAGCATCTTTTGCCTGGTTGTATTTTGCAAGGGCTGTCGAATAAATATTTCTTAAATCGGAACCGTCCAACGTCGCCAGGAGCTGACCTTTTTGTACCGGATCCCCTGCATCGACCTTAACGCTTTCGATCATTCCCGTAACCTGGAAGTTGAGGGGAATGGTCTGTAATGCCTCAACAGTACCGCTGTATTTCAGTTGACTTGCACCGGATGCAGTAATAACCTGCGCTACCCCTACTTTTATTTTATCAGTAGCCGGTGATTTGAGACTGGGTTCCTGGCTGCATCCTGTTAAAAGAAGGATGAGAAAAGCCAGATAATAAATGCCATTTATCTTCATGGTTGTTGTTGATTTAAAACATACTAAACGTACGGTATGTTAATGATTTTATTTGTTTTGAAATGATTTTTTTGATTTCTGATTATCGTTTCAGGAGTAAATAAAATTGATGCATTTGCAATTGAAAAGTCTCAATTGCATCGGAAGGGGAGCTGCGGGCAATGAGATTGGTGGCGATTCCCACGGCAATACTTAAGAAATTAAGGGCCATGACCTGGGTATCAATATCATTTCGTATTTCGCCGATTTCAACCGCGTGGTCTAGAATATTTTTAATTCGGGTTGTCTCAACACTGAAGAGTTGGACATTGTCGCGGTCATAACCGGGATAGTGTCTGAAAGCATCGATGATAAGCGAAAGATAATTTACAGGGACGAATTGCTGGGGTTCAATCCGGATGGCATCAACAATTTGCCTTGCGTGTTCCACATTTTCACGGATAAATTCTGCAAGGGTGATATCCGGTTTCAGATTGCTCATTGCAGATATTCTCAGATACTTGTCGATAACCGCCTTGAACAATTCCTCTTTATTCAGGAAGTGGTGGTATAAGGCTCCTTTGGTAAATCCGATGGCCTTACTGATATCGCTGATTGAAACGGCTTCATAACTTTTTGTCAGAAAAAGACTGTAGGCCTGATCGATAATATACTCTTTGGTATCATTCATGTCGATACATACTGAACGTTCAGGATGCAAAAATACATCATTTTTTCCAATCTCAGAAAAAAAATTACGTTACATCAAAATTTCGTGAAAATTGCCCTGGTTATCTGATGGTTTGTCCAGAGATATGCCATCAAATCCGTATCAACGTGTTGCGTACCGCAATCGGACTTCCCTTTCCCGGTGTTTGTCCTTTATGAAAACAATCGTCCGTCCGTCGTCGAGCAAGACCGGGTATTTATCTTCGAGAGAGCCTGCCCGCAATTTTTCTTTTGGCACCGAAATGGGATGGTTTGAAACCTTCAGCCTGTTATCCACGATATCGGCATTAGAAATATGTCGGTGATTTTTCATGGTAGCCGGTATTACATTAGTCGGTTAAAAGTAAGCCGGATTGGAAGAAAAAAACAAATCTGTGCGGCTATTTTATGAACAGATGGTGGTAATAACTTTTTTGGGGTGATCATCGTTCAATCATAGAAATGCATCCTGATGCAGGACATACGATTTTACACAGATTGCAGCCGACACAATCCTCTTCTTTAATATTATAGGTGTTGTATGGCAATCCCTTTTCTAAAACGATGGCCTGATGGGATGTATCCTCGCAGGTTATATAACACAGACCACAATGGATACACAGGTCCTGGTTTATGGAGGCCACCACCTTGTAATTCAGATTGAGTTCTTCCCACCGGGTGATCTTCGGGACCGACAATCCCCTGAAATCAGAGATCTGCTGATATCCTTTTTCATTCATCCAATCATCAAGTCCTTCGCAGAGATCTTCAATGATTCTGAATCCCCCCAGCATGGCTGCTGTACAAATCTGAACGCTGGAGGCCCCGAGCAGGAAAAACTCAACGGCATCACGCCAGGTAGAAATGCCACCGATACCCGACAGCGGAAGATGACTCGTAACCGGATCCTGTGCCAGCGTTGTGAGGAATTTCAGGGCAACGGGTTTCACGGCCGGGCCGCAATATCCGCCAAATGTTGAACATCCGCTTACACCCGGGTTAGGAACCAGGGTTTCGAGGTCGATGCCCGTAACCGACTGGATGGTATTGATCAAAGAGATCCCGCCGGACCCTGCTTCGGCAACCGCTCTTCCTACGGGGACAACGGAATGAACGTTGGGAGTGAGTTTTGTGATCACGGGAATTTCAGCCACTTCCATAACCCATTCAACAATCATGCGTGCGATTTCAGGATCCTGACCAACGGCGGCGCCCATACCCCGTTCGACCATACCGTGCGGGCAGCCAAAATTCAGTTCCAGTCCGTGTGCTCCTGTATCCTGAGTTCTTTTCACCAGGTCATGCCAGCTTTCCCTGTGGTTGTCGGCCATAAGCGAAACCACCATGGCACGGTCAGGGAACAATTTCAGCACTTCTTTGATTTCAGCAAGGTTAATTTCGACCGGACGGTCAGAGATCAGTTCGATATTGTTAATCCCGGCTATTTTTCTGCCACTGTAATTCAGACTGGAATACCTGGATGAAACATTCCGGACCGGTGCTCCAATGGTCTTCCACACGACTCCTCCCCAGCCAGCCTCAAAAGCCCGCAGAACATTGATCTTTTTATCGGTCGGAGGTCCGGAAGCGAGCCAGAAGGGGTTCGGTGATTTAATACCCAGAAAATTGATACTAAGATCTGCCATATGTTTATTAGTTTTTCTTGAGATACGTTAAAATTGTCATAGCTGCCTCCTTTCCGTGCTGTACGGCATGCACAACTTCTTTTCCCCCGTTCACCACATCGCCTCCCGCGAAAACTCCGGGTATGCTGGTCTCAAATCCCGGGCCGGTAAGGATCCTGCCATGAATGTTCTGAAGCGATGATTTCCCGATCCAATCGGTATACGGCACCTGTCCTGTTGCCTTGATGACCATATCGGCTTCAATGGAGAAGGTCTCCCCCGTGATGACAGGTTTCGGACGGTTGTCATCATCCTGATCCTCAAGTTTGATCCGGTCGCAGATCAGGCTTGTAACCTTTCCTTCCTTCCCCAAAATCTCCCGGGGACTGGCAAGCCACTGAACCCGGCAACCATCCAGCCTGGCAAGATTCAGCTCCCGGTCGGAACAAGGTTTTTCCTGAACGGATCTGCGGTACACCAGCGTAACTTCATCGGCCCCCAATCGCCTGGCCTGGGTTGCGGCATCAATAGCCGTCATTCCCATCCCAATTACGACCACTTTATTTCCTACGGGCACTTTACTGAATTCTCCCGTTCTGATCCTGCTGATAAAGCCAATGGCATCAATCACTCCATCGAGATGTTCGCCGGGAATTCCCAAAGGACGCGTTTTCCCAAGACCGATGCTAAGGAATACCGCATCAAAACCGGCTGTAAGATCTTCAAGAAAGAAATCACGGCCCAGTTCTTTCCCGAGTTGAAGCCCGATTCCTCCAACGGAAAGAATGTAATCAACTTCATCCCGGCACGATTCCGGAGTGACCTTATAGGCTGCGATCCCATAAGTCAGAAGACCACCCGGCCGTTTTTCCTTTTCAAAAATGGTCACGCGTACGCCCTGCACGGCTAAAGAATGAGCGCAGGCAAGTCCTGCAGGACCCGATCCCACCACGGCGACTTTTTTATCAATAAAGCTATTGGGATTAAACAAGTTCCATTTCTCCTTCAATGCTTTTTCTGTTGAAAACCTTTGCAATCTGGCAATTGGCACGGGACGTTCTTTCTGAAGCTGATGCACGCATACGCCTTCACAGAGCCGCTCAACCGGACATACCTTTGAACATGCTAATCCCAGAATATTTGAGGTAAAAACAGTCCGGGCCGATCCCTTGATATTCCCGGTCACAATCTGACGGATGAACTTAGGAATATCAATGTGTGTCGGACAAAACCGGGCACATGGGGCATCATAGCAATTAAGACAACGGCTTGCTTCCATAATCGCCGCATCAGCACACCGGAAGGGAGGATTGATGTCGGAAAAATTCCTTGACAATTCTTCTTTTGACAGACGGTGACTTTGTACAGACATGTTTGATGGTTTTACTGGATGAACCTGTTTCTATGGTTTTAACAGATATAACAGACCTGATAAAAATAGCTTTTCAATAATGCAACCATTCAAAATTATAAATTCATCCGGATATTTCACCGATTCCCTTCAGGTATTCACCGGATCATTGCTTCAGACTATCGATAAAACTTTTACAACTAATAACATCCGATTTAAATTTGTTGCATCAATCAAAAACAAAACAGCAAATGAAAACAATCATCAACATCCCGGCTCTGATCTTAAGCGCATTATTTCTTTTCCTGACCGGAACGAAGATGGCCACGGCCGAAGGGTTATCAAGAGACCTTAACCGTGAATCGGAAATCATCACAATTGGCATTCTGGCCCCGGTAACACCTTCAGAAGCTTATTTCGAGGAAGTATCGGCAGCGTTTGATTGCAGCTCATTGGTAGGCCTGCTTACGCCGGAAATGCCCGCTTCCGCTTCCTTTGAAGATATCCCGGATGAAACCCCGATGTTTAATGACCTTGCTCCGGTAATTCCGCAGGAAGCGAGCTTCGAAGAAATTCCTTCGACGATTGACATCGATAACCAGTTGCTTGCACCAGTCACACCCCGTTTTGCCGAATTCTGATACCCTCAATATATAATTCCCACTATTTTCCGGAAGGCTGTCTTCAAATTTTTAGACAGCCTTCTTTTTAACAAGATTTTCTTGACAATGAACGCATTTTGAAGTATATTGCGTAATAAAAAAACAGGTTTATGAAGACACGCATGATAGTTTCCGTTTTGACCGTTGGAATTGTCTCCGCGGTTCTATTGTTTTCCTGCTCTAAAATCAGCGAACTGGCCTCCGTCGACATCACCTATTCACTGCCCAGGACGAACTTCACATACACCCCATCTACGCTGAAATCAAGTGAAGAGATCATGTACCAGGAATTTGTAAAAATCAATGTGGACAGTTTGCTTAGCGCAAATGGAATCTCCAGCGGTTCTGTCGAAGATCCCAGTTTCACCAAATTCTCCATCACGATTACCCTTCCGGCCGATGCAAATTTTGCCTGGCTTCAGTCAGCCCGTGCAGTGGTTGCCGACAATGCCAACTACACTTCTGCAGTTCAGATCGGAAGTGTAATCAATGCCGGTGGAACCGGAAAGACGGTGGTTCTTACTGTAAATAGCGACAAGATCCCCTTTACAAACCAGGGTTTTTATCTCCGGATCTACGCCACACTGACCGGACCGGTACCCTACACATGGATTCAAATGTATTTTGATTCCGAGCTGAAAATGACGCTGAAACCCTTATAATTGCGGGTATTTACTGGATTTGACCGGGCAATTCTTACCAGATGGAAGGTTTGATAGTGATGCTTGGTTTTTAAAATCAGCACCGGATTTGTTGAATCTCATCTTGTAGAACGGATCAAGGAAATCACCGGAATTCTTGTTATTTTGTTTTGGGCTGACTTAATCAGGCCCCCGCTAAATGCATGTTTTACCATGTGTCGTGAAGATTTTGTAATTTTGAAGGATCAAAAACAATTGGTTATGTGGAAAATCGGATCCCTCCTATTCTTATGCCTGCTGGTTTCGGGCATCATATTCGGGCAGGAAACTGCGCAATGGCGCGGGCCTAATCGCGACGGTATCTATCCCGGTACCGGTTTATTGAAAAGCTGGCCTGAATCGGGGCCTAAACTACTCTGGCATTTCGATGAACTCGGAGAAGGACACGCTTCAGCCGCTATCTCCGGGAACAGTGTTTATACGACCGGGGAGATCAACGGAATAGGATATCTGTTTTCATTTGACCTGGATGGGAAGTTGAAATGGAAAGTACCCTATGGGGAAGAGTGGACCGAAAGCTGGCCCGGGGCCAGGAGTACGCCCATGATCGTTGATGGGAAAATTTATTTGCTAAGCGGGATGGGAAAGTTGGTTTGCCGGAGCGCCGACAATGGAAATCTCATCTGGACGGTGGATGTTTTAAAAGAGTACGACGGACCAAATATCAGATGGGGTATTACCGAAAATCTGTTAATTGACGGAAACAAGTTGTTTTGTACCGTTGGGGGGAAGGTCAACAACATCGTCGCCCTCGATAAAAATTCCGGGAAGTTAATCTGGAAGAGTCCCGCGAAGGGAGAAGAGAGCGCTTACTGTTCTCCGGCCCTGATCAGGCATTCAGGCCGGAAATTTCTTGTAACCCATACAGCCGGTTCCATTTTGGGTCTTGATGCTGAAACAGGCCGGTTAATCTGGAGTGTTGATCAGCCCAATAAGTATTCAGTTCATGCCAATACACCCTTTTACCACGATGGACATATTTATTGTGTATCGGGATATGGGAAAGGTGGAGTCATGCTGAGACTTTCGCCCGACGGAAACTCCGTACAGGAAATCTGGCGAAACACTTCACTGGATAACCGAATGGGCGGATTCGTTTTCATGAATGGTAAGATTTTCGGTTCTGATGACTCCAACAAGGCCTGGTTCTGCGTTGACTGGAAAACAGGCGTGGATATGTACAGTGATAAAATCACGGGTCGTGGTAATATCATTGCGGCCGACGGAATGCTTTATTTATACGGCGAGAACGGGGAAGTTGTATTGGCAAAACCGGGTCCGAACGATTTTAAAAAGATAAGTTCTTTCAAGGTACCTTACGGTGAAGCACAACATTGGGCCCATCTGGTCATCCACAATGGCAGGCTCTATGTCCGTCATGGAAACGCGTTAATGGTTTATGATATTTCACAATGATAACTATGAAAAACGGTTGGTTAATAATAACTATTCTTGTAATTGTTCAAACGGCATGGTCTCAGGTTCCGGCACAGTGGAGGGGAACTGATCGCAGCGGGATTTATCCCGAAACCGGTTTGCTGACAGAATGGCCGGCAACAGGGCCGCAACTTTTGTGGTCGGTCGACGGGATAGGAACGGGATATTCCTCTGCAGTTTCGGATGGCAAGGTAATTTGTCTTACCGGAATGGTGGACGAAAAGGATGTCATCACTGCTTTGAATCTGGATGGTTCCGTTCGGTGGAAGGTGCCTTTCGGCCCGTCATGGTCGAAATCATTTCCCGATGCACGGTGCACTCCAACGATTGACGGGGACCGGGTTTATGTGGTCAGCGGTTCGGGAGTCCTTGCCTGTCTTAATGTCGGGGATGGAGCCATCATCTGGTCTTTCGACGGGGTAAAACGTTTCGAAGGGCTTTACGGGGAGTGGGGTGTCTGTGAATCGTTGCTGGTTACCGGAGATATGGTTATCTATTCCCCGGCCGGAATGAAGACCACACTGGTCGCGTTAAACAAAAAAACCGGTGAGACCTTATGGGAATCTGGCACCCTAAACGATAGCAGCGCCTATGTATCACCCCGATTGATCCATTTTGGCGGGAAAGATATTATTCTTACCGTGATTAACAAGTACCTGGTAGGGGTTGAGCTTCAGACCGGAAAAATTCTGTGGACCTACAACTATTCGGCACTGGCTCCTGAAAAGGGGCTGAAGGTATGGCCTGGTGCTCCCAAAACCAATACCATCACGCCGCTGTTTGATAATGGCAATATTTACATTACCGGGGGATACGATCATGTAGGAGCCCTGTTTAAAATATCGGACGATGCCTCGGCTATTTCCCTGGTGTGGACTGATACGGTACTGGATTGTCATCATGGCGGCGTGGTCAAATCAGGTAATTATATCTATGGCTCTAACTGGATCAATAATGGTATGGGAAACTGGTGCTGTATTGACTGGGCCACAGGTAAAAAATTGTATGAGCAAAAATGGTTTAACAAAGGACCGATTATCGGAGCCGATGGAATGTTATACTGTCAGGATGAAAAATCAGGAAATATAGGATTGGTAAGACCTACCCCCGAAAAATTTGATCTTATCAGTTCTTTTAAAATTCCCCTGGGGAAAGGACCCTACTGGGCCCATCCTTCCATTTACGGCGGCAGGCTTTATGTTAGACACGGGGATGTATTAATGGCTTTTGATATTGCAAAGAAATAAGATTCGTGGTCTGTCGCGCCTGAAATCAATAGCTTAATTCCAAATCATACGGTAAAAAATCGACTTCATCGACATAAGGCCCGGGATGGTCAAAAAAGTTCGTGTCATGCTCCTGAGAACTCTAATTTTACAAATAAAAAAATGAACCATTTCCGTTATGCCATTTTGCTAAGCCTGCTGACCCTGATCAATTCGTTGCTTGTTGCACAGTCTTTATACCAGTTCCGCGGGCCGGATCGCACCGGTATCTACCCGGGGGAACATTTGCTCAGACAGTGGCCTGCCGAAGGCCCCCCGTTGCTCTGGCAGGCAACAGGTACCGGGAATGGGTTCAGCACTCCGGTCAGCAATGGGAAGTTAGTTTATGTTGCCGGGGAAAAAGACAGTACCGGGTATATTTTTGCTTTTGATAATAAAGGGGTTTTAAAGTGGAAAAAGGAAACCGGTCGCGAATGGACCGAAAATTTTCCCGGCCCGCGTTCGACGGTCACGGTCGTGGGGGATTTGCTCTATTATTGTTCCAGCATGGGCAAAATAATCTGTCTGGATGCTGCGAACGGTGAATCAAAATGGGTGGTCGATCTACTAAAGGATTTACATGGTATCAACATCAGGTTCGGATATACCGAATCGCTGCTGGTTGACGGGGATGTACTTTTTTGTTCACCGGGCGGACCGGATACCAATATTGTCGCGCCGAACCGGTTAACAGGATCACTAATCTGGAAATCAAAAGCCATGGGTGATTCCGCTGCTTATTGTTCACCAATTTTGATCCACCAGGGAGGGAAAAAAATCCTCACCACGTTATCGATCCATCATCTGTTAGGAATTGATGCTTCCGACGGAAAATTATTATGGTCACAGAAAATAGATCGTCAGGGTGATATTCATTGTAATGTTCCATGGTTTGAGGATGGTGATCTTTATATCAATGATCGCGGGGGGAATGGTCTTCTTAAGTTGTCACTCACAGCGGCTGGAGATTCTGTAAAAGAGGTCTGGCGAAATTTCAAGGCCGGAAATGTGCAAAGCGGGTTCATTAAACTTGGGAACAATCTTTTTGGATCCCGTTACCGTCCGGCGCGGTTCGAGAGCATTGATGCCACAACAGGACAGGTCGCCGATACGTTGAAATTCAGCGTCGGCTCCACTATTTATGCCGACGGGATGTTTTACTGCTATGGTGAAGATGGTACGATGGGACTTATCAGTGCTGATCAGGGGAAATTGTCGTTGGTGAGTTCCTTTAAAATCACAGAAGGAACGAATGAACATTTTGCCCATCCTTCAATCCGGGATGGCGTGTTGTATGTTCGTCATGGCGATGTTTTAATGGCATTCAATATCCGAAGACAGGAGGAATGACTGATGATATTTCCGCTAAATACAAATATACCGATCTCTTTACGGCCAGGTGACTAAAACAATGAACAGGACAAAATGGGACGATGGTCAATTCTTCTTCCGCTAATCATTTTTTTTCTGGGAACGGGTGTAATCCTGTTCTGGCTTTTCCATGACCCGGTTGCGGATTACATTCCATCACTTCCGGGAATGGATCACCGGGGAACGGGCGTGAAAACAGCGGAGGAGGTGAAAATCGGAGCGCTGTTCACCTTTTTCAGATCCTCTGTAGAAAAGACCGGAACCAGTTGGCCCCGGTTCCGCGGGCGTGATTTTGATAACATAAACAAAGAACCGGTAAAACTGATCGATTCCTGGGGGGGAAAGGGCCCTGATATTTTATGGAAGGTGGAACTGGGGGAGGGGCACGCTGCGCCGGCAGTCTATAACGGCAGGGTATATGTGCTTGATTATGATGAAAAGAAACGGGAGGATGCATTGCGTTGTTTTTCTTTGACCACCGGGGAGGAATTGTGGAGGCGGGCTTACGGAGTCAGGTTAAAGCGCAATCATGGGTTGTCGCGGACCATTCCGGCAGTGACAGACCGGTATGTCGTCACGATCGGACCAAAATGCCAGGTGATGTGTTGTGACCGGATCAACGGGGACTTTTTGTGGGGAGTGGACCTGGTAAAAGAGTACGGTACAGAAGTTCCCTTCTGGTACACGGGACAATGTCCGTTGGTCGACAACGACACGGCTATAATTGCCGTCGGAGGTCGTTCGTTGTTCATTGCGGTTGATTGCAAGACCGGAAAAAAGGTTTGGGAAACCCCGAATCCCCATAAATGGAAGATGTCGCATGCATCGGTGATGCCCATGACATTGAACGGGAAAAGGAGTTATGTTTACTTTGCCGTGGGAGGAATCTGTGGAATTTCGGCATCGGCACCCGACCGGGGAGCTATACTGTGGGAATCTACCGAATTTTCTCCGTCAGTCATTGCCCCTTCTCCGGTGATCTTCGGGAATGGGTATATCTTTATCACGGCAGGTTACGGGGCAGGATCCGCATTGCTTCAGGTAAAAAGCGCAGGAAATATAGGGCCCGGCAGGTTTGCAGTATCGGTGTTACAAAAATACAGACCCTCCGAGGGACTGGCATCAGAACAGCAAACGCCTGTTTATCTAAATGGTTATCTTTATGGAATTCTGCCAAAAGATGCCGGTAATTTGCGGAACCAGTTTGTAGTCGTTAAAGCAACCGAGTGCCGGAACATTATTACTTCCAGCGGGAAAAGTGACCGTTACGGCCTCGGCCCCTTTATTTTTGCCGATGGAAAGTTCTTTATCCTCAATGACGATGGAGAGATGACCATTGCCACGGCGACTCCAAAAGAGTTCAAGGTCCTCGACCGGGCAAGGATCATCGATGGCCAGGACTCCTGGGGGCCTGTTGCGCTCACCGGGAGTTATATGTTGATCCGGGATTCAAAAACGATGGTATGCCTGAACATGAAAGCCAGATAAATGATCCGTTAATAATTCAAATGGATGAAAAGTAAAATTATCATAATTGCCGCCATCGTGATGCTCATTGCAATCATGGGATATATGGCCTGGGATCTGTTTTTGTCAGCGCCTCCGGAAGCAAAAAATCCATGGGAATATAAGGTGGGCGATTTAAAACGGGTCGACTCGTCTATCCTGAATTACATCGAGATGAAACCGTTTAAACCTGAAATGGAGGAGGTACACGGGGTGGATGTAGATTCATCAGGAACGATTTACGTTGTGGGGAAGAACCGTGTTGGAATTTTCGGCCGGGACGGGAACCTGAAAAATTCATTTCCGATAAGCGGTATCGGAACCTGTATTACAATGAGAAATCAGTTGATTTATGTAGGAATTCTTGATCATATTGAATTATTTAACATGAGTGGTGACCGGATCAAAAGGTGGAAACGAACCGCCCCGGGATCGGTTATCACCAGTATTGCGGTCAACGGAAATGATGTTTTTCTGGCTGATGCCGGTAACAAAATGGTTTACAGATATACAGCAGCGGGAAAATTGCTAAACAGGATCGGACAAAAGGATACCGTGCAGAATATCCCCGGGTTTGTGATACCAAGCCCCTATTTTGACCTCGCCATTGGGAAGGATCGTACACTTTGGGTTGTCAATCCCGGCAGACATTCCTTTGAACATTACACCATGGAGGGACACCTTCTGAACTCGTGGGGTTCCGCTTCAAACAGCACAGCAGGTTTTTGCGGTTGCTGCAATCCGACAAACTTTGCCCTTCTGAATGACGGATCATTCGTAACCAGTGAAAAAGGGATTGAACGAATTAAAATATACTCGAACGAGGGAGTGTATCGGGAACTGGTTGCCACTCCTGAGATGTTCGCGGAAGGGGTCAAAGGGTTGGACCTGGCTGTGGATCCGCAAGGCAGGATCCTGGTTCTGGATCCGGCTAAAAATCAGGTGAGGGTTTTTGTAAGGAAGTAACAAAAAAGTTAGTCAATATCCTCTTTTATGCCAACACGACGTGTCTTTCTCCAGAACCTGATCCGAGGCGGGATTCTTGCCGGATTGGGGTTGCTGACCGGATCACTTGTTTTCCGGTCGCGGAAAGGGGGAACATGCCGGTTGAATATTTCCTGTAACGCCTGCAGCAAAAACGGAAGTTGTACACTGGTTCCGGCGTTTGAAACACGACAGTTTGTCTGGCAACTCGACCCCTCTAAATGTATCCAGTGTGGACGTTGTGCCACCGAGTGTGTACACACGCCATCGGCAGTGAAATGTGTGCATGTTTACGCCATGTGTGGCTATTGCGATTTATGTGGCGGATACTTCAAACCCGACACCAAAACCCTGAACACGGGCGCAGAAAATCAACTGTGTCCGACCAGCGCAATTAAACGGAGTTTTATCGAGGACCCCTTCTTTGAATATACCATTGATGAAAATCTTTGCATAGGTTGTGGCAAATGTGTCAAGGGTTGCGGGGCTTTCGGGAACGGATCCCTTCAGCTTCAGATTCGCCACCATATTTGTGATAATTGTAATGAATGTGCCATTGCGCGTAAGTGCCCGGCCGGAGCCTTCAGCCGGGTACCAGCAACGAGTCCATACTTACTCAAGGGATTTGGGAAACAGCCATTGTCGGGGGACAAAACGGGAGGACCGGAATCTTTTTAACTATCAAATAAGAAAATGCACATTCGCAGACATTAAATATTTGATTTGACAACATGTTCAGGAAAAGCAGGGAGTTCTGGTTACTTTTATTGCTGATGCTGTTGGCAGGTAGTTCCTTTGCCATCCAGCGGTTCCCGCGACCGGAATTTGAGACCGGGTACCAGCAACCTGAAACTATGCTCCCCGGACCGCGGGCTGAGATCATGGCCGTGGTTGATCTTGCCGTTCTGATACTGGCCTTGTCAGCCGTATCATGGATGGTGTTAAAAAAGCGATCGCGAAAAGGGGTCTTTTGGGTTTCGATGTTTTCCCTGGTCTATTTTGGATTTTACCGTGAAGGCTGTATTTGTGCGGTCGGGTCTGTTCAGAATGTAACCCTTGCCTTGTTTGATCCGACCTATCCAATACCGCTAACAGTTTTAGCCTTCTTTATTATTCCGCTTATATTCACGCTGTTCTTTGGGAGGACCTTTTGTGCGGGAGTATGTCCTTTCGGCGCAATGCAGGACCTTGTGGCTTTCAGACCCAAAACGATCAATTCAAAGGTTGATGCCGCGTTGGGGATGATGCCCTATTTGTACCTTGGATTGGCCGTGCTTTTCGCTGCTACGGGTACCGATTTTATTATTTGCAGGTACGATCCTTTTGTCGGGATTTTCAGGATCAACGCCGGTTTTTCAATGTTACTATTTGCCGCGATTTTATTGTTAACCGGAATTTTCATCGCCAGGCCTTACTGCAGGTATTTATGTCCCTACGGTGTTCTTCTGAACTGGATCAGCCGGTTTTCATATCGCCATATGACTATAACGCCGGCCGAATGCATCAACTGTCGGCTCTGTGAGAATTCGTGCCCATACGGCGCCATAAAAATTCCGAACTCCGTTAAATATGCCGAAACCAGGCGCCAACGGGTACGGAAACTGATGTTTATTACCTTGCTATTTCCCTTTCTGATGGTCGGGGGAGGATGGGCAGGAAGCAGATTGCAAGAGACATTTGCAGGTGTCAACCGGACCGTAAAGCTCGCAAAAGAACTTCTGGTTTCAGATCAAAACGGACAAGACGTCGAATCGTTTGAGATAAAAGCATTCAGATCATCGGGGAAACCGCTGACAGAGGTTTATCAGGAAGCACGAATTATTCTTCATAGATTTTTAATCGGAGGATGGATATTGGGGGCGTTTTTGGGATTAACGACCGGTTTGATGGTTGCAGGAAAGTTGTTGGAAAATCATCAATCGGACTATGTTCCTGATAAAGGTGCCTGTTTGAGTTGCGCAAGATGTACGGATTATTGCCCCGTGATGGGAAATACCATGCCAACAGAATTGAATCATAAGGCTTGATGAAATTGGAACTTATTGTGTTTTTAAAACAGCATCACTTTCAAAACGGGCTGGAATCAACAACTTGGCAGTCAAGTAGAATTTTAAACCCGGGATTCAAAAAGATGAAATGATCGATGGATAAACTTCCTGATAAATCCCCTGACCGCACCATCAGGTCATTGCACATCACGGCTTTCGCAGGCTCTGTTTTTGCATTGATCCTCAGTGTGATGTTGATCTTAAATTTTCTGCAGATGAAGCGGATTGATCCGCTGAATTCACGCACCCTGATCTTACTGAACGAGCGGCTGAAGACCAACCCTGAAGATAAAACATTGCGTGAGGAGATCCGCAGCCTTGATCTGCTGGCACGGAAGGCATTTTTCACAAGCCAATGGCAGATCAGAATTGGAGGATACCTGTTGCTGATAAGTGGTTTGGTAGTAGTCATTTCCCTGAAAACAACCGATTTTATTGTAAAGATTTCACCCGATGAACCTGGGCGGCAGAAATTGGATTTTTGGGAACGGCAGTCTGCAAGCCGGAAGTGGATTGCAGGGGCTGGTGTGGTGATGATTTGTTCCGCTTTGATCCTCGCTTTTATGACCGATCATGAGCTGGGAAGAGATCTGGAACATGCTTTAGGCGGAGCTGTTGCGGCAAAAGGTGAACCGGCAAATGCAAATGTCGGATCTGATAAGGCAAACCGGGAGAACAGGATGGTCGAATTACCTGCGGATGTTCCGGGTATGGTTTCCGATTCCGTTACACAGAGTGCGGATCAGCCATCAGGTTTCGCCGCAAATCCCGTGGGATTCCCGACCCAGGCCGAAATCCGGAAAAATTTCCCCGGATTCAGAGGTCCTGGTGGGATCGGAATAGATCATCATAAAAACATCCCGGTTTCCTGGGACGGAAAATCAGGGAAAAATATTATTTGGAAAACCAAGATCCCTCTTCCGGGTTTTAATTCGCCCATTGTTTGGGATGACAGAATCTTTTTATCGGGGGCCAATGAGACCCGGCGCGAAATATACGGGATCGATGCCGGGAAAGGAACGATTTTATGGACTACGGTAATTGATAAAGTCCCCGGAAGTCCTGCCAAAGCGCCAGCGGTTAACAAAGAAACCGGTCAGGCAGCACCGGGTATGACCACCGACGGACGGCGGGTTTATGCCATCTTTGCCAATGGTGACATTGCTGCCCTGAATTTTGAAGGGAAGATCGTCTGGGTTAAAAACCTGGGCGTTCCCTCCAATCACTACGGGCACTCCTCTTCCCTGATCATGTATAAAGACCGGGTGATTGTGCAGTATGATCAACGCGGAAGCGCCGCCGTGATGGCATTGGCCGGACCAACCGGCGATGTGATCTGGAAAACCCAGAGGGCTGTCAAGGTTTCATGGGCTTCGCCGGTTCTGGTTCATACCGGGACAAGGATGGAACTGATCCTGGCGGCCGAACCGTTCATTGCTGCTTACGATCCTGAAAACGGGAAGGAATTGTGGAGAACGGATTGCATCAACGGCGAAGTCGGGCCATCGGTTGCTTATGCCGACGGAAGGGTCTTTTCCGTTAATGAATATTCGAAGCTTACGGCAATCCAATTAGGGGAACAGCCCCGGATCCTCTGGGAGGATTCGGAGTACTTATCCGATGTTCCCAGCCCGGTAGCGACGGCACAATACCTGTTTCTGGCGACCAGTTACGGTACCGTCGTGTGTTACAATGTTCTGAACGGGGAAAAATTCTGGGAACATGAATTTGATCAGACCATCTATTCGTCGCCCATGATGGCTGAAGGAAGAATATATCTGTTGGATAAGCTGGGCGTAATGTACATTTTTAATGCATCAGATAAATTTCAACTGATCGGACAACCCGTTCTGGGGGAGGGAACCTTTTGCACGCCGGCCTTTACCGATGGGCGACTCTATATCCGGGGGAACAATAATTTGTACTGCATTGGGAAATGAAAGGATAGAAGAAATTTACGATTGCCAGGATTTACGATTTACGATTGAAAATGTGATGATAATAGATTAATTGCGAATGGAAATTTTCAGGATTAAGCGGTGAAGAAAGAGGAGATCATAGAAAAGGTAGATCTGATCGTAAGCAGGAGCGGAACATCGCCCGATAAGGTCATTCCGATCCTGCAGCGGATCCAGGAGGAATTTCATTTTCTCCCTGAGGAAGCCATGAGGCGTGTTTGTGAGATAACCGATATTAGATTACCGGAGATACAAGGAATATCGACTTTTTATTCTCAGTTCAGACATAACCTGGCAGGTAAACACATGATCCGTGTCTGTACCGGAACCGCCTGTCATGTTAAAGGGGCGCTTCAGGTTTATAATGCCTTCAGGAGGGAATTGAAGCTGGCGCCGGGAGAAGACACCGATCGCTCCTCGATTTTTTCCATCGAAAAAGTGGCATGTCTGGGTTGTTGTACCCTGGCCCCTGTAATTCGTATAGATGATATTACTTATGGTCATGTGATGCCTGAACAGGCCGGGGAGATCCTCGTCGATTTTCTTCGTCGCCCGCAACGTAAAGGTCCGGTTTCAGATTCGGGTTTAATTACGGTCGGTAACATTCAGGGTGAAATTCGTATCGGACTGGGATCCTGCTGTATTGCAAGCGGCAGCGCTGAAATCAAGGCCGAACTGGAACAAACCATTACCGAATCCGGGATTGTGGTCGATGTGAAGCAAGTGGGATGTGTGGGCGTTTGCCATCAGGTCCCGGTACTTGAAATCATCAAACCGGGCGAAAATCCCATGTTCTATTCCAAAATAAAGCCGGAAGAGGTCAAAGAGATTGTATTAAGTCATTTCAGACCGATTAACCCGGCGAACAGATTTCGGACCCGGATCCTTTCATTTTTTGAAAAGATCCTGAAAGACGGAGCTCCCGGTACGTTTGAAAGGTATCCTTCAGAACAGAGGGACTCCCCCCTGACACGTTTTCTGGAGCCTCAGTGCAGTATTGCAACGGAAAACCGGGGGGCTGTAAAACCCTGTGAACTCGACGAATACAGGAAGTCGGAGGGTTTTAATGCCTTAAAGAAGTGCCTGAAGTTGATGACTCCTCAGGAGGTGATCGATGAGATCACGGCAAGCGGTTTACGGGGACGCGGGGGAGCAGGATTCCCGACCGGTCGGAAGTGGCAACTGGTGCACGACCAGATCCATTTCCCGAAAGTCGTGATCTGCAATGGTGATGAAGGAGATCCGGGGGCTTTTATGGACCGGATGTTGCTCGAATCATATCCTTTCAGGATCATCGAAGGGATGATTATTGCAGGTTATGCAACGGGCGCTTCCGGGGGAATTTTTTATATCCGGGCCGAATATCCCTTAGCCGTGCAACGAATCCGGGAAGCGATTGGTAAATGTTACGCGGAAGGGATTCTCGGTTCGAGGATCTATGATACGGATTTCTCATTTGATCTTGAAATTTTCGAAGGAGCCGGAGCCTTTGTATGTGGTGAAGAGACCGCATTGATCGCGTCGGTCGAAGGTCACCGCGGGATTCCAAGGCTCCGCCCCCCTTATCCGGCCGTGAAGGGTTTATCCGGGAATCCGACTTTGATCAACAACACGGAAACATTCGCGCTGGTTTCCTGGATTATCAGGAATGGTGCCGCCTCCTTTGCTTCCATTGGTACTGTGAAAAGTAAAGGTACCAAAGTTTTTGCCCTTGCCGGAAAGGTCAAGCGGGGAGGATTGATCGAGGTTCCCATGGGGATTTCCATCCGGTCGATCGTGGAGGAGATCGGAGGTGGAATCGCTTCGGGATTGGGATTTAAAGCAGTCCAGATCGGGGGGCCTTCGGGGGGGTGCATTCCTGCCTCCCTGGCAGATCAGCCGATCGATTATGAAGCGTTGAATAATGCCGGTGCGATGATGGGATCGGGAGGGATGATTGTGTTGGATGAATCGGACTGCATGGTTGATATGGCGCATTATTTTCTTTCATTTACGCAAAGCCAGAGTTGCGGACAATGCACTTTCTGCCGTATCGGAACCCGCAGGATGCTTGATATTCTGGAAAAAATCAGGTGTGGCGAAGCCCGGTCAGGCGATCTTGAACAACTGGAGCATCTTGCCCACAACACCCGGAAGGCCAGCCTGTGCGGGCTTGGCAAAACCGCTCCCAATCCGGTTTTATCTACACTCAGATATTTCCGGCAGGAGTACGAAGCACATCTTGAGGGGAAATGTCCGGCCGGTAAATGCCTGCCTCTGATCACCTATACCATTGATGAAACCTGTATCGGATGTACAAAGTGCGCCCAGCAATGCCCCGGCGATGCAATCGGGTTCACCCCGTACGAGGTTCATTCAATTGATGCGGAGAAGTGCATAAAGTGCGATATCTGCCGACAGGTTTGTCCGGTCGGATCGGTGAAAGTTATTTAACAATAATATACATGCGTAGGAATTTCCCGGCATGTTGTGATAGAAAAGTGAATAATTCAGGTCCTATAACTTCATGAAGATTACCATCGACCATCATCGTATCGAAGCCATAGAGGGTATGACTGTCATGGAGGCGGCTGCCGCGGCAGGAATTGTTATTCCCGCTATGTGCCACATAGCAGGAGTGCACAACCATCCCTCCTGTATGGTTTGTCTGGTGAAAGACATCGGCAGGAACCAGTTTATCCCTTCCTGTTCCTGCCTGGTGGAAGATGAAATGCTCATCCAGACCCATTCGCCCGAGATCCGGGAATTGAGGCGGGAGGCCCTTGAATTGCTTTTGAGCGATCATGTGGGTGACTGCGAAGCTCCCTGCCAGCGATCGTGTCCTGCTCATATGGACATCCCCCGGATGAACCGCCTGATCGCGAATAACCGGCTTCAGGATGCACTTGACCTGGTCAGGGAAGAGATCGCACTTCCATGGATTCTCGGATACATCTGTCCTGCACCGTGCGAAAAAGCATGTCGCAGGGGGACCATTGATCAGCCGGTATCTGTATGCCTGTTAAAAAGAATTACCGCCGATGATGATTCCCGGAGAAGGAATAACCTGCTGATCAAGGCGACCCGCACAGGCAAAAGGGTGGCCATTATCGGTACCGGTCCGGCCGGGCTTTCGGCTGCATTTTACCTGTTACGATCGGGGCATGGATGCACCCTGTTTGATCAGCACTCCGATCCGGGCGGGATGTTGCGCAGTCATATTCCGGAGGAGCGGCTTCCCCGTCATGTCCTGGATGCCGAAATTGATGTAATCAGGAACATGGGGGCTGAATTCAGGATGAACGCCCGGATCGATGACCGCAGGTTTGAGGAAACGCTACTTCACGATTTTGATGCCCTGATCCTTGCCACAGGAAATGAAGAACAGAAAATCCTGCACGATTTCGGGCTGATCCTTGATGAAGAAGGAATCCGGGTCAGCAGAACGACATTTGGGGCCACGCATCCGGGGATATTTGCCTGCGGTACCCCGGCGAGTAAAAATCAGATGGCTGTAAGATCTGTGGCACAGGGTAAAAACGCTGCCCGTTCCGCGGATCATTTTTTAAGAACAGGCAAACCCCACGGTCCAATGAAAAAATTCAACTCTTCCTTCGGGATCCTTTGGGAAACGGAGTTTGAAACGTACCTGGTGGAAGGAAGCAGGGATAAACGTACAGAACCTGCCGGTGGACTCCGGAGTGGATTCACAACTGGTGAGGCGATTCGTGAGGCGGCCCGCTGTATGCATTGCGACTGCCGGCGACAGGAGGATTGCAAACTGAGAAACTATGCGGGCGAATACCAGGCCCATCAAAAACGATTTATCGGACCAGAACGAAAAATGATCACAAAAGTTTCCGGTCATCCTATGGTGGTATATGAATCTGAAAAATGTATTAAATGTGGTTTATGTGTAGCCATTACCAGTCGTGAAAAGGAACCAATCGGGCTTTCATATATTGGCCGGGGATTTGATGTCCGGATTAATGTCCCGCTGAAAGGATCGATTCTGGAAGCCTTGACGCGCACTGCAGAAAAGGTGGTGCAATCCTGCCCAACAGGGGCATTAGCATGGAAATCGAAGTAATTTTGAACCATTCAGGAAACTTTAAACTGTGAAGAACTGCTTTTTTTCAATTTTAAATCTTCATGTGCGCTGTAATATGCGTTTACAAAATCAGAGCAGCAGCCGTCCCGAAAACGATCAACATAATTTTCTTCCGGAAATTCTGGTTGTTATTTTCCTGGTGATATTATTGACGTCCAATACGCTTCTTTCACAACCATCCCGGTTTACCTGCTGGCCCGCTTTCCGGGGCGATCACCAACTGACAGGTCGTACCGGTGCTGTAGTGTTGCCGCCTTTAAAACTTTTATGGACCTATAAAACCGCAGATGCCATAAAATCATCGGCTGTTATCTGTAACGGAAATGTATACGTCGGATCGGATGATGGCGCCGTTTATTGTCTTTCGCAATCAGGAAAACTGAAATGGAAATTTGAGACCGGGAATTCCATTGAGGCGGGATTGTTACTGCTCGACAAAGTGATCTACGCTGGAAATCTGGAAGGAACGCTCTATGCACTGGATGCTGAAACGGGAAAACTGAAATGGAAATATGCCACCGAAGGACAGATTTCGGGCAGTCCGATATGGACCGGGGGTTCCAATGCAAAAAAGAACAGAATTCTGGTGGGCAGCTATGACTTCAACCTCCATTGCATCGACGCTGAAACCGGGAATATGATCTGGAAATACGAAACGGGGAATTATATCAACGGAACTCCGGCAATAGCCCAGGAAATGGCGATAATTGGCGGTTGCGACGGATTTCTTCATATCGTAGATGCCGGGAACGGAAAGCTTTTGGATAAGGCCGATCTCGAAACCTATGTTCCTGCATCCGCGGCAATATCAGGAAATCGCGCTTATGCCGGGAATTATGACGGAGCTTTTTATTGTTATGACCTTGCAACAAGAAAAATAATCTGGAAAACAGAGGGAGGCGGCCCCTTCATTGCCTCACCTGCAGTGGCCAGCGGATTGGTAGTTACCGGAACCCAGAACAAAATGGTGTACTGTTTCGATGCTACCGATGGTAAAGTTCTCTGGAAATTCAAAACATTGGGAAAAGTAGATGCATCTCCGGTCATCACCGGCCGTTCGGTGGTGGTAGCCTCCTCGGATGGGCGCCTGCGGTTCCTCGACCTGAAAACCGGTACAGAGCAGTGGATGTATGAGATCGGCAGTGCGATTGTTGCAACGCCGGCAGTGGTGGCAGGCCTGGTGGTGGTAGGAGCGGGGGATGGAAATGTATATGCTTTCGGGAAGAAGTAGGAGAAAAATGGATTTACGATTGAACAAGATTTACGATTTACGAATTCATACTTTTTTGATTTATCGTCCGTACCTGTTAATGACTGTTACATGAAGATTGTCAATATTGTTCCTGGTTTCGGAGGCACATTTTATTGCGGGAATTGTCAACGCGACGGGGCGTTCGTGAAGGAACTGCGATATCGGGGGCACCAGGCGATTATCCTGCCAATGTATCTGCCGCTGACCATGAATAATTTGACGGATTCACCGGATCAAGCTGATGATACCCGCGACGCTCCGGTATTTTATGGAGCGGTTAGCATCTATCTGAAGCAACAGTTTCCCGTGATGCGCAAAATGCCGCATTGGCTGGAAAATGTATTCAATTCACGGCCGATCCTAAAATTTGCAGCAAGCAAGGCCGGTTCGACCCGTGCCCAGGGAATGGAAACGCTCACCGAATCCATGCTGCTTGGAGCGGAGGGTTTTCAACGGGAGGAACTTGATGAACTGGTACGTTTCCTGAAGAATCATGAAAAACCGGATCTGGTGCATATTTCAAATGTACTCCTGTTGGGTTTAGCCCGGCAGATCCGGGAGGAGGTAAAGGTTCCGGTTGTTTTTTCACTCCAGGATGAAGACGTTTGGGTTGATGCGATGGACCTACAATGGCAGCAACGGATGTGGGATCTGATGGCCTTGAAAGCACGGGATGTCGATGCCTTTGTATCGGTGTCCGCGTGGTTTGCAAAGAAAATGCAGGAAAAACTTGACATCCCCGCCGAAAAGCTTCATGTCATCCCCATCGGGGTAAATCCGGAAGGATACCGGTTCAGTGAGCCATCCTTCTCTCCCCCGACGATCGGCTATCTTTCGCGGATATGCGAAGACAACGGATTCGAAGTCCTGGTCGATGCCTTCCTGATCCTGAAAGAAAGCGGGAGGTTCCCCGGGTTAAGGCTTCACGCCACCGGAGGTTACACAGGTGACGACAGGGCGTTCATCCACCATCAGGAACAAAAAATCAGGAAAGGGAAATTCAAGGATGATTTCAGGATCTTCGAACACTACAAACCCGGTGAACTTACCTCCTTCTTCAAGACGCTGTCGGTGCTGTCGGTGCCTGTACTGAAAGGCGAAGCCTTCGGACTTTTCCAGATCGAGGCGCTTGCCTCCGGTATTCCGCTGGTTCAGCCGGCTTTGGGCGCTTTCCCGGAGATCATTTCCGACACCGGAGGCGGGATCACCTATTATCCGAATACTGCGGAAGCGCTGGCCAATGCACTCGCCGGAATCCTTACAGATCCTCTGCGCTTGAAAACAATGGCCAGAGAAGGGAGAAGGGTTGTGGAGGAGAAGTACAATGCCGGAGTACTGACAGAAAAGATGGTTGGGTTATACCGGCAGGTTATTGGCAATTTTGCCGGGAATTGACCTTGGCGTCTGCAGTTTATAAAAACAAAGAACATCGCTCATGTTGGCAGAATTATCAAATGTTTCCAAATCCTACCTTCAGGATAAAGTACCGGGAAAAAAGGGTGAGGTAATTCCTGAAGTCCGGGTGCTTGACAACATCTCCTTGTCGATCGCAGAAACCGATACCATAGCCATTGTGGGACCTTCGGGATCGGGGAAAAGCACCCTGCTTAACCTGATCGGATGCCTCGACAGGCCGGATGCCGGTCAGGTCATCATCAATGGTTCCGACACCAGGGATCTTTCCGACAACGCCCTTTCGGCTTTGCGCAACCGGTTTATCGGTTTTGTGTTCCAGATGCATCATCTTCTGCCTCAACTCAGCATCATCGACAATGTGCTGCTTCCCGTCCTTCCCGGCACTGATCCTGCCGCCGCGCATGATAGCCGGGATCATGCCATGGCACTGCTTGAAAAAGCAGGTATTGCCGGCCATTACAGGAAACACCCTTACCGGTTGTCGGTCGGGGAGTGCCAGCGGGCGGCAGTGGTGAGGGCACTCATCAACCGGCCCCGCCTGGTGTTGGCCGACGAACCAACCGGCTCTCTCGATGCTGCAAATGCCGCCGTTCTGGGCGACATGCTGCTCAGGCTGACTGATGCAGAATCTGCCGCGCTTATCGTTGTCACCCACTCCTCAGAACTAGCATCAAGGATGGATAAGATCTACCGGCTGGGAGCCGGGAAACTCACTCCCGTCAAGGCATGAAGATCGGGAAACTCATTGGATCAAGCCTCTGGCATTACCGGAGAACAACCTGGACGGTCTTCCTGGGCGTTGTGGTGGCCGTTGCCGTCCTTACCGGAGCCTTGATGGTAGGTGATTCGGTGAAACACAGCCTCCGTCGCATCACCGGTCAGCGCCTGGGAAAGATTCGCCTCGCCCTGGTTCCGGGCGACCGGTTGTTCCGGCAGGACCTTGCAGGAGAATTGGGTATGAGATCACGACTCCATGTTGTCCCTTTTTTCAATACCACCGGCATCGCGATCAGTAACGAAAAAGGAACACGGATCAACAGGGTTGACATATCCGGCATCAATGAATCGTTTGCGGGGTTATGGGAGAAATCAGGTACAATCCCGCGACAGGGAGAGGCAGTATTGAGTCTGAACACGGCTGCAAGGCTTGGTGTAGATACGGGAGATATGATCCTGTTACGGATCGAGTCACGCGGAAAGATCTCCGGAAATGCACCGTTTGTGCCGGACCGCCAGGATCCGGTCGCGCTGAATCTGAGGATTGCGGCACTTGTAACGGATGAGGAGTATGGCAGGTTCAGCCTCGGAACCGAACAGACTGCACCGCTGAATGTTTTTGTCAACCTCGGGGAACTTACTGACCGGATTGGGTTGCACGGACTTGCAAATGGCATGCTTGTTACTGGCGACGACGGGCCAGGCCCCACCCCGGCCATGCTGGACAGCATTACAACACAGATCTGGCAGGCAGAGGATGCCGGAATCCTGATCCAACCTCTTTTACCGGCTGAGCAGACTAAAAAAAGGACAAGGCGGATTACCGGTGAAGGATCACGATACCAGCTTACCTCTGAGCAGATCTTCATCAGCGACAACCAGGCAGCCGTCATCCGGCAGGTTATCGTGGAATCCACACCGATACTGACCTTCATGGTCAATTCGATCATATCAAACAACCGATTGACTCCCTATTCTTTCGTCACGGCCGCCGACAGCGGATTGCTGCCGGTCCCTCCGGAACGGGGAGAGATCGTCATCAATGAATGGCTGGCCTCAGACCTTCAGGCACATCCGGGTGATTCCGTCACACTGACTTATTGGATCCTGGGCCCGATGAGAACATTAAAAGAGGAATCTGCCCGGTTTTTTGTGAAAGATGTTGTTGCTGTCAATGAAGTTTTTGCGGGCCAGAAACTCATGCCCGCTTTCCCCGGTATTTCGCAGGCCGGCCATTGCCGCGACTGGGAGACAGGTTCGCCGGTTGATCTGTCGAAGATCCGCACCCGGGATGAGGATTACTGGAAACAATACCGGGGAACCCCAAAAGCCTTTATTTCGCTGGCAGATGGACAAAGATTGTGGGGAAATCCTTTCGGTTCACTTACCGCTTTCAGGTTTGATTCAGAACCTGACCGCATCCCGGTTTTGAAGGAGCGAATGATGAAGCGATTAAGTCCCATGCAAAACGGGATTGTTTTCCGGCCGGTTTACCAGGAAGGTATGGCCGCGGCGACCCACTCCACCGATTTCGGGCAACTTTTCCTGGGTCTCGGTTTTTTCATCATAACGGCTGCACTTATTCTGACCGGAATGTTGTTCTCGATGCACTTGTCCGGCCGGATGGAAGAAGCAGGGCTGATGCTTGCCATTGGAATCCGTCGACCGGTTGTTCTCCGTATCCTGCTTGGTGAAGCGCTCCTTATTGCAGGGACGGGAAGTGTGGTTGGCGCAATCGCGGGAATCGGGATCAATGAATTGCTCCTTGTCGGGCTCAATACCTTATGGTACGGTGCAGTTCAGACCTCTTCGCTGGTTGCAAAAGTGCTCCCGGGTACACTCCTAACAGGAGCGCTGTCGGGCATTTTTATCGCAACTGCCGTTATGGCGTTCACAATTGGAATCCACAAAAGATTGCCAGTTGCATGGTTGCTGAAGGGAATCCCCAAAGTTCCCGTCCACACAGGGATGCGACGCCCACGTAAACTGGCTGCTATCATCCTTCTTGCCATTGGAACCATGGCCATCCTGGTCACCGGTGCGAACAGGAAGAACACCACTGCTGAAACCCAAAAGGAATCGGGAACCGGCGGTTTCCTGATATGGATGGAAACCACGCTGCCTGTCCTGCAGGAAATGAATTCAAAAGATGCGCAGGCTGTCATGAACCTGGCCGGTGAACCTGTGCTGGACCATGTCAGGTTCATTCCTTTACAGGTCAAAGCCGGAGATGACGCCAGTTGCCTGAATCTGAACCAGGTTTCCAATCCACCCCTGATGGCCATTCCTGCCCGGTTGTTTGATTCGCTCGGGGTGATGACTTTCAACGCACTCGCCCCGGGGATCGATCTTGCCCACCCCTGGACCGGCCTGGAGGTCAGCAATGGGAATGGCGTGATAAACGGATTTGCCGACATGACCGTGATCACCTGGGGGCTTCAGAAAAAGATCGGAGATACCCTGCAGTTCATGGATGAGCATGGCGATAAGCTGTTGGTTAAACTGGCCGGCGGGCTGGAGAATTCCATCTTCCAGGGAAACCTTTTGATCTCCGATATCTTTTTCAGGAAGGCGTTTCCCTCAGTTTCGGGCGCAAAGACATTTCTTGCTTACCATGACATTCCTGCCTCTGCCGGTGAAAAGGGATTCAACGGGCCAACACAGGTTCGGTTGGATTCTCTGGCTGCGGTCCTTGAGAATGCCCTGCGCGACTACGGGTTAATGACTCTGCCTGCAACCGATCGGCTTGCCGCATTCAACACCGTTGAAAACACTTACCTGACGGTTTTCATGATGCTGGGCGGTCTTGGCCTGATCATCGGTACCATCGGCCTTGGGATAATTCTCCGGCGCGATATCCAGGAGCGACGGGGCCAACTGGCCATGATGAGGGCGATCGGGTACAGCAAGCGGCTGATCCGGAGGATGCTTTTCCTGGAATACCTTAAAATCCTGGCAGCAGGAATGGCAGCAGGCATTGTGCCTTCGGTTGCCATCCTGCTTCCCCGGATGCTTCAACCGGGATTTCACTTACCCATCTTATGGATGAGCATCATCATCCTGCTGGTCCTTTTATCAGGATTAACCTGGATCTGGCATGCCCTGCATGGGGCGCTGAAAGGGGAGATCATCCTATCGCTTAGACAGGAGTAGAAAAATAACAGCTTACAGTTCCGGTGGTTTAGGAAACAACTATCTTTGATGGTGTATAATGCCATACAGGCTCCGGGCAATCTACTCTGAACATGCGATACCTTTCCATTTTGTTGGTCTTTTCTGCCACTATCAGCCTCCACGGACAGCCCTGGAAACCGCTCCGGAAGGTTATTCTTTTTGAAAATCAACAAGTATTCGTGACACTGAAAATTGCCGAAGGCCAGCGACATGATTTCTATTTGGATAACGGGCAAAACGTTTCAGGCGTTATTAATAAAATATGCGGGGACACGATCACCATTGGCGATACTGCGTTCATGGCCGGAGATATCACTGAAATCCGGAAGAGTACATTCGCCGGTCACCCCTGGATGACCCCGCGTGAAAGATCAAACATTTGGTACCGGTCGGATGCGTCGGTATGGAAGATCATCTGTCCCCCGCCTGAGGCCTATCAAAATGCCTGGATCTTTCACCAGTTTCTCAGCAACCGGGAACGTGCCATGAACTCGGCCAGGAAAGCGACTTATAATCCGTTTATCTATAAAAACTTTCTAAAGGTCAACCTGTTCAAACTGGCCCACCTGGAAATTGCTTTGGCATACGAACGGGTGATCGGCCCTAAATTATCGCTTGAAACGGAGATTGGTGTCATTTTCGGCATTCAGGGAGCGGATGCCCATTACCAGTTCAATTATCCGCTGTACAATTATAACGGGTTTTCACTCACCTCGTACCCTAAGTTGTTCCTCATCAATCCCAGGACCTATTTTGGTTTTGTTTTCATGTACCGCTATCTATGGTTCGACCAGGTCAGGACAGGATGGCCTGAACGGGACGGCAACAGCAGTTATTTGCAAGATCAGCTCAGGCACGATTTTGGCGGGAGCCTGCGCCTTGGCTTCATGCGTCGCTTCGATCAGCTGGTCATTGACTGGTATGTCGGTGGCGGATTGAAACTCATCCTGCTTCATCAGGATGTTTATGGCGTGTATACTTATCACGACAGTATGACCATGTACTGGCTACACGAGGATCATTCACCCGATAGCTATGATAAAGTGCTTCTCGGACCCGTGATCAATGCCGGGATCAAGTTAGGATTCGGATTCTAAACGAAAATAAAGATGCTTATTTTGCCTCTGCTTTCTTCTTCTCAGCCACAGACTTCAACACCTCATCCTGTATGTTTTTTGGTAAAGGGGTGTACTTCAAGAATTCCATGGAATAATTTGCCCGGCCGCTGGAGATGTTGCGCAATTGGGTAGCGTATCCAAACATCTCCATCAGGGGAACAAATGCATTCACCTTTTGCGAACCCTTACGGAAACGCCGCATGGCTTCGATCTTTCCACGGCGGCGATTCAAATTACCCACCACTTCGCCGATATATTCATCGGGAGTATTCACCTCCACTTTCATCATCGGTTCGAGCAGGATCGGGTCGGCTTTCATAAAGCCTTGCTTGAAGCCGATGGAGGCGCAGGTCTGGAAGGCCATGTCGCTGGAGTCGACCGGGTGAAAACTGCCATCGAGCAGCACAACTTTGACATCGACGATCGGAAACCCGGCCAGGATTCCACGGTCGAGGGTTTTTTGAATGCCTTTATTTACCGAAGGAATGTATTCTGCCGGTATATTACCGCCCTTGATCTTTTCAATGAATTCATAGCCCTTCCCTTCATTCGGTTCGAGACGCATCACGGTATGGGCAAACTGTCCTTTACCACCGGTTTGCTTGACATGCCTGTAGTTTGATTCGGTTTCAGTGGTGATGGTCTCCCGGAAGGCAACCGCAGGTTCGCCTACTTCGGCATCAACCTTGAATTCGTGCTTCAGCCGGTCGATAATGATCTCGAGATGCAATTCTCCCATCCCTGCGATGACGGTCTCTTCGGTCTCTTCATCAAATCTTACATTGAAAGAGGGATCTTCCATGGCCAGTTTATGGAGGGCTTCGCCGAGCTTCGACTGGTCAGCCCTCTTGACCGGACTGATCTTTAGTTCAATAACACTGGGCGGGATATGAATGGATTCAAGCAAAAAGCGGTGTTCATCGCCACAGAGCGTATCACCGGTTTTGGTCACCTTCATGCCGATGAGGGCCACGATATCGCCCGGACCTGCTTCATTGACCTCTTCACGGTCCTTTGCATGAATACGCAAAATCCGGCCGACCCGTTCGTGTTTCCCTTTTGTGGCGTTATAGAGCTGCATGCCGCTTTTAAGAGTTCCCGAAAAGATACGGGTGAAGGTTTGTTGACCGACAAAAGGATCGTGAATAAGTTTAAATGCCAATGCCGAAAAAGGCTCTTTCGGCGAAGGATGACAAGTGTGTATCTTTTCGGGATTATCAAGATCATTACCCGAAACAGCGCCCACATCAACCGGCGAGGGGAGATAATCGATCACCGCGTCGAGAAGCTGGTGGATGCCTTTGTTCTTGTAGGCAGCGCCGCAAAATACCGGTGTAATGAGCAGTTTCAGAGTAGCTTCACGAAGCGCCTGCCTCATCAATTCGGCCGATACTTCTTTGTCTTCCATGAACAACTCCATGATATCGTCGTTGAACTCGGCGAGTTTCTCCACGGCCCATGCGCGGGCTTCCTCGGTCTTCTGCCGGTATTCGGCCGGGATCTCTATTTCAACAGGCACCATCTCTTCGAATGCATAGGCTTTGCGGTGAATGATGTCGATCACCCCCTCAAAATGCTCTTCTGAACCAATGGGAATCTGGATTGGAACGGCATTGGCATCAAGATATTTGTTCATTTGCATAACCACGGCCTGGAAATCAGCCCCGGTACGGTCCATTTTATTGACAAACGCGAATCGCGGAACGCGGTATCGGTCGGCTTGATTCCAGACGGTTTCGCTCTGGGGTTCCACGCCGCCGACTGCGCAGAATACGGCGATCATCCCGTCGATGACACGAAGGGAACGCTCCACTTCGACCGTGAAATCGACGTGTCCCGGAGTGTCGATCAGGTTGATCTGATGGTTCTTCCAGGCGCATGTAATGGCGGCTGAGGCAATGGTGATCCCTCTCTCCTGTTCCTGTTTCATGAAATCGGTGGTGGCCTGCCCGTCGTGAACCTCTCCCATCTTGCGATTGGTACCCGTGAAAAACAGGATACGCTCGGTTACCGTGGTTTTACCCGCGTCGATATGTGCGGCAATACCGATATTTCTGAGTTTATTTAATGGCATGTAACTTGATTTTTTTTGGGGGTGCAAAGGTACAACAATTTTTAATACCTGCTAACCAAAGGAAGAGTAGACCAGCGGACCAGCGGACCAGTTAAGTAGTTAATCAGGTGAATCGTTAATATGAAGACTATGGCAGGATCGCAGCAATCCGCAAGGGCGCTCCGCTTCCCCCTTTAATTTTCATAGGAAAGGCAACGATATAGGCTCCTTTTTCCGGGACCTCGTCGAGTCGGGCAATATTTTCATAGGCAGTAATTCCCGAAGCGCACAGGATACGATGTGTGAGAAATTCGGTCGATTGACCATTATCAATACTCGGGGTGTCGATACCGATGGCTACCACCTTTCTGTTTTCGGCAATCCATTTGGCTGCCTGCGGATCAAGTCCGGGAAAATGGAGCTCTCTGACCCCATCAACTCCCGTCTTCAGTGTTCCCGTGTATTTTAAATGGTCGTGATAGAATTTTCCCCAGCCTGTTCGAAGAAGGATCACTGCACCATCCGGGATTCTACCATGGATCTTTTCCCAATTTTCCAGGTCGGTCTTGCCAACCAGATAATCCCGGCTTTGACTGGCGTGTTCGGTGACGTCGACCACCACCGCTGGTCCATGCAATCGCTCCATCCCTATTTTTTCAATGCTTTCACCACCCTGGTGAAAATGAAGGGGAGCATCGAAATGCGTTCCTCCATGTTCTTCGGCAGAATATTTAAACGATGCGTAAAAATAGTTCTGGCTATTGATACCGCAGAAGACCGTGTCGTGCCTGAATTTGACATTGGTGGGCCAGTACACGGTATTGCTGTCGTATTCATGGGAGAGATCGATCCAGGAAGCCTTTTGCAACTGCATCGAAAGGTCGGATTGACTGCAGGCATAGAGGCCGAAAAGCAATAATAAAATCAAATTGTGTTTCATTTGTTCAGGATTTTAATTCAAGGAACCATTATTTAATTAAGGACGGAATGAATTACAATTTGTCGGTTGATGGATGGTGGGCATTATTGCCCCGTTGGTCGGCTTTTTTTATTGCTTTCATAACGCGGTCAGCGTTGATCTCTACAGGTTCGTGCCAAATGGATTCGCCTGGCAAACAAGCTTTTTCAGCGATGCGCTTCAGGTCATCCTCAGTCGGATCATTTATACCGATCATGGCCAGGGTGACCGGCAATCCGACCGACCTGCAAAACGAGTAAACCTCCTGGATTAACGGTTCCGGCCTTTCAGCCAGAAATAATCCGGCAAGAACACCGAATGCGACTTTTTCACCATGGTAATATGCATGGGTTCCCTTATGACAGGTCAACCCGTTGTGAATGGCATGGGCGCTGCCCAGCCCGGCACTTTCAAATCCAAGACCACTCATGAGGGTATTGGCTTCGATAATGTATTCCAGGGCCTGTGAGACCCGCTGTTCGAGGCAACTGTTGACCGCCTCAACACCAAATTCAAGCAGGGAGTCATAACAAAGACGGGCCATGGTGCGTGCCGATCGTGTACTATAACCACCGGCTTCATTGGGTGAACCTGAACGAAAACAGGAATCAGCCTCAAACCAGGTTGAGAGGGCATCCCCCATTCCGGCAATAAGCAAACGAACAGGCGCATGTGAGATGATTTCTGAGTCGACCAGCACCAGGTCGGGATTTCGTTTCAGATGGATTACCGATTCAAAAATACCATTATCGTTATAAACAATGCTGATGGCGCTGCAGGGCGCATCGTTGGATGCAATTGTGGGAGCGATGATTATTTTCGCATCAAGCTCCATTGCAACGGCTTTCCCCGTGTCGATCACCTTCCCGCCTCCCAATGCCACCACTACGTCACAACCGGCATTTCCTGCAAGTGTCCTGATCCGTTCGATCTCTTTACGGGTGCATTCACCCCGAAAGCGCTCAACATGAACGACGCCCGGTATACGTTGAATTAAGTCCGGTAAGAAAATATCGGCTGATTTTCGTCCTGAAATGATCAAAGCATTAGATCCTAACTTTAGTATCCATTCCGGTAACGTATGGATGGCTCCCGGCCCCTGAATATATCGGGTGGGAAAGATGGCAGTTCTGAGATCATCCGGTTTCATAAATGAATTGTTTAAAATTGAATTTCATGATAGTTATA
>JAQWBQ010000042.1:32283-33766 GCA_028706295.1 Bacteroidales bacterium
AGTATCCATTCCGGTAACGTATGGATGGCTCCCGGCCCCTGAATATATCGGGTGGGAAAGATGGCAGTTCTGAGATCATCCGGTTTCATAAATGAATTGTTTAAAATTGAATTTCATGATAGTTATAATCACCCGCGGTTAATATTGCGATTGACATGGAGATTTCGCGAGATCTTCAAATCAGGATCAAAGATATTGAATATTCGATCCGGAATGTTCACAACCCGCAGGATGATCGGTCATTGACAAATATCAACAACACTTTTGATATTTTCCAGATTTTAAGATATAACTATCAAATAATTAATAAGATGGTTTGATGATATATACTTTTTCGAATATATTCGATTAGGTTATCTCAGATTAATTTTTAACTTTGCCCCCCTCATTGTTAATCAATTCACATTATGAGTGCTGAAAGTTTGATTCTGTTCTTCATCGTGGGAGCATTCCTGGTGGGGTTCGCCCTCGTTTTTGCCCACTACGTCGCACCCAGCTCGAAAAATCCGCAAAAAGCCGAACCTTACGAATGCGGTATCCCCACCGAAGGTCTTACGTGGCTTCAGTTCAATGTGGGATATTACCTTTTTGCCATCATCTTTCTGGTGTTCGATGTGGAAAGTGTTTTCATCTTCCCATGGGCTGTCATGATGAAGGAATTGGGAATGGTGGCCTTCGTTGAAATCGTGATCTTCTTTTTCGTACTTGGTTTGGGTCTCTTATATGCCTGGAGGAAAGGAGCTTTAAAATGGGAATAAAGAACATGAAAGAGGCGGATTTCCGCGATAATGAAACCCTGGAATTATTCAAGAAATCAGGCGGGAACATCATCATTTCCACCCTTGATGCCATTATGGACTGGGGACGTTCCAATTCGCTTTGGCCATTAACATTCGCCACAAGTTGCTGTGCCATCGAAATGATGGCGACAGGGGCGCCCCGTCACGACTTCGCCCGGTTCGGGATTGAAGTCTACCGCGCTTCTCCCCGCCAGGCCGATGTCATCGTGGTGGCGGGTACGATCACCAACAAAATGGCTCCGGTACTCAAACGATTGTATGATCAGATGGCCGACCCGAAATATGTCATTGCGATGGGCGCCTGCGCCGTATCAGGCGGACCTTTTTATTATAACAGCTATCATGTGATTCGTGGCGTTGATCACGTGGTCCCTGTTGATGTGTACGTACCGGGATGCCCTCCCCGCCCTGAATCTCTATTATATGGAGTTATGCAGCTTCAGCGCAAAGTCAAACTGGAAACAATCACCAGCCCAAGAAAAACAGAGAACTTAAAATAGATAATCTCCCCCCATGGATAAAGCAGCATTAAAGGAACGCATTCTGGGTCTTGTCACCGACGCAGAATTCCAGGAAAATAAACAATTCCCGATGTTCGTCATTCCACCGGATAAAATGCACGCGCTGGCTGTCAGGCTGAAAGAAGATCCCGATTTGTCATTTGATTACCTTTTCTGCCTTTC
>JAQWBQ010000114.1 GCA_028706295.1 Bacteroidales bacterium
TGTTTTACCTCCGCCAGCGCGGGATTGGTGAGGACACCGCACGGATGTTGCTGATGTTCGCCTTCGCCGACGAGATCATTGCTAAGATTTCGATCCCCCAACTCCGCCAACGGATCGAAGATATGGTCAAAAAACGGCTGCAGGGCGAACTCCAGATCTGCGAACAGTGTGTACTCCATTGCAGCACCCCCGATCACCCGGTCGATTTTCAAATCGATCTGACGAAAATCTGACCTGGCAAATTCATAACTTTTTCTCTGTAGCTGTGTAAAAAAAATCACGGAGGGCCCGGATCCCGCCACCTCAGTATAAAACGCCGTGCGGCCCGGAATCAATAAAATGCAACAGGCGGCCTGTTGAGCCGCCTGCTGCAAAACATAATCAGTAAAATTTCTCTAATAAATGATCAGCCTGAAAATACGGGTATCAGGTCCGGAGATAAACCGCACCAGATAGACGCCGGGAGGAACCTCCTGTAACCTGAACGTATATCTGGAAGCTGCCGGCCTGCATTCAGTCCGGATGATCTTTCCGAAAACATCAAGCAATTCAATACGTACAGTTCCGTTTGCGATAGCCCCGAAATCCTCCAGCGTGAAATCCCCGTCCGTGGGATTCGGATAAATCCGGAACCGGCTGTCGCCCGATTCCGGTTCATTGGCGCCCATCTCAAATAATGGCATTGATGGCGCCTGTGTTCCGCAATAGGTCTGGGTCGTGGTTATGGTGCCATGTAAGTATCCCCCTGATATCACAGATGTACCAGGCAGGAACAGGATCTTAGCGCCCGCGATAAACGTAGCGGAACCTCCGCTCTGAACCAGAAATGTCGTTCCGCTCCCGGCTACTGTGATTTGGTTCGTCGCATTGTAACATTCCGTTTGGCCTCCTGCGATAGTGACATTCTGAACAGCCAGGTTTTCAGGAACTCCCTGTTTGAACACCGTCATCTTGTCGATACCCGTACACCCGTTGTTTGCCGTGACCGTCAGGGTATAAACCGTCGTGGCCGATGGCGTGGCAACCGGGTTCGGAATAGCGGGATTACTGAGGGTCGAAGCGGGCGACCACAGCCAGGTGTATGGAGTTGTCCCACCGGTGGCCATTCCGTTGAGCTGTGCCGACGGGCCGGTCATGATGATATCCACACCCGCGTTGACCACGAGGGCAGTTGAGGAAATGGTTATCGTAGGATTGGTGTACAGCGATGTAATGATCACCCCGTTGGGGTCGCTGTATTCACAATTTCCGGCAGTTTGTGTGTCCCAGGTCAGTGTCGTCGAAATTCCGGCTTTAGCGCGGAACTGGTACCTGATCAGAACACCGGTTCCAAAGCTCACCGCGGTCGTCGATGCCCAGGTCATCCTGACTTTATTACCGCTCCTGTTTATCGCTATCAATCCACCCGACAAGGCCCCGTTGACTGAACTGTAATCCACATAGCTCAGTTTGGTAGTATCAAAAATCAGGGTCAATGAAATACTTCCAACGTTTTCAAAATTTGTGACATTGACCGGAAGATCCACGTTTCCCGTACAGGAACTGCTGATGTTTGAAATCGATGTGGTAATGGCAGCCTGGGTCACGGTCAGTACAGCGGCATTCGACGATACCGTGGGGGTACAGGTACCTGAAATAGTACACCGGTATCGGTTCCCGTTCATCTGAAGATTTACGGGATTGATGGTCATCGCCGATGTGGTCACATTCTGGTAAGGCGTTGCATTTGTAAGGTTTGTCCAGTTCGCCCCGGCATCGGTGCTGACCTGCCACCGGTAGGTTAAAGCCGTTCCTGTGGCAGTAATTGAGAAACCGGTACTTCCGCCTGCATAGATGGTCTTGTTAACAGGCTGCGTGGTTATCGACGGCGGTGTATTGATGGTTACATTCCCGTTGGTCCAGGTGGAAAAGATCACCAGCCCGTTGGCATCGCTGTATTCGCAGTTGCCAGGCGTCAGAGTATTCCAGGTAAGCGCGCTGGTCCCGGGAACCGCGGTGAAAATCAACCTGAGCAGCGTATCTCCTGCCGGAATGGTGGCTGCGTTTGTACGGATCCACGTCATGTAAACTTTACCTCCGCTGGCATTCGATGAAAAGGTGCCTCCCGATAATGCCGGATGCAGATCCTGAACCCCGGTAAATGTTAAAACGGAGGTAAAGTAACCAAGTACCATTGAAAAGGAAGCCACACCAATGAAATCGGTGACCTTTACCGGGATAATGATCTGACCCGGACAGGTGGTCAGCGAGGTACAGGTTGTGATGATGTTGGGGAGTACAATCAGCCTTGCGGAATCAGACCAGACAACCGGTAAACAGGTTCCACCCACCCGGCATCTGTAAAGCGTTCCGCTTAGTGCAAGTTGTGCGCCCGTAATATTCAAGGTGGCCGCGGTGACATTGGAATAATAACCCCCGTTGGAAAGGTCCGTCCAGATTGATCCCCCGTCAGGACTGCTTTGCCATTGGTAGGTGAGACCTGCCCCCGTCGCTGTCACTGAAAAGGTGGTATTCTGTCCCTTAGCAATGGTTCTGTTGACCGGCTGGGTGACGATGGTGGGTACTCCGTAAACGACCCTGCTGCCATTCACAAAATTGGCAGGTATCGGATTGCCGTTCAGATACGAATATTCACAGTTTCCCGGGGTCACAAGGTCCCAGGTCAGGTTGCTGGTTCCCGTCACAGCGGTGAATAAAAGCTCCACCAGCGTGCCGTCGCCGGCCGAAACGGCTCCGGTCGACGACCATGCCAGGTAAACTTTTCCGCCCTGGGCATTGGCGACAAAGGTTCCTGATGACGCCAACAGTGGGTTAAGAGCCTGGTATCCGGTATAGGTCAGAACCGTGGTGTCGTAGCTGAATACCAGCGAAAATGCTGCGACTGACTGGAATCCGGTCACCGTGACCGGGATGATGGCGCTGCCCGGGCAGATGGATGAAGTCGAAAGGGTGGTCGTCACCGGAATGACGACAGTCAGGATTACCTCATCAGAATAGATCTCCGAAGGACAGGTTCCCGAAATCTTACACCGGTATTGGTTCTGATTGTAGGTTATCGGAACACCGGTGAGATTCAGGTTGGGTGTTTTAACGCCTGAATAGACGGTGTTGTTAACGAGATCAGTCCACGTGGCTCCGCCATCAATACTCACTTCCCACTGAAATGCAAGCCCAGTCCCGTCTGCAGAAAGGCTGAAACCGGTGTTTAGTCCGGCTAGGACGGTTTTATTTACAGGCTGTACCGTGATGGCAGGAGGGGTGTTGATGGTAATATCTCCGTTCGTAAATGTTGCCGGCAGGATGTTGCCCAGATTATCAGCATATTCACAGTTTCCGGGAACCCCCGTATCCCATGCCAGGGTACCGCTGCCAGGGATTGCCGTGAATTTCAACTGGACCAATGTGCCGGTTCCGATATTGGCCGGTGTGGTGCTTGCCCAGCTCACAATGACTTTGGTGCCGGTTGAATTGATGATGAGCAGGCCCGTCGTCAGGGCGGCGTTCAGGTTCTGATAGCCATTATAAGTAAGGAATGCATTGTCATAGTTCAGCATCAGCGATATGGCTCCTACTCCGTTGCATTCGGTTACGTTGATGGGTACAACAATCTCCCCGGGACAACCGGTAACACTTCCTGCGGTGGTCGTAATGGTTTGCGTTCGGGAAACGCCCGGCAAGATGACCGCAAACGCCAGGATAAGTATTTTTAAGTTCAGCGTTTTCATAGGTCGGCGGTTATTTGGATACGACCAGTTTTATCGTTTCAAATCGTTTCTGGCCATGTTCCGTCAATTCTGCTTTCAGGAAATACAAGCCGGACGAAAGGTTTGCCGTATTCATTTTAAGCTGGTGCTCACCGGGTTTCATGTTGTCTTTAACCATGGATAATACTTCGGAGCCGGTCTGGTTCAAAATTATCAACCTGGCGCTGGTCTCGGCCGTCAGATTCAGAGTGACGATGCAATGATCTTTAACCGGGTTCGGGGCGACGGTGAGTCTGAACGAATCCGTATGGATACCCACGCCATTGACGCCCGATATGATCTCCGGGATGGAAATGACTTCCCAATCGTTTGGAACGGCCAGGGCATCGGCAAATTCGCAATCTTCATACAGTTCAAGATGGATACCCGAAGCCAACGACGAAACGTCTTTTGTCTTGATGGTAAGTACGACGACGACACCGTCATCCTTTAACTCAAGCGGATTCAGATCACACCAACCCATCCGGAACAATCCGTCGTATGATGACCATGAAAAGTCGTTGGTTCCGTTGGCCAGCTTTGCCCCGGTAATTTCCATGTATTCCTCCGGGTAATAAAATCCGAGGGAAATGGCCCCGGCGTTCATGCCGTTTTTGACCTTCACCGGCAGGGTGTACTCTTTGAATGAGGTGACCGATAAAGTGCCTTCATAAACAATGCCCAATGAACTGCTGCTTTTTTTCGCCGGGGAATAGCTCTCGTTCACATCCCCGAAACAAAGCATAACAATATCGTTTGTCGCATTGCCCCCGTTCATGATCAGCGTGTCGCTGTCGTACAGGTAATCGCCGACCGGGAATGATGTGATCAGTCCCGAGTAACGCTTCATCACAAGCAGGGCATCGGTTCCGTTCACCCAGTGTGAGTAGTTTACATCGGCAGCGGCGTATTTCATCCCGGTCAGGGGTGCAATCATGGCAAAATGGTTCAGGATGGCCAGGGCGTCGGTGGCATTGACTCCGCCCCAGGGATTGGATGGAGTTATGGTCATCCGGTAACTACCCGAGGCGAATGCAGGAAGGGTAAACGCCCCCGAGGCGTTTGAAGTGGCAGATACAATGTTCGTTCCGGTGAAATCTTTGACCGCCATGGCTGCATTTTTCATCGGGTTGGCTCCTGCATTGGCATATTTCAAGGTTCCGCCGAGCAGGGTGTTGGCAGCGTGCAGCGAGGGAACTTGTGCAAAAGGAACAAAGTAAGCATAACCTTTGGCGCTGTTATCCGATTTATCATAGATTCCAAGGGCTGCCATCGTTGAATCTCCGGTATTCCAGTAATTATACCGGGCATTGACGTTGTTGGTGGTATTGTTCATCAGATCATAACTGCCGTTGGAATGGAAATTACAGGTATACCCTTCAGAGCCACCGATGGTCGGATTGCTGCTCCCGTCCATGGCGATGCCGCAAAGCGTGTTGTATGAGAAACAACAATTTTTAACGGTGTTCGAAGAGCCGGACAGCTTCATGCCATCGCCGGTGGATTGTGTGAGCATGCAATGGTCCAAAGTCGGTTGCGCAGAACCGTCGCAAAACAAATTATAGCTTGCCCCTTTTTCGATGGTACAATATTTCAGAGAAGAAGTTCCGCCCCAGGAGTCATTATGCGGATGAAAATAGATGCCGTTCCAGCCTCCCGGTGTATCGTTGAAGGGCTTAAAAAGGATCAGACTGTCTGATTTTCCTTCGGCGTAAAGCTCCCCGCCATGGTCTGACTGTCCGACCTGGAGCTTAAGTCCCGGATTAAACAGCAGCGTGTTTCCCGGCTCAATGGTAAGTCTGATCAGGGAATAGTATTGTATAATTTTAATATCTCCAAGAACATGATAGGGTATGCCATCATAATAGAGGGTCCTGGCCGATGTGTAATCGCCTCCGGATAAAGCGATATAGTTATTGACATTGCCGGTGTATACATTGCCCTTGAGGTGCGAATTGCAGGACCAGTCGTTGTACTTCAGCGGGTACCCGTTATTGGAGATGAAATTGCAATAATGTATCGGTGCGCTCGATTGTAATTCAAGGATACCATTGCCGGCCGAATTGCTGATGGTGCAGTTTGTGAGCGCTGGCTGTCCTGAACCGTGTATGTAGATATTATACGTGTTCCCTTGCATTATTTCGCAATAGGCAAGGTTCGAAGTGCCACCGTAATCGTCATTATGCGGATAGAAGTAAAGTCCGTTCCACCCGCCTGGCGTGTCGTTATATGCCTTGAAGGTGATGGGTTGAGTTGCCGTACCCGTTGCGTACAATTCTCCGCCATTATCGGATGTTCCGATTTGTAATTTCAGATTGGGATTAAAAAGAAGTGTATTCCCTGGCTCAATCGTGATCCTGCAATAGCTGTAGTATTTCAGAATCCGGATATCACCAAGAACATGATAAGGGATCCCGTCATAATAAAATGTTCTGTCGGAAGTATAATCCCCGCCTGATAAGGCAATGTAGTTATTTAAATTTGCGGTATAGGTATTTCCCTGAAGATGCGAATTGCAGGTCCAGTCATTGTATTTCAGCGGATAACCGTTATTACCGATGAACAAACAGGAGTGGATCTGGGGGCTCGACTGATACTCTACCATACCGTCGCCGGCCGAATTACTGATGGTACAGTTGGTCAGGGTAGGTTGTGCCGATCCTTCTGTATAAAGATTGTAGGTATTTCCCTGGTCAATGGTGCAATATTCCAGAACAGAGGTTCCACCGTAATTATCATTATGCGGATGGAAGTATATTCCGGTCCACCCGCCGGGAGTATCGCTGTATGCTTTAAAAGTTATGCTTTGTGTGAGCGTGCCCTGCGCATACAATTCTCCGCCATGATCATTCTGTCCGACCTGCAACTTTTTCCCGGTGGCAAATTCAAGTGTGTTCCCGGGTTCGATGGTAAGCCGGTGTTGACTGTAGTAACTCATAATTATGATATCATTCAGGATATAATAAGGAATACCGTCGAACAGTATGGTCCGGTCAAAAGTATAACTGCCTCCCGAAAGGGCTATTTTGTTGATTCCGTTTCCCGAATAGGTGTTCCCTGAGTGAGCCGGATCGGCCTCGGGATTCAGATAGTATAGCGGATACCTGCCGTTATCCAGGAATTGACAATTGGTAATGGTACCGTACCCGCTGCTGTAGCGGGCGCCATCCAATGCCGCATTGCTTATGATGCTGTGATTTAATACATCAGGCTGTGCGGTCCCCTCCGAGAAGTAGTTATAGGCGTTTCCCCGGTCAATCACGCAATAATCCAACTGGGAATGGCCGCTCCAGCTATCACTGGTTGGATGGAAATAAATTCCTTCCCATCCTCCCGGAAGCCCGTTGTATGAAGTAAATGTAATCGTACTGTCAGAGGTTCCCAGCGCGTACAACTCCCCGCCATGATCGGATGTTCCGATCTGTAAATGTGTCCCGCTGACGAACCTCAGGGTATTCCCTGGTTCAATCGTCAGCCTCACGTTGCCGTAGTATTGCATTACCCTTATGTTCCCAAGGATGAAATAGTCATAAGTAATGGAATTCCACCACCGGCTTGTTCCGTTAATGTCACCACCATCGATGGCGATGCCGTTATAGGTATTGTCGGTGATGACGGGCGAACCGTTGGGTTGGGAAAAGGTTGCATTGGGTGAGGGATAATGCAATGCGTATAAGTTATGGTCAATGGTGGTGGTTGATGCGCTGAAATTAGGTACCGATGCAGTGGATGAGAGATAAACCCCGGCCGCTCCGTTGTATGAGATGGTACTGCTCACCAGGGTGGGGTTGGATCCCGTAAGGTGGAGCCCGTTCTCTGAGTTGTTCCGGATTTTTGACTGCTGGATGTTGAGATGCCCTTCGTTCAGCCGGATCCCGTTGCCGTCAGCCCCTGCAATATCGCATTGTACCAATAAGGGCTCATTGGTCTGGTAACAGTAAAGATTCGCGTTGTTGTTGCCAAATCCTGCATTGGAGATCACAGTATAGTAAAAATGAGAGGAGACGCCGGCATCGCTCGACTGATCAAAGTAAATACCATCCCATTTGCCCGATTCAGCAGTGTAATAGGTGAATTTTACTGAATCGGTTGAGGTGCCGTTGCAGTTGATGTTGGCCTGGCTGACTGTCAATCCGGTTTCAGCAAGGAAAAGGATAGTAGCTCCGGCTTCGAAGGTATGGGTCCCCGAAGTGAACGAAATATCGCCTGTAGCCCAGTAAGGACTCAACGCTTTTGTAAATGTGGTTATGGCGTTGAGATTTCCGGTCAACTGGGTGCCGGGTGTGGTCAGCGTCATGTCGTTGAACGTGGCGTTAAAGGTTGATGAACCGCTCAAAATCACCGCGTATTGCAAATATTGCCGGGTCAGATTTACCGGGATCGGAGAGGTGGCGGTAACCGCGGTCCAGTTTCCCCAGATACCATCGCTGCCCGCCGTCCGATACGTCACCTGGCAGTTTGCCCCGGGTGCGGTGTAAACCGAATTGAATGTCAGCGAATTGATGTAGCGCAGTGCCCCCAGCTCAAAAAATGGATTTGAAACGAAAACCCCATGGTTGATGTAATTTGAGGTGAGTGTGATATTGGCAAAACGACAGTTCAGGATCGGAGTCGACGAAAGATT
>JAQWBQ010000115.1 GCA_028706295.1 Bacteroidales bacterium
CACGACCAAAGGTAATCAAATTATCAAAATCCGGATATCCTGCTCCTGATCCGTCCGAAAGTAATTTCATTATGGATTTCAGTTTCTTTTTTCCCGTACTCTTGTCATTTCCGGTGATCCCGCGATGAACAGGGTCATTGATCCGGCAGGCGGGCCGGTCTCGAGAATGCCGGGTTAACCAGAAAACTGCTGTCGGAAAGGGTGAGCAGAAACGACTTCAGGTCTTGTAACTGGGTCGGGGTCAGTCGAATCCCATGGGTACCGATATGGTGCATCAAAGGAGAGATGGCAGGTGACCAGACCAGTCCTGAATTGTAGAATGTCAGAACTTCGTCAAGTGTTTTAAAACGGCCATCGTGCATGTATGGAGCAGTGAAAGCGATATTTCGCAGGGTTGGCGCTTTATAGGCACCGATATCCGCCTGGTCCCCGGTGATTTTAAACCGGTCGGCCGGATCCACGAAGACCGAATCCTTGCCGTTGTTGTAAAACAGGTTGGTGGTGAAAAGCGGATTCCCTTCTCCCCCGTGGCAGTGAAAACAATCACCCCCCTGTTCTGTCATGAAAAGCGCGTATCCCCGCCGCTCGGATGCGGTGAGTTGGAGCTCCCCTGCCAGAAACTTATCGAACCGTGAATCGGAGGAGATCAGGGTCCGCACGAACTGTGCGATGGCGCGTCCCATGTTTTTTACCGATACCTTTTCAGTACCGAAAGCCTTACGAAAAAGTTCCGGATATCCTTTTATCGACTGGAACAATGCTGCTACCCGGGCTGTATCTCCGTTCATTTCATGGGGTGCAGCGATTCCCAACCAGACCAGGTCTTCCAGATTCCTGAAGCCGGAAACGGGATTTTCAGGATAGATTTTCCCGTTCCACAAATAGCCGCTTTTGTTCCATACCAGGTTGATCAGCGGCATCATGTAATGCGGGGTATACAATCCGGTCAGGCCGAATGTCCGTCCGCCGGTAAATTTCGGATGATCGATCCCGCATTCAAACGATCGTGAATGAAGGTGGCACGTGGAGCAGGTCATGAGGGAATCGGGATCAGTGCGGCCCGAAAGCCGGCCATCATAAAAAAGATAACGGCCCAGGGCGACTCCTTCGACCGTCATGGGGTTATCGGCCGGAATATTCAGTTTATCCGGGAAATAGCGGGGAATGCGTATGGTGTATGGAACAGGGACATAAGGTTCCGGATCCGGATCAGGTTTCTTACAGGAAAGAAAAGTCAGGATGATCGCCAGAAAACACGGCAACAGCGACCCGTTGAGACGGGTAGTAACAACAGCCTGTAAACCGTGAATAATCCTCATTCCGTGAATCTATTTGTTCCAATAATTATTCGAGTCGCCAGTCTATTTCCTCAGCTTGCATCTGCCAGAGCAATTGGTTGATCTTGCTGAAATGCCTGCATCCCAGAAACCCGCGCGATGCCGACAAGGGTGAAGGGTGTGGAGCCGAAAGAATATGGTGTTTGGTAGTATCGATCAGCGAACGTTTGGCAATGGCATAATTGCCCCAAAGTACAAATATCAGCCCTTCCCGGATCCTTGATAAACTGCTGATGGCTGCATCCGTAAAGGTTTCCCACCCCTTGTTCTGATGCGATCCTGCCTGGTTTTCACGTACCGTCAGGGTTGCATTCAGCAGGAGAACCCCTTGAAGTGCCCATTTGGTAAGGTTTCCGGTCCGGGATTGGGGAATGCCGACATCGGATTCCAGTTCTTTCAGGATATTGACCAATGAAGGCGGTTTCGCGATGCCGTCGGGAACTGAAAAACACAGACCATGCGCCTGACCGATCCCATGGTACGGGTCCTGACCCAACAGCACCACTTTGACCTTCCCGAAAGGTGTCTGGTTGAATGCATTGAAGATCAATGACCCGGGCGGAAAGACCCGGTGTTTCTTTTTTTCCTCCTGGAGAAAGATCTTCAGTTCATGAAAGTAAGGTTTGTTGAATTCCTCCTGCAAAATTTGTCTCCAGCTCTCTTCAATCACCGGTCTGATAGGTTCCATGGTTTATAAACTTTCTGACGTTGATAACTTTATACAATAAATGTTGATTTTGTTTGTTCATATTAAGGCATTTCGTAATTTTGTACACTCAATTCAACGAAAATCAACAGATAACGATATGAAAAAAATTCTCATTGTTCTTATTGGCACGATCCTCCTGGGTTTGGTATATTCCTGCACTTCCAATCAGCATTGTGCTGCCTATGGTGAGAAACAAAGATATCAAATAGAGCGGCGCTGATACCCATCTACAAGGATTTTTTTCAGAGGAGGGGAGCCATGGCTTCCCTCTTTTGTTTTCTTTGTAACTTTGTCGCCGGTCAATCGTTCCTGATGCCATGCAACGCTCATTCTTTACCCTGTTTGTCCTTGTTTTGATCCTCGGATCGTTCCCGGTCATGGCCCAATATGAGGCGCCCGAAGACACGCTTCCCGACAACGTTCTGCTCGAGAAACAATGGAGCATCGGAGCCTTGCTCCACACCAACGGCTGGGGACTTAAATTCACCAAGGGGCACAATGTTACCGCCCTGCGACAGTTCATGTGGGAAGCAGAATTCGCAACCTATAAATCGTCTAAAGAGGTCCGGAGCATCAATCCTTACTTCTCCGACTCCAAATCCTACTTTTACGGGAAGCTGAACTACCTCTGGTTTTTCAGAGGCGGCGTAGGCCAGCAGCATATTCTCAACCGGAAACCTTACTGGGGAGGGGTTCAGCTTTCATGGCTCTATTTCGGAGGCGTATCTCTTGCCGTGACCAAGCCGGTTTACCTCTATATTATTTACTTTAACAGCGGGTATACGGATTACGAAGTCGTTGAAGAACGTTATGATCCGGAGGTTCATTTTCTGGATAATATCTACGGCCGGGGGCCGTTTTTATCGGGTTTCTCACAATTGGGATTTCACCCCGGCGCCTATGTAAAGACCGGACTTGAATTTGAGTACGGTTCAAAGAACAGGCAGATCAGTGCATTGGAAACCGGCGTCATCCTTGATATCTCACCCATCCCTGTGGCCATTATGGCCGACAACCCCAAGCAGACCTTCTTTCTAACCCTTTACCTCAGCATTCAGTTTGGGAAAAGGTACAACAAGTAGCCGGAACGGACCGGCACTGTGACGGGAATCCCTTGAACTGCTTTCCTTTTTCCGTTAAAGAATGTACTCCACTTCTTTGTGGTGGAAGCAAAGAATTTCACCATCTCCCGTTTCGATACACAATCGTCCGCATTCATCCACCCCCCGGATCCTTCCTTCGAATGGTTCATTGCCTTTTGAGAACCTTCGCCATTGCCCGGACCCGAACAGATTCCGGTTGAACTCTTCATCCAGGTCCGCTGACTCATCCTGAACCAACTTCCGGTATCTGAGATCAAGGGAAATAAGTAATGAATGAAGAGCCTCGCGGAGTTTCATCTCATGCCGCAGGTGATGGATCATGGAGATGGGATTTGGAAGGGCACCATCAAACGTTATTTGATTAATATTCAGCCCAATACCAACCAGTGCATACTCCAGCCGATTTCCCAGAATCCGGTTTTCAATCAGGATGCCTCCAACCTTTTGAGATCCCAGGTAAATGTCGTTGGGCCATTTGATGCTGACAGGAATTTTACCCAACGATTTTCTGATAAAATCAACCACTCCGAGTGTTATTGCCTTATTAAGTTGGAACTGGCGGTCGGGGGATAAAGACCAAGGCTTAAGGATCACCGTCAGGGTCAGGTTTTTCCCGGCTTCACTTTGCCACGCATGTTGTTGCTGCCCCTTTCCGGAGTACTGATCGTAAGCCCAGATGACCACACCATCGTCAAGGTCATCCCGGTTCAACATACGGTTGGCATATTCGTTTGTCGAATCCACCCGGTCAAGTTCAATCAGGGTATTGCCGATCATCGCTTTATTATTTCTTATCGTTCACCGGAACCCGGCCCGGGCCCTTCACCTGTTTCACGATCACTGCGGATACTTTTTGGTGCGAATTTTACAAAAGTACCTGTTTAAACGAAAAACCAGTCAGTACCCATTACTTTTTTTCTTATTTCCGATTAACATAAAACACAAAGGATGGAGACGTATCAAAATCGAACCCCGCTGAAGAACTGGGCCGAAGATGACCGGCCCAGGGAAAAACTGTTGTTAAAGGGTCGTCACAGTCTGAGCGATGCCGAATTGCTTGCAATTCTGATCGGATCCGGCACCCGGTATGATTCGGCCGTTGATCTTGCAAAACAGGTCTTCAGGAAAGCGCATGATAACCTTGGTGAGTTATCGAAACTCGGCATCAGCGAACTGACCGGGATCAGGGGCATTGGAAAAGCCCGTGCCATAACCATTCTCGCCGCGCTGGAACTGGGCCGGCGCCGTGATGAATCGATGGTACCCGAGAAGGAAAAAATCACGAAAAGCTTTCAGGCCTACCAGATTTTCAGGAGTGTGATCGGAGATAAGCCCTGGGAAGAATTCTGGATACTTCTGCTGAACAGATCAAACCGAATCCTGAAAAAATGCAACATCAGCGAGGGGGGAATTTCAGGCACCACCGTCGATCCAAAAAAGATATTCAAGATCGCGCTCGACCACCATGCAACATCGATTATTCTCGGTCATAACCATCCGTCGGGAGCGCTTCATCCCAGTGAACCCGATAAAAGGCTCACCAAGAAAATTAGAGAAGCGGGAATTTTTCTCGAAATTGATGTACTCGATCACCTGATCATCGCGGAAAATGGTTATTACAGTTTTGCCGACCAGGGAGAAATGAGTTGATCCACGACGGTTCACCGAAAAGAAGTTTCGCTGTCGATTGTTTCAAAACGAAACCCTTGCGCACGGAAATGGGAAAGAAACTTTGGCAAAACCACACGGACCTTGTTGATCGATTTCAGGCTGTCGTGAAAAACAACCACCGAACCACCCTCAGTATGTTCCAGGACGTATTGCAGACACTGATCGGCCGTGACGCCCCGATGAAAATCGTAACTCAGTACCGACCAAAGGATAAACCTGAAATCCTTTCTCAGTAAAAAATATTGTGAAGGGGTAAACCGGCCATAGGGAGGCCGGAAAATCCGTGTGGAAAAGTAATTCCCGCACCGGTAAACATCCTCCGCGTAGGCCGCTGTCGGGGTATGCCATCCGTTAAGATGATGATACGTGTGATTCCCGGCCGCGTGCCCCGAATCGATAATGTTCCGGTATAACTCCGGGAACTTTCTGACGTTGTCGCCAACCATAAAAAAAGTCGCTTTCACGCCATGCGATTCCAGAATACGGAGAATCTCAGGGGTGGTTTCAGGAACAGGTCCGTCATCGAAGGTGAGAAATACCGATCGGTTTCGATCGGGAATTTCGCAGGTAAGAAATCGTGGACTGCACCATCGGAAAATGGCCGGCGGTCGTACTGATTTCATGATCCTATTGTTGATAGATCTTTTCTACATAGAGATCGTAATACTTCTTCATGAGGGGTTCAGCCTGATCGATGAGTGCTTTCTGGTTGGCATTCTTCACGGCCAGCCCGATCCGCTGGATGGCGAATATCCCTTCCTGAATGTTCATATCCATCGGTTTAAGATCTTTTTCCGGAAATGAAAACATATGGGTCAGTTTCTCATCGGTATTCTTCAAAATTTTCGAAGCAAGGGCATTTGCTTTGGCAGTTTCACCAATCCGGTACAAAGGATCAACCAATGACACGGTGAAAAAATCATACTCTGCAACGCTCTCGGGCATGATCTCAAAGCATCGTTCCACGACCCGGCGGGCCGAATCTTTCTTCCCTTCAAGGATCAGGGCATCGGCAAGCCGCCCGAACATGCCCCGCATGTTCATGATCATCCGCGCATTGGCCTCATCGATATAAACGCCTGGTTTGTTCATGTTTCCCCACTTGAACCGATTCATCACGTTGTCGTACATCACATCCGTGTTGACCTGGCCGGTTTGCTGGTCTGAACTGACGGCCTTTACCGGCAATAACCGGTAGGCCAACCCTTCCAGATGGAGGTAACTATCGAGTCCGATATAGGTATCGGCTCCCGTGGTTGAGACAAAATAGACCGGCCGCTTCCAGTTGTTGGTTGCCAGCAGGTCGAGGATCATCAGATTGGCTTTTTCAATGGCCTGACCTTTGTATTCCCACCTTATCGTGTCGAGCCGGCCCATCATATGTGGCGTAATGGCTCCGGAGGCCACCATCGCGGCCGAATCATAGGTCACCATGAATTTTTTAGTCGGGAAATAATCGATGGTTCCAATCTGGGAAGTCTGCATTTTCAGTCGTGAATCATCCTGTGCAAGGATGCCGAAAAGGGCTTTTACATCTACATAAGTATTTTTAAGCGCTTCATCCTCGAAAAGATAAGTAACATCATGATTTCCCTGACGGTACTTATCCTTGGTAAGGGAGAAGGGTACCGGGTCAGACAGGTACGCTTTCCGCTTCATCTGGTCAATAAACCATTCGGTGTTAAGCAGGCTCAGGTTGATCACACGTACATCGGTCCTGATTCCTTCGACTTCCTGTGCATACCAGAGGGGGAATGTGTCGTTGTCGCCGTTGGTAAAGAGAATGGCATTGGGTGCACATGAATTCAGGTAATTTTCGGCAATGGCAAGGGAGGTGTATCTTCCCGACCGGTCATGGTCGTCCCACCCCTGCTGCGCCATCAGGGTTACCACCGACAAACCCACAACAAATGCAATTATCAGGGCGATGCGGGTACTGAGAAATTTACCAAGCCATTCGACGAGTTGTGGTATGGCAAGTCCGATCCAAATGGCAAAGGCATAAAAGGAACCTGCGTAGGCATAGTCCCGTTCACGGGGTTGGGGCGAATGCTGGTTCAGATATAAAACAATGGCCAGCCCGGTCATAAAGAACAACAGGAAGATCACCCAGGCGCTCTGTTTATCCTTTTTAAGGGTAAAAAATATTCCGGCAATGCCCAGCAGAAGTGGCAGAAAATAAAAACTGTTATTGCCTTTGTTTTCCCGGGATGATCCAGGAGCCTCGGGACCCAGCCGCATCCGGTCGATGAACCCGATCCCGCTTTTCCAGTTGCCTTCCAGCTTGTTTCCCATCCCCTGAATATCATTCTGGCGTCCGGCAAAATTCCACATGAAGTACCGGTAGTACATGTGCACCAACTGGTAATTCCAGAAAAAGGCAAGGTTTTCACCGAAAGTAGGCACATTCCGGGTTTCCGTTTCACCATTCATGTTAACTTCGACCGGCCGTCCTTTGACATTTCCCCACCTGATGTATTCTGAAGCAAAACGCGATTCTGTCTGATCCCACATCCGGGGAAAAAAGGTGGTGAATCGTTTGTCGTAAACCGGAATCACCTTTTCCCGTTTGTCGGTCACGACGTACTTTCCCGATTTATCGTCTTTGGCGTATACCGGGTTCCCGTCTTCCCGGTCAACGACAGGGGCGTTGTAATATTGCCCGGTCAACAGGGGCCAGTCGCCGTATTGCTCACGGTTCATGTAGGCCAGCAGGTACATCGCGTTCTCCGGGTTGTTCTCATCAATCGGCGGGTTTGCATTGCTGCGGATCACCAGCATCAGAAAAGAGGAGTAGCCAATCACGATAAAACTGAATGAGAGGATGATGGTATTCCAGACGGGTTTACTCTTTTTCCGGGTATAAATCAGCCCCCAGATTATAAACCCGATGATCAGGGCGAAATAGATAATCGTTCCGGTGTTAAACGGAAGTCCCAGCGTGTTGATAAAGAAGAGTTCGAAGAGTCCGGCCAGTTTCAGGATCCAGGGGATAATCAGGTACATCACGAAAGCGAGGATCAGTACCGACAGGATCAGGGTCAGAACAATGCCTTTCCAGGTGGGTTTGGGATTTTTTTTGAAATAGTAGACAAAGGTGATCGCCGGGATGGCAAGGAGGTTCAGGAGGTGAACCCCGATGGAGAGTCCGACGAGATAGGCAATCAGGATCAGGTACCGGTAGGCATGTTTTTCTTCGGATTGTTCTTCCCATTTGAAGATCGCCCATACCACGATGGCAGTGAAGAATGACGACATGGCATAGACCTCACCCTCCACGGCGGAGAACCAGAATGAGTCGGTAAACGTATAAGCCAGCGAACCGACCAGGCCGGCGCCCATGATGATCCACAGGTTTTCGCGGGAAATCCCGCCTGATTTCACGACGATTTTTTTCGCGATCAGCGTGATGGTCCAGAAGAGGAACAAAATCGTGAAACCGCTCGAAAGGGCCGACATGGTATTGACCATCCGGGCTACCAGGGTCACATCCCCGAAGGCAAACAGCGAAAAGAACC
>JAQWBQ010000043.1 GCA_028706295.1 Bacteroidales bacterium
TGTATTTGTGGCCTTCAACGGCATTAACAATAGTAATGGTTTGACCGGTCCCGACCACCGTCGGACTACAGGTTGAACAATAGGGTCCGGACCATTGGTACGTAGCAAACCCGGGCGGAGCATTCAGAACGGCTGTTCCTGAACCTGAACAACCGCTCATCATCACTCTTTTAGGTTGACAAAAGGCTGAGATATACGCATAACCGGCATGACCACCAGGGGAACATCCATGGGTGGTAAAGACAACATTGACGGTCTCACCATGCCATTCAGAAAGATCCAGACCGATGGTGTTCCAGTCTTTCCAGACGTAATTCCCGGTCGAATTCCAACCGGTCAGAAGCGGATCAGGGAATACATCATAAAATCCACAATCCGGATTTAACAGATAAGTGTTGGTGTTGTCTTTTATTTCAATGGTGAATCTTGGCCTTTCATCGGGTTCATCATGACCGGTCCCGCTGTAAATATTATACAGGACCACGGCATAGCGGTAAACAAAGAAATTGTTCGAAAGATTCCCATTGTTAGTGTCCACTGCAATTGAATATACAAGCGTATTGATATCTCCTCCTGACGGGGTTTTCCCAAGCCTGACGGAATAGGGCTCTCCCGGAAAAACAGTTGATGGCAATGGAACATGCGGGTCAGGTGTTCCCGGCGCTGCATTCATGTAATAATATCCACCGTTGGGTGTATCGTGCCAGGGTTGGTTCGGGTTGTTGCAGGGTGGTGTGTAACTGGAATTCCATGACCCCCAGCAACCGGCCCAGTTTACAAAAGTACCGGTAGAAAAATTTGAATTGGGACAGTTTGTTGTTTGTGTGGAAGTCTGGCTGTCAAAATTCCCGGCGAATGGATAATTCTCAATGTAATATTTATAAGCAGCAGAATCGGCCGGTGTTGGCGTTACAACAGGTTCCCATTCTTCATTTTCCTGTTTGATGCTGTCCGGAACAACGATGGAATGATCATGTACATTAGGAGCCAGGTATAAATTCGGAGGCGACACCGGGGCTCCCGGTTGTTGTGCAAACCCACTGTGAAATCCTGAGAGAAAAGTGAAAAAAATGAAGACGCAAAAGGATCTCAAGGACATCAATAAATAGAAATGATCTCTTATCTGCTTCCGCAAAACCGATGGGTGTTCATTCATTTCAAAGAGTTGGTCTGTGTGTGCTTTTTATATAATACGATGATTCAATGATCAAGGTTCTAAAATTACGAAATTTTTCCACCAGACACATTATCAGAAGGACAAAATAATTGTGAAATGGTTGTCTGTGGACAGGATTAAATGAGCGCTGCTGCCCGGCTCGCTGTTTTCTGAATGACCGGATTCGGGTCATTACGCTGGCACTGTTTCTTGATACCTGGTAATTTTCTTCAAAATAGGATATCTTTGTTCCATGGAAAACAAACCCAAACCCATCTTCGACAAACGCATTTTCTGGGATGTTGATTTTGAGAAACTCGACTACGACCTGCGCGCCAACTTCGTGATCGAACGGGTTTTTGAACGCGGCGACGTAGACGACATCCGCCAGTGCCGGCGCTATTACGGCGACGAGAAAGTGACAGAAGCGTTGCTGAAGGCTAAGTTCTTGCCTGAACACCGAACGCACCTGGCAAGTGCAGTAATTAATAAACCCCTGAATGAATTCAGATGTTATTTACTTCGACAGTCGAATCCGGGACTTTTACCCTATTAGAAAAGCTTATGTCGTTAGAGACCCTTCAGCCATTTGCTTTGGTTGGAGGAACCGCTCTTGCATTGAGGTATGGTCACCGTAGTTCGGTCGATCTTGACCTTTTTTGCACACATAAATTCGACCACACCCCGATTGAAGCGGAATTAAGACGGGTGTTCGGAGATGGTTTTTATTATGAGGGTGGGCACAAAACCTTTGGGATTTTCTGTTATATCAATAAAATTAAAGTTGATCTGGTATATACGCCTCATCAACTTATTGCGAAGAACAAAGTTACTGATGGCATCAGAATGTTCAGCAGCAATGATATTGCAGCAATGAAAATTCAGGCTATTTTAGGCAGGGGAAGAAAAAAAGACTTTTGGGACCTGTATGAATTGCTGCAACATTTTTCACTCGAAAAAATAATTCATTGGCATCAATTAAAATATCCTTCACAAATGCTGGCAATCAGCATTCCTAATGCCATCACCTGGTTTGTGGATGCCGATGAAACAGAAGCCCCGGTAAGCTTCAAAGGACAGACCTGGGAACAGGTGAAGAAAGGAATCTCGAAAGCCGTACGGGATTATCTAAGCTGAGAATTCATTGTTTTACTAGGGATCAAAGCTCAAAGCTCAAAGCTCAAGCCGTTTCAGGGTTTGAGGGTTTGAGGGTTTCAGAGTTTCAGGGTTTCAGAGTTTCAGAGTTTCAGAGTTTCAGGGTTTCAGGGTTTCAGGGCACTGAGCCTGTCGAAGTGCCCAACGTTTCAGGGTTTTAAAGTTCAAATCAGGCAATAGGCAATAGGCAATAGGTAGTAGGCAATAGGGGAAAAAACAATAATTATAAATTTTCACATTCTCAAATCCTCACATTCTCAAATCGTTTTCCGTTTTCCATTTTCCATTTTCAATTGTCAATTGTCCTTCACGCATCGTACGGGGAACGCATCGGCTTTCGATCCTTCATAGAACGACACGCTGGGATTCACGTCGTTAAGACCACGTGCAACGGCCCGTCCGGCAGTTATCACAGTAGAGGTCCAGAAAAAAGAGGCATTAAAAGCCTGGCCTGAAAAGGCCTCGAGGGAATTAAGGTAAAACACTCCGGCAGGACCTGCTTTAAAAAGCCCCGTGGTATTGACATCACGAAGATATGAACCTGCAATGCCGTCACCCGGCGTGAGCGAAGAGATGGCATTGATCAGCACAGCCCATTCGGCATCATCGGGGACATGCCATCCCGGCGGGCAGAATCCCTGGCCTTTAGTGGCCGTGGTGTATTGCATAAGTTCATCCCACTGGTACATTCCACCGTACAGCGAGCAGGTGGGATCGGTAGAAAGGCAGTATTTTTCCCAGACACAATTGTCGGTTTGTGGCGAAAGGTGCGAGATGGCCGGATTTGCGGTGTGGTAACGAAGGTTTTCCTGCATCCAGCATTTACCCCCGATCATCACGGTTTTATAAACCTGGTTATCGCGCGGATCGGTGAGGAGGCTTCCGCATGAAAAGCCTGCATTGGAGGCATCAACGCGAAGGATTTTGGAATCGGATGCGATGCATCCGTTGTTGTCGGTGTAGGTGTAATAAATCGTGTGGTTGCTGGTGCTTAACGCTGACGGTGTGATGGTCGTGACAGGTGAGCCGCTGAGGTTATCAACCCTGAAAACTCCGGAACTACCCAACGGCAATCCTCCTTTCAGAACAAAGGGTTTGGCGTTCTGGGTGGTAACGGCATCAAAACAGATTTGAAGTTGTGTTTTTGGTTTCGGATTGATGACCACGGTCATCGGGAGTGAGGTCAGGCTGCAAAGCGGGGGAGCGCCGGTGGTGGTTGCGGTCACCCTGAGCTGTGCCGATTGTGCCGACGTCCCGGGCAACTTCCAGGTTACGGATAAGGGGTTTGCCGTTGGATCGGCCATCACACCCAGCGTTGGCGGGGTGATCTGCCACAGGTAGGTTGATGCAGGTCCGCCGGCATCGACGGTAAACAGCGAAGGCGTTGGATAATCCTGACAAACCGGCGACGGTGTTGAAGTCGTAAAGGTCGCCACAGGTAAAGGATGAATTGTTACGGGTTGGTTGGTGATATTGGAACAACCCAGCGAATTGGTGTAGCTTACCGAAACGGTTTGGTTGGCTGTCGCTGTGGTCATCCAGTTGATCAGAACGGAGTTGTTGGTGGCAGGACCCGAAATGATACCACCCGATGAAACACTCCACGCATAGATGCTCAACCCGGCGGGAATGGAGTAGGAAACACCGGTGGTTCCGGCGCAGACTGTCTGGTCGCCGGTTACAGTATAACTCGGCGAAGCATTGACATTTACGATCCGACGTTCGGGAGTGACCGCGGTGCATCCGTTACCATTGATGTAGTTGACCTCAACCCATTCTGAACTTCCGATTACATTCCAGGTCACCGAAGCTGAATTACCGCTGGCAACCAGGGTATTACCGGGAGAAACATTCCATACATACCCGGTCATTCCGGATTCAGTGGTATAGGTATATGTTTTTTGATAGCATACGTTATTGTTCCCGGCAACGGTCGGTACGGGTAAGGAATTCACGGTAACCTGATAGTTGGCGGGAATGGTCTGGCAGCCGTTGGGATCGGTATAGATCACCGAAATGGTTTTCACACCGGTGGTGTTCCAGGTGATCGACCGGGTCTCGGGGGTGGCGCCCGTGATGATGCCGTCAGGACTTACCGACCATTGGTAAGAGGAGGGCACCATTCCACCGTCGGTGCTGTAACTCTGCGCGACTCCGATGCATGCGGTGGCGCTGCCGAAAAGGTTCGGAGTGATCAACCCCTGGACTACAACGCTTTTCTGATCGCTGCTGGTGCATCCGTTCAGGTCGGTGTAGGTGTAAGTGATGGTATGTACGCCGACACCCATCGTTGCCGGATTGAAGGTAGTGATGGGGTTGCCCTGGTAAAGGTAAGTACCCCCCGCGGGAGTCCCTGTCGAAAGGGTGAAAGCCGGGGTGTTGAGGCATACCGGGGCAAAGGGCGGAAGTACGACATCCGGAAGTTGAAATACAGTCACTGCGTAATTTACCGGATCGCCGGCACAGCCGCCATAAGTCGGGGTGATGGTGTAAATGACCGATCCCGGGAGGGTATTGGTTCCCAGGATCAGGGTATTGCTGATTGGAGAAGTAGTTCCGGAAGTCGGACAGGTTTGTATGTTGTTGCAGTTACCCGGAAGCACTTCCCAGTTCCAGCTCAGCGACGGGCCGGTGAGCCCCGACTGAAGCAAGACGTTGGTGCTGCCGCCGGAGCAGAAGCTTTCACCGGAGGTTGACGGGGAGGTGACATTCGGCTTGGGCGCCACGGTGACCACAATCGTTTTAGTGGCCCCGGTACAGATCCCTGCCGAAGGAGTCACATGATAAACCACAGTGCCGGGATTCAAATCCGTGACCGAGAGATTGCCATTGATCGACGCGCCGCTGAAGGTCCCGGTAGGACAGGTGGTAATGTTTGAACTGCAGTCGCCTGCCCCCACACTCCATGAATAAGTAGTTCCTGCCACGGGTGACGACAACGAGATGCTGAATGGTACACCTGCACAGGTGTTCTGCGATACGTTGGTTGTCAACACAGGAACAGGTAGCAGGGTTATGGGAACAGAGGATGTCGGACCTGTTTCCGCGCAGTTTGTGTTGGTTCCGTATACACTTAAAGTTCCTGACAGCGCACCGGCCCCGAATGACAGGGTGACAGAATTACTGCCTGGCGTTGATTGATTAATGGAAACGCCTGTTGGTGGGTCATAGCTCCAATGATAAACGTCGGTATTGAGATCCGGATTCACCGAGAACAACACCCCGGATGAATTTTCACAAAAAATGTAAGGCGCAGATTGGTTTATTACCAATGGCTGGGGATTTCGGAATTCCGTAATATTGATTGGATTTGTGCTTGCTGAAACATTATACCACCAGGTATTGACCGTATTCAGATTCCCAAATTGACCATTCCAGGTATGGCATCCCGGACTCAGACACCCGATAAGGTTTATGTTTCCGTTTGGGATATTCAGATCGTCCCAATAAACAAGAGGCGGAGTGCCAACCGGCGCCACGATTCCGATGTTGAATCCATTGGGATTCCCTTCGACATCGAAAAAAGGCATGTTCGTCAGTCCGTTTATATAACTTACTGTAAAGGTCACTGTGGTATTATTGGGAACAGGAATCCCTGTAGGCGTTGTTCCGTCCAGCCCGTCCCAGTCAATCAGATTCTCCCCGACCACAACAGTCTGGTTGAGTTTTCTGTTAAGATATGGCGCCGTGAAACTAAGTGTTATCTCAACGTTTCCGGGACGGTCGACATTAACATGGAATATGATATGTCCGGTATTGCAAAACCGCTCTCCCCACGGGTCGGGAGGAACAACCTGCCCCAATGTGGTGGCGGGAGGAAACAGGGTTTGATCCGGTGAATTCAGAAAAATCTTGTACTGTGGCAAATAGGTCTCTGTTGCAGGATGATAAAGAGATTTCCGGTCGATCGCGAAATTATTCGTGTTTTGGCATCCCCACTGGTTACAAAACTGGATCCAGGTTCCGCCATCCATATTATTGAACTGGGCAAATGTGATGATGCTGTCGTTTGAATACACGTACGTTGTCGCGGAACAATTGAAACTCTCGGTAAACTGCCAGGCTTTTGAATGAAGTCTGCCCGGCTTGACAACGTGAGCCACGGTATCACATATTGTTATGTCAAATAAATCAATGTTGAAACCTCCGATTGAAACGCTGCCGGAAGGTGTTTTGCGGTTAAACTCGATATAGTACGTGCCGGGAACTGCAGGATGCCAGTTTATAGCTGTATATCCGCTTGTCCCGCTGATCTGAATGGGTCCTGACCGGGCTTCATTGATATTTGCAATAAATCCCGTTCCTGATGTCGGCAGGTTCATTTCATTGTAAACAATATTTCCGGAAATATCTTTTATTCTGAAAACCAGATGATTACCTGAACCGGCACCACTTCCGCTGAATCCCAGGTAAACAGTTTCACCCGGACTTGATGTGATGAAATATAACCGATCGGGTTCCGGGCAATCATAGACCGCGAATGGGCTTCGATTTCCATATCCAAACTGGTTGCAGTGGTTATTGAGATCGTTGCAACAGTATAAACCCGTGTTGTTTGTATTGATGTATAATTCTTTGGAACCTTCTGCCCGGACTGATAAACGGGTTATCAGGAAAAATAACGAAAAAAAGAGAATTCTGAAGTAAAACCTTTTCTTCATGTCTGGGCCCGAATATCAGAGAATGATTTTACGGTTTTATCCCGGTAAAGTTACTAAATTTCAGCGATAAACACCAATAATGATGAAGACAATATTTTTGAAAGAAAGTTGCCTGGAGGGAAATTATTCGGAATCTTCGGATCAATCCCTGACACATCTCACCGGAAGTGCATTATCACGGGTCGAAAAATACCTTGAAACACTCGGATTGTTATAATTCAATCCCCTTACGGAAATTCTGTCATCGGCAGTAAGGGTTGAAGTCCAGAAGAGGGTGCCAGCCAGTGTTCCGGTTGTTAAGGCCCAGGATTGACCGTGGTAAAAAACGCCGCCCAGCAACGCGTTGAAATGGCCCGGCGAAGTATTGGGATCTTTCAGGAAACTTCCGGCGATGCCATCCGGGGGAGATACACCGGTTCCCAGAGATGCGAGGAACTGGGTCCATTCAGCCTCCGACGGCAGGTGCCATCCCGGGGGACAGAGATCCTGAAAATAACTACCCGATTGATATTGCATCAATTCATCCCATTGGTAAAATCCCCCATAACCGGAACATTCCGACGGGAGATTGTTCCGGCAGTATTTTTCGATGGTGCAGTTGTCGGTCTGTGGTTGCCCGTTCGAAAGGAATTCTCCGTAGTTCAGGTTCCGGGCCATCCAGCATTTTGCCGCTGCCCCGCTTCCCGCGAGTAACGTGGGATAGACCTGCCCGTCGCGCAAATCAGTCACCGTCCCGGGGCATATCTGCCCGGCGCCGGATGGAAAGACCGTTATGGTTCTGGATGCTTCCCTGAAACAGTTGTATGTATTGGTGTACCGGTAGGTTATTTCATACGGTGTGCCGCCGGCCGATACCGTCACCTGCGAATTCCCTGGATCAAAGGCATACACGCCGGGCGAAATCTGCGATACGCCGGTACCCGAGAAAATCCCACTTGTACCCAAAGGGTTCCCCCCGCTTAACCGGATGGGGCGGCTGTTTTTCGTGGTCTTCAGATCGAAACAGGCTGCAAGAGCGACGGTAGGCTTTGGATTGATGGTGATGGAAAGCGGATTCGAAACAGGTCCCGCACCGCAGCCATTCATTCCGGCAACCGTCAGAAAGGCCTGTCCCGTGAAAAGCTCAGTCCAACTGACTGTTGCCGGCGAAGTGGAACTGTTTACCGTACCCGCGTTTGACGGAGAAAGGTTCCAGGCATAAGAAAGGGTGTTGGGATCTGGACTGGCGACCGTGTAAGAGATCCCGGGCTCACCCTGGCATACCGTGGTCAAACCCGAGATAGTCCCGGTTGCTCCGGGAAGCGGATTAACCAGGATGTTGATGGAATTGCGACAGCCGGCTCCGCAGGTTGCATTGATCCCGCGAACCGTAATCGGTCCGCTGATCGCGATGGTATTGAACGAAACTGTGATCTGAGAGGTTCCCGATCCGCTCGTGATGGTACACCCCGATGGCACCGTCCACAGGTAAGAACCGGTGTAACTGAGGGGGACAATGGAATAGGTGACGTTGTTTTGAGATTGACATACGGTTGATGATCCGGTAATAGTCCCTGCAGGCGCCGGCAGGGGATTGATGGTCAGAGATACGGAAGAAGCGGGTCCGTCACCGCAACCGCTGTGCCCTCTGACCGCAACAGAACCCGGGGTGGCAGTGGAATCAAAGGAGATCGTAACGGCGTTTGTACCTTGTCCGGCAGTGATAACACCTCCCGGGGGGGCGGTCCAGATGTAACTGGTTGCTCCGGGTACCGATGCAATGCTATAAACTACATCGGTTTGTCCCTGGCAGACCGACGTCAGACCTGTAATCGGTCCGGCGGCTACCGGTAATAGGCCGGTCAGGATGGGAAGCGATGCCGATAATCCTGCACCGCATGCTGTATTGGTTCCCGCGACGGTGACATTCCCCGACGTCGCGCTGGCACTGAAAGAAACCGTGATGGTATTGGTCCCGGCGCCGCTGGTGACTGTGCACCCTGCCGGCAGTGTCCAGGAATAATTGGTGGCCTGGTCAATGGGTGAAACCGAGTAAACAACTCCTGTTTGTCCCTGGCAGACTTCATTCGGACCGGAGATGCTGCCGGCTGGCACAGGGAGCGGATTCACCGTGACGGGAAGGATCACATCCGGACCGTCGCCGCATTGGTTGTGGCCGTGCACCGTGATGGTGCCCGGAGTGGCCGATGTGGAAAAGCTTACGGTAATGGTTTTCGTGGTGCTGGTGCCGGTGGCGCCTGGCGATAAGGTCCACAGGTAAGAAGTAGCGTAACGCAGGGTATCGATATAATAGATTACCCCGGCTGCTCCCTGGCAAACCGTGACGGGACCGGTAACCGGATGGTCAGCGAGAGGAAGGGAATCGACATAAACCATGACCGTGTCGGTGGCAATACAGCCGTTGTTGTTGAGAACCCTTACCCAGACTGTGTCTTGGATGCCTGTGGTCATTGTAGTTGCAGCGGTTCCATTGCTCCATAGATAATTCTGAAACGTACCGGGACTGAAGGTGACCGTCGTTCCCTCGCAGATTGTCTGATCCGCGCCGAGATTGACAGTTGCGTTGGGATAAAACGAGATGTGTATGGTGTCGAGCAGGGTACAGAAATCGCCATTGGTCATGCACGCGTAGTAACCCGTGTCGGTAACCAGATAGGTTTGCATGGTCCCGACCGGGGTCCAGACCCCGCTGATCAGTTTTTTCCATTCATAGGCATCGCGGTAAGGACCTCCGTCGAGCAACATGCTGTCGCCCGGGCAAATGTTGGCATCGGAACCCAGGTAGAGGGTGCTGAAGTCGGAAAAATAGCCATATTCGGAACTTGCGGATACATTGTTCAGGATCCCGAGATGGAATTTCCCATGTGAATTGACGAGATAGTTGGCTCCCAGGCGTACCTGAGCCGTTGTAAGGTTGTTCTGGCGGTAAAAAACCCACTCCCCATTCGTACCGGGAACCACATTAAAATTGGCGCCGGTGATAATACCGGCATCCCCGTTCAGGGTGAAATAATCCTGATTTCCATCCCGGGTAAGGATCAACAGGGCAAATGCGTTGTTACTCGAACGGTTGAACCCGATATTCCGCGATCCGGTGCATGAATCCTGGGGAAGTATCGAAGCACCGGCTTCACCGCTGTGGCCCGTCAGATGATACACGTACGCAGGTTTGGAGGTATGGATAAATGCAGTGTTAGAACCGGGCGGAATGGCATAGTCATATTGCTGACTTGCACTCAGCGTTGCAACAGGAACCGGGTCGCCGTCGATGTAAACTACGGTGTTGTCCATGGTCGCCGTGATGTAAACACGCTCGTCGTTGTTGTTTGGTGGGTTATTGTCCGCGAATCCCTTGATCACAATGTACTTCATCCCCAGTAAATTCACCGGGATGAGCTGGTCGCCGATAATATCCCATCCTCCGGTTACGATGGAATCATCACTGATTGTAATGGCAATAGGTTTATCCGAAACCACATGTGATCCTGCCAGGGAGGCCTCTGCCGTAGTGATGAGCGTTCGCGCAGAATAGGACTGCCCTTTGTGCAATACGATTTGAAATGGAACATTGGCAGGATGTCCTACAATGTCGATGGATGGAGTGATCGTGATGGTTGTAGTGTCCTGGGTGGCAACAATATCGAATGCTTCACTTCCGTTGTTGACATGATTTGGATAATCGGTCTGTCCAGGAATGTAGAATTCCGTACCCACCCCGTTTTTCCCTTTCATCGGGAATATGGCCGGGTTGCTTCCATTATTGATCTCGTAATAGGCCGTGACATAGCTGTCGGAGGTAAGCAACAAACCCTTTCTCAGAACCTGGTCGGCAGGCCGGTTTTCGATGCTGTCGAGCCAGGAATTGTTGCCGTCGATCTGGTCCAGCCGGATCGATACAGTTGAATAGGGGAGAATATTTTGCTGAATGGGAACGAATTTGGGATTGGCGGGCATCCGAAGCTTGATATTGGCCGCGTTTTCCATAGTCGAAACCCTTACGTAAACGGGCTTATCGCCATGGTTGGCCGATGCTTCCGGACCGACAAACCAGAACTCCTTGTCGATCTGTGCCAAAAGTGGGGAAAGTGTCAGAACAAACAGCAGTGTACAGAATAGGTGCTTCACGAGTATCCGAGTTCCGGTTGATGCCGTAAAATTAAGGAAAATTCGCTTTGCTAATCGTTTCGGGTTGGTTTTCGGAAACGGATGCTTCGGTTGTCTGTTTTTTTTTATAAACTTTGTAATCGGAAACCATAGAATATCCAGCCTTCTCAAAAATATATACCATGCGAAAGGAATCAGATTTTTTAGGCTCAATGCAGATTCCGGAAGAAGCCTTATACGGCATTCATTCCCTGAGGGCAAGGAATAATTTTCCCGACCGGACCCCTTTTCATGCTGAATGGTATCGGGCTCTCGGGTTGGTCAAAAAGGCTTGTTATCTGACTGCCCGGGACTATTTTGAGGCGATGATCAGAAAGTATTTTGGACAAACGGCCGAGCAGACGAAGAGCGGACGAAAAGCGGACGAAGAGTTGGACGAAGAGTTGGACCATCAGAAGAATGTTAACAGTCTCCACGGCACCATGGCACCACGGCACCATGGAACAAGCGGACCGGCGGACGAGGAGAAGAATCTTATCAGTCGCCACGGCACCACGGCACCACGGCACCATGGAACAAGCGGACAGGTGGACGAGCGGCGGGGAGGGTTTAGTTTGGACAAGCTCCGTAAACAGAAGGAGACTTTAAATCTGTTGATCGCGGCTGCATCAGAAATGGCAGAGGGGCGGTATTTTGAACATTTTATTGTTCCGGCGGTCTCCGGGGGTGCGGGGACCAGCATCAACATGAACATCAATGAGATTCTTGCCAATGCGGGGTTGATAAAAGCCGGCACAGAGCCCGGAAACTATCAGCGGATCGATCCCATCGAAGATGCCAACATTTTTCAATCGACCAATGATGTGATTCCGACGGCCCTCAGGGTCTCGGCCATGTTCCTGCTTGGCGATCTGGAGAAGGCCATCAATGAATTGCAGTTCGGAATCGAACAACATGAGACCCTCCATCAGAACGACCTGCGTACCGGCTTCACCCAGATGCAGGAGGCTGTGCCTTCATCCTTCGGGAAGTTGTTCAGCACATACAGCGAGGCGCTTTCGCGCGACTGGTGGCGGGTGTCAAAGTGTTTTGAACGGATCAAACTGGTGAATCTCGGCGGAGGAGCCATCGGAACCGGGCTGAGCGTGCCCCGTTATTTCATCATGGAGGTGGTTTCGAACCTGCAAACCCTCACCGCGCTTCCGCTGGCACGCAGCGAAAATCTTTCCGATGCAACTTCCAACCTCGACGCCTTCGTCGAAGTACATGCCATCCTTAAATCTCATGCCGTGAACCTCGAAAAGATGGTTTCCGACCTCCGACTTTTAGCCTCCGACCTGGTGAACAGCCATGCGGACAAGTGGACCAGCGAACAGGCGGACCAGCGGACTAGCGGACCAGTTAAATCCTCATACCCTCATACCCTCTTACCCTCTGACCCTGTAATCCCGGAACGCGAAACGCAAAACGCGAAACTCGAACCGCGAAACGCTAAACGCGAAACCCGTCAGCTGGAAATCCCCCGCGTACAGGTTGGTAGTTCGATCATGCCGGGAAAGATCAACCCGGTGATCCCGGAATTCGTGATCAGCGCGGTCCATAAGATCTATGCAAATGATCAGGTCATTACCTCACTTTGTGCCCAGGGATGCCTGGAGCTGAATGCCTACCTGCCTGTAATCGGCCATGCCCTTTTAGAAAGCCTGAAACTGCTCATCGCCTGTGATCAGACACTGAAAAAGAACCTTTTCGACGGACTGGCCATCCATCCTGCGATAAGCCGTGAAATGTTGTTCCGGAGCCCCGCCGTGACAACGGCCCTGATCCCGTTGATCGGCTATAATAAAGCCGCGGAACTGGCAAAATACATGTTAACGCAGGGAAGTGACATCTTTTCGGCAAACCATGACCTTCAATGCGTGACAGAGGAGCGGCTACACCAGTTGCTGCTTCCCGAGAACCTGCTGAAACTCGGGTACACGCTCAGCGATTTGGAGAAAGAAGGGGAGGAGAATGAAAAAAGTTAAAGCTCAAGGCTCAAAGTTTAAAGTTCACATTCTCAAATCCTCAAATTTTCAAACCAGCATTCACTCCTTCGTAATTCTAAAATCTTGTCAATCGTAAATCTTGTCAATCGTAAATCAATTTGTCCGCTCTTCTAGTAAACCCTCCTGTACAGTCCGTAGATAACAGGATTCCCTGATCTTACCTTGATGGTAAATTGATCTAAAAGATAAGGCGTTTTCATCGGGTTCCACACGAAGGCCTTGAGGAGCAATCCGTGGTGGCGCAGTTCGATGTCGCATAGCCGGAGTGAAATGTAGGCGCGTCCCTGTTGCCCCGGCTTTAAATAGTCGGCCACTGCCACCGATTTCCAAAAAACTTCTTTGCCGTTTGCCGTCACCGACATAACCAGCCACGCCCCCGGGAATACTTCTGGAAGCCGCAGGTCGACTGACATGTCGATCACGTCGTCGGGACTCCGCATCAGGTCGCGAATCGGCATGGAAAAGGTAGGACTGAATTCGTCGCCTTCCCGGACCAGAAAACTGTATTTTCCTTCAATAGGCAGCGAATCGGTGATCTGGTCCTGATCGATCCATCCCCATTCGGGCGGAGCGGGTTCGAAGTTGTTTGTGAGGGTGTAAAAATATTCTTCAGGCGGAGGCCCCAGCTTTCCGTCATTTTGAAACTGGCCTTTGCGTGAGGGGTTGGCAGGATTCATCCGGGAATCCCTTTTGGAAGGCAGGTTATAATCACTGCCGGCATTTATCTTGTGAAGCTGTCTCCTCTGCTGGGCACTATCACCATTCAGCCGGGGATCATTTTTGGAAAACAGGTAAAAATCCCCGCCGGCGTAAGTCCTGTGAACCTCAAGAATGGGGAAGCGGGAACGAATTAAAGCATAGTTTTCCCATGGTGCAGTCGAGAGGCATCCGTAAACCAGGCAGGGCCGCTTGCAAGAGTCGAGCAGCGAAAGTAGTTTTCCCCGGGTTCCGGCCGAATCGGCGTACAGGAACGGTAGGTCGCGGCAACCCGGTTTTTCAAGATAGTACGGATTGATCTCCCGGCGGGTGTCGAGAATTACCAGACAATTCGCGGCTCCCAGTGAGTCGACGGCTTTTTTTGCTTCCACGACCATTTCCCGGTAGGGGGATTTGTAAAAAAGATCATAATGACGTCTTTCAAAGATCAGCGACGGGATCACAATCGCCGCAATCAACGTCACCAATACTGCCTGATGTAACGGCTTTTCGGTTTTGAAAAGGGAGAAGGGGATGAACAACAGGTAGGGGAAGGAAAAGATGAGCACCGAATATTGTAAAACGGAACTTCTGAAGGTGGAATATAGGTAGCCGATAAGGAAGGGCAGCAGGAACCACGTTGCAGAGATCAATACAAACCGGATCCGGATCTTCGGTCGATCGGAATACCAATATAATGACAAACTGACGAGCAGGAAGATCAACAGGTAGAGGAACACCGAAAAATGGAAAATGTACTGGATGAAGTCGGTGATGAAATCGAACCTCGGCTTCCGGAGCCACCCTTCGATACCGCCCACACCGAGCTGGTAAAAAAAGATAGGCAGGTGGGGAAGGTAAAGCACAATGACCATGGCACACGCGACCAGGTATGGCAGCAGCCTCTTGCGGTTACAAAGAAACAGTCCGGTGATCCCAACCATTGCGGCAAACAGCATGCTGAAGTGGTGGTTATAAGCGCACAGGGCGCCGGCTACCGTGAATCCTGCCAGGTTCAGCAAAAATTTCCGTTCGGGGCGGAACAATACCCGGGTCCAGAACCAGACCAGTAAAAGTGTAAAGAACAATCCGCTGGAATAGGGACGCGCAATCTGACTGTACATCACCGGGAACTGCAGGAAGGAGACGAAGGCCGCTGAGGTAAGTCCTACTGTGGAATTGAACCACTCTTTCCCGATCAGGTAAACCATCCAGACTGAAAGAAGTCCGAAGAGGATGAAGGGAAGTTTCAAAGCGATGACCGACACACCAAACCATTTGATCAGCAGCCAGATGAAGATCTGTACGCCGGCCGGGTGACCGTCGATCTTCACTCCTTTCTCAATCAGGTCGCCGAAGGTGCCGTACTGTGCCCGGATGATGGCGGAAAACTCATCGTGTGTGAACGGGATGTCGGGGAGCCGGTACAGGCGTAGCGCTGCTCCGGCCAGTAAAATCAATATGATCAGGATGTGATCAATCTGAAACCGGTTCCTCGAATTCAGCATTGTGCGACTTTTTCGCGGTAAAATTAATTAAAAGAATGTCACTTTCCGGAAAAGAAAAGCGACGCGTTAAACCCCCCTTCCGGTAATGAGTTCAGAACAGCCTGCAATATCAAAGAAGAAGGCGGCCTGTTGAGCCGCCTTCCATAAGCATTGAATCATTCTGATTTCTCCTGATGGGTTATTTCGTTTTATCGGGGAAAGGAGGCATTCCCGGGAATTCTTTCGGCCAGCTTTTCAGCTCTTCCTTCATCAGCTCAATGGCTTTGTTGAGTTGCTGATCTTCGCCCGCGTATTCCCGTGCAGGATCATTATCGACTTCAATATCCGGATCAACGCCATATCCTTCGATGATCCAGTTTTTACCTTCCGTGTCGTAGGGCGCAAATTCCGGCCGCATCAACTGTCCGCCGTCGATGAATGGCAGTGTGCCCCTGATTCCGACCACACCGCCCCAGGTTCTTTTTCCGATTGCTTTCCCGATCTTGAGTTTCTTGAATTGATAGGGAAACAGATCGCCATCGGAAGCCGAGTAGTTATCGATCAGGATGCATTTCGGCCCCCACTGCATTTCCAGCCTGCCGGGAGCTGCGTCGGTGTTGCGGGCCATCGTCATCATGGTCATTTCGCGGTTGAGCCTTTCGATAATCATGGGAGAAACATTTCCGCCGCCGTTTCCGCGGTCATCGATGATGAGGGCCCGTTTATTCAGCTGGGGATAGAAATGTTTCACGAATTCGTTCAGTCCGGCCGGGCTCATGTCGGGAATGTGAATGTATCCCACCTCGCCGTTCGTGGCTTCGCTGACCTTCCGGGTATTTTCAGCGACCCAGTTATAGTAATAAAGCTGGGCTTCATCGTCAACCGGAACGACAATCGTCTTACGCGCACCGGTCTCCGAAGCCGTTGCATTCACCGTCAACTCTACCTGCTGATCGGCCCGGTTAACCATTGCCTCATTAAAGTCCTTCAGATCCCGGGTCGATTTTCCGTTGACGGCCAGGATAAGATCACCCTCCTTAACATCGACGCCCAGTTCGGTCAGGGGCGACCGGGTGTTTTTGGTCCAGTTCTCGCCCTTCAGAATTTGATCGATCCGGTAGTATCCTGAAGCATCCCGGCTGATCTTGGCTCCCAATAACCCCAGCTTGATCCTGCGGGGTTCGGGTTTGTCGCCGCCACCCACATAGGAATGCCCGATGCTGATCTCTCCGACCATTTCACCGATTACGTAGTTCAGATCGTTGCGGTTATTGACAAAGGGCAGCAATGCGGCATATCTATCCCTGATGGCAGGCCAGTCAGCACCATGCATGTTCGGCGCATAAAGGAAATATTTCATTTGCCGCCACGATTCATTGTATATCTGCGCCCACTCAGCCTTGAAATCGACGACCAGCTTCATGTCCGACAAATCGGCCCAATCCTTCACGTCAACTTTGCCTTTGGGAAGATCAACGACTCCAAACTTTCCCGAGGAGGCCACAACCATCTTTTTCTGGTCTGCTGAGATTTCATACGTTCCGAAATCACCCAGTTGGGTCTCCTTCTGATCCTTCAGGTTGAAAGTCATAAGTCCGCCAGGCCTGCCTCCGCGTCCTCCTTTGATGTAATAAACATTGTCGCCAACACAATTCAGATTAAAATAGGTGCCGGCATCTACCGGTAATCCCACGATCCGGCCGATAATCCCGTCAAGGTCAATAACTACATCCTTTTTGTCATCCCCTTTATTCCCTTCATCCTTCTTGGCTTCCTCCTTCTTGCCCTCATCTTTCTTCCCTTCTTCCTTCTTTGCTTCATCCTTTTTAACTGTCACCTCATCATTTTCCGGTGCAAACGGGTTCGGGGTGGCCTTGGCCAGGGTCACGAAATAGATTTTTGACATATCGGTGTACACGTGGTTCCATTCGGTCCAACTGTAGGTCGGATTAAAATCGCGGTTCGAAGTGAAAAACAGGTACTTTCCATCACTGCTGAAACATCCGTCGCCGGAATCATACCAGGTGTCGGTAACCGGAGTTTTCGTTTTTGAAGAAATTTCATAGAGATAAATGCGCGATGCAACGCGGCGCTCAGGATAGGTGTAAACGATCCATTTACTGTCGGGTGACCAGTTAAAGTCGGTAAACTCCCAGTTTTTTGCAGTTTCGACCAGGGTTACCTCTTTACTGTCGATTTCAACATACTGGAGGCGGAGCAGCTTATCGGACCATAAAAGTTTTCTGCTATCGGGCGACCAGATCATGGTAAATTTATAGGTGTCGCCGTTTTTCGTGAGCTGAACGGGATCGGATAATCCGTCCTGTTTCTGGATGAAAATCTCATCTTCACCGGTACGATCCGAAATATAGGCAACATATTGTCCGTCGGGCGACCATGCCACTTCCCGTTCATGGATGCCAGGAGTTTGCGTCAGGTTTTTGGTGATGCCGCTTTTGGCCGGAACCGTCCATACATCGCCGCGGGCCCCGAATGCCAGCCGTTTTCCGTCGGGAGCCAGGGAGAATGCGTTGATGAATTTCCCGGCATCCCTTAGGCGGTCGCGCCCCGACAACATATCATTTGCGATCCGGACAGTCACCTTTTGGGTTTTTTGGGTAGCAAAATCGTAGAGATAGATGTATCCCCCGTTCTCGAAGACCACACCGGTATTGCCCAGCGAAGGGAATTTTATATCGTATTCTTTGAAATCGGTCACTTTCCTGGTCTCCCGGGTCTTCAGATCGTAACAATATAAATTGGTGGGACGCTCCCGTTCTGAAACAAAATAGATCTTGTCGCCGTTCCACATGGGAAACATGTCCTGAAATTTATTCCCGGTGATATTTTCGGTCTGTTTGGTTTTAAAATCATAGATCCAGATATCATCGGCCATGCCGCCCTGGTAATGTTTCCAGGTGCGGAATTCACGAAACACCCTGTTATAGGCCAGTTTGGACTGATCGGGCGAAAATGAACAGAAACCGCCGCAGGGAAGCGGCAACTCTTCGGAAAGACCGCCATTCACGTTGACGATAAAAAGCTGTCCTTTAAAATCGTTGAAACTTTGTTTACGCGACCGATAAACGATGTTGGAGTTGTCCTTCCAGGTCATCACGATGTTGTTGGGGCCCATCCGGTCGCTGATGTCGTCGCGCCCGAGGGTGGCCGTGTAGGTGAGTCGTTTTGGCGACCCGCCAACTGAAGGCATCAGGTAAACCTCGGTGTTCCCATCGTACTGGGCGGTGAAGGCGATCTGCTTGCCATCTGGAGAGAACCGGGCGAACATTTCATAGCCATCGGCGTCGTTGGTCAGCTTTTGGGCAATACCGCCGGCCTTATCGACTGTGTAAAGATCACCGGCATAGGTGAATACAATCTGGTCGCCGTGAATGGCCGGAAACCGCAACAGCCTTGCCTCTTCCTGGGCAAATAACAGGGTGCAGCTCAGCAGGGCCGCAAGGAATAACATACTTTTTTTCATGGTATCGGATTTGGTTTGTATCGGAAATTATCGGAAAGATTACCGGATTAACATATCCGGCCGATCTTAAGCAAAGATATTTACTTTCGGCCATCACCATCCCGTTTTTCGATTTTTAAGGCCATTTACTCGATGAACCGGCATTTGAACTTAGTGAACCGGCGTTACCTATCCCGTTCCCTGACCCCTTTCGGAAGAATTTACTATCTTTGCCCGGATTCCGTAAGCCTCACTCCGGATCAGCTACACGGGAAGGACCATCTGAACTTCCGGGTCCGACTGCGAAAACCTGGATTCAGCGATCAGAATACGGAATGTTTTTTTGTATCAGTTTAAATCTTAAGATATATGTCAGTACAAGTATATTTCGACGGCAACAAAAAGGTCAATGCCATAGTCGACGGATTCACGGTTTTTACAGATCAACCCGTTCAGGCAGGTGGCGACAACTCAGCTCCCACGCCCTTTTCCATGTTCCTGGCTTCATTGGGAGCCTGTGCAGGGATCTATGTCAAAGGATTCTGCGATCAGCGTGGTATAAAGGCCGATTCCATTACCATCGATATGGATAGCCTGTTTGATCCGGTCAAAAAAATGATCGGAAAATTTGTCATGAAGATCAATGTGCCGGCCGATTTTCCTGCACAATACGATGAGGCGGTCATCCGTACTGCATCGCTTTGCACCGTGAAACGCCACCTCCATCCCGACATTGAGAATGAAATCACCATCGTACGCCGCAATTCCTGAAAAATTACAGATATTCCATCTGACCAATGAAAGATAGAAACAATAACACATGAATTATTCATAGGAACCACCTGCGCAATACGCGGATGACAATAATGGATATTCTATGTGACCAATGAAAATTAAAATTATTAACAAATGAAACATAAACCTTCAGGCTTCAATTCGAAGCTCGTCCACGGGGCCGGTCCGAAGGACCCCCTGGGAAGCGTAATCACCCCCATCTACCAGACCTCGACCTTCGCCTTCGAGTCGGCCGACCATGGCGCTGCCTGTTTTGCAGGTGAAAGCGATGGATTTATCTACACCCGGATCGGAAATCCGACCATCCGCGATCTGGAAAAGACCATTGCAGAACTGGAACATGGATTCGACGGGATCGGGTGCTCCTCCGGTATGGGAGCAGTTAATACGGTTTACATGGCTTACCTGGGCGCAGGGAAACATATTCTCAGCCACAATGCCGTTTACGGACCATCACGCGGGATCATCGAGAATACTTTTTCCCGGTTCGGAGTGGCATCGACTTATGTGGATACCACCGATCTGAAACAGGTTGAAAATGCCATCCGGCCGGATACTGCGTTGATCTACCTGGAGACCCCGGCCAATCCGACGATCGGAATCTCCGATATCCCGGCCATTTGCGAACTGGCCCACCGGCACAACATCCCGGTATGCGTCGACAATACCTTCTGCAGCCCCTACCTTCAGAATCCGCTCGACATGGGCGCCGACGTGGTGCTTCATTCCCTTACAAAATTTTTAAACGGTCATGCCGACATCGTGGGCGGAATAATCGTCACTAAAAATGAAACCGATTACAAAAAGGTGCGTCAGATGATGGTGACGCTGGGATGCAACATGGATCCCCACCAGGCATTCCTGACCCGCCGCGGATTGAAAACATTGGCACTTCGTATCGACCGGGCTCAGGAAAATGCCATGAAAGTGGCTACTTTCCTCGAAAATCATCCCAATGTCGCGTGGGTTATGTATCCCGGTCTGAAATCGCATCCGCAGTATGAACTCGGGAAAAAAATGATGCGGGGACCCGGGGCGATGATGAGTTTTGGTCTGAAGGGCGGATTGCCGGCCGGAAAACGGCTCATGAACGAGGTTAAGCTTTGTGTCCTTGCAGTTTCGCTCGGCGGTATCGAAACCCTGATCCAGCACCCGGCATCGATGACCCACAGCAAACTCTCGGCAGCAGCCAAAAAAGAGGGTGGCATCAGCGACGAACTCGTAAGGCTGTCGGTCGGAATTGAAGAGGCGGAGGATATCGTCGCTGATCTGGAACAGGCGTTGCAGAAAATTGACAATTGACAATGGACAATTGAAAACCAAAAACGGACAATTGAAGATTGATATTGTTGGGTTGATCAGTGTTCTGCGATGGAAGGGAGGCATTTTTCCGGGTAAAGATTATCTTTGGTTTTTAAGATGAATCAATAATTCTGGTGAGAAACATCCTACGATACCTTACCATCATTTTTTTTATAATTGTCATTTGTCAATTATCATTTGTCAATTATTCTCATGCGCAGAAGGTGGGTGTAGTTCTCAGTGGCGGGGCTGCAAAGGGGGGTGCGCATATCGGGGTTCTCAAAGCCCTCGAAGAACAGGGGATCCCGATCGATTATATAGCCGGCACTTCGATCGGGGCTATTGTCGGGGCTATGTACGCCAGCGGCTATACGCTGAAGGAAATTGAGGATCTCATGAGTTCCCAGGAGTTCCAGCGTTGGGCCACGGGAGTGACCGATGAAGATTATACCTACTATTTCTGGAAGGAGGATCCCAATGCCTCCTGGGTTTCAACCAACTTCAATTTCAAAAAGAAGCTTACCGCCCTGTTGCCCACCCACCTGATCAATACTTTTGACATCGACTTTCATTTGATGCACATCTTTTCGCAGGCGGGAGCCGTTTGCAAAGGGAATTTCGATAGCCTGATGGTACCGTTTCGTTGTGTGGTCGCCGACATCGACTCAACCAAGCCGTTGATTCTGCAACAGGGCGACCTGAGCGCTGCGGTACGCGGTTCGATGAGCATCCCGCTGGTGTTCAATCCGATAGTGCTTGATAACCGACTGGTTTTTGACGGCGGCATGTATAACAATTTTCCCTGCGATGTCATGTTCAGCAATTTTCATCCCGATGTGATCATCGGGAGCCGGGTGGCTCAACGGTACAAGAAACCCGACCGGGATGATGTTGTTTCACAGATTCTCTCCATGCTGATGGAAAACCAAAGCGATACAATCCGGTATCCCGGATCGGTAATGATCACCCCCGATATCCCGGTCATCAGTGCGCTCGATTTTTCACGTACCCGTGAACTTTCCGACAGCGGGTACAAAGCCGCCATGAGAAAAATTCCCGAGATCAGAAAGTATGTCCGCGATTCCGTTTCAACTGAAAACATGCAGCGTAAAAGGGCTTCCTTCAATGCCGATAAACCCGCGATACGGTTTGACTCGATTCACGTAACCGGCATGAATAAAACGCAGGAACGGTACATCCGGCAGATCCTGAAACACGGAGAACCAACGGTGACGCTGGAAGAACTCAAACACGAATATTTCAGGTTCGTGAGCGAAGGTTTTATCCAGAATATTTTCCCCGTTGCACGGTATAACCCCACCACCGGCTTTTTCGATCTTTACCTGGATATCAGGAAGGCTGATAATTTCGGTGCCGCGTTCGGAGGGAATTTCTCCCTTGCCAACACCAGCGAGGCCTTCCTGCAAATCGATTATAAATATCTTTGGACGAAAGGACTCCGTTTTTATATGAACGGCTATTTCGGACGGATCTACAGCGCGGCAAAACTGGGCGGTCGCATCGATTTTAATTCAAAGGTTCCCTGGTTCATTGAGGCCGCTTACACGTACAACCATTTTAACTTTTTCATGAGCACCAGTTTCTTTTTCGATGACAAGACTCCGAATTACATCATCGAAGGCGAGTATTTCGGTGATGTCAGGATCGGGATACCTGCCACTGCCAACGGGAAAGTAATGGCGGGGTTTACCGATGCTTATACCAACAAAAAATATTATCAGAGTAATATTTTTTCACGCACTGATACTGCAGATCAGACCACTTTTCGGTTTATCTCACCCTCCATTACTTTCGACCTGAACAGCCTCAATCGTAAACAGTATCCCTCAGCCGGAGTCCGGTTGATGATCGACCTTGGCTACTTCAATGGGAAAGAGGACATGATTCCCGGGTCCACGGCCAAGAGCAGGATTCCGGTGACCCATTTCCGAAGCTGGTTCAGGTTGAGATTTTTGTATGATAACTATTTTGAGACTTTCGGACCCCTGAAACTGGGATTTTACGGCGAGGCGGTGATCTCGGATCAGCCGCTTTTCTCCAATTATGTCTCCAGTTTGTTGTACGCGAGCGCTTTTCAACCGGTGCCTGAATCCCAGACGTACTTTCTTCCCTCGTTCCGTGCCCAGAGCTATGCCGCGGCAGGACTGAAGATCGTGCTTCGGGTTTATAAGAAGATCGAATACCGGCTCGAAGGATACATCTTCCAGCCATACCGGGAAATCCTTGAGAACCAGGATGACTATACGGCTTACTTCGGACCGCTTTTTGGACGGCGGTCCTATATGGCCTCAACTGCACTGGTCTATCACAGCCCGATCGGTCCGCTTAGTATCGTAGCCAATTATTTCGATAAATTTCCCGAAACCGTCACCGTCAACTTTAACATCGGGTACCTGATATTTAACAAGAGGGCTATGCCGTAAGCGTTTTTTGTTTTGGTTTTGAAATAATTGTTATTTTTGCCCCTCATTATGAAACAGAATTTACCGGCGAAAGTCGGACTCTCAAGATTGTATTATTAAAAAGGATGATTAACAACGAATGGAAAAAACTAAGAAGGTCCCTCAGAATCCTGAGCCGGAAGAACATTCCGGACTGGAGGAGAATGCTGTCGCAGTAGAAATTACTGCAGAAAATACAAATTCCCCGCTCCCAACTGATCCCGATCAGACAGAAGTAATAAACCAGACCACCGGGGTTGCCGATAAGGCAGCCGAACCTGAAGAGGCTCCTGTTGTTGAAGCTGATTCAGAATCCGATCTTTCCGGCGAAACAGAGGCAGTTACCGCAGTGGATGAAACCGTTGCCGGGTCTGCCCCTGAAGTGGTTTTACCCGGGAGTGAAGAACCGCTCCCGGTTCAGGATGAAACCGTTGAAAACGCCGTTCCCGGAGAAATATCATCCCCGGAGGTTGAGGAACCGGCCGTGGATGTCACTGCCGAGTTGCCGACGACTCCCGAAGCAGAGGTACTCCCGGAGCAACCTGAAGAATCTGACTCTGAATCCGTCGAACCGGCAGATCCGACTTTCGGGATGGCCGAAGAACAGACCGTGTCCGTTACATCGCCGGAGTCGCTCGAAGAGACTCTTGAGGAGCATCTTGATGAAGTGACAGAGGAAACCGTGGAGCAGATCACGCATGAAGAGGAACTTAATTACGAAACGTATAACCGTGCCGAATTGGTCGACCTGCTTGAAACCGCGGTGAAAGAACCCGATTTTAACGCGACCAAGACCCGGATCGCACTTATCAAGGTTGCCTTCCTGAAAAAGAAAAAGGAAGATAACCTGAAAAAATACGAGGCTGTCATGGAGGAGGGCGGATCGAAGGAAGAACTCGCCCCGGAACAGGACGAACTCGATATCCGCTTTAATGAACTGTTCAATATTTATAAAGCGAACAAAGCACGCCATTCTGAAGAACAGGAGCGCCAGAAGGCTGAGAACCTGAAAATGAAATTCGAGATTCTCGAGGAACTGAAAGTGCTAATTAACTCGGAAGAGACGCTTAAAAAGACTTACGACGAATTCAAAACCTTACAGGAACGCTGGAAAGAGATCGGAATGGTTCCCCGGACCGAGATCAACAACCTTTGGCAGAATTACCATTTCCTCGTCGAGAAATTCTTTGAAAAGGTAAAGCTGAACAAAGAACTCAAGGATCTGGATCTGAAGAAAAACCTTGAGGCAAAAATAGCCCTTTGTGAAAAGACCGAGGAGCTTCTCCTGGAGTCATCTATCATCAGATCATTCAAAAAATTACAGAAATATCACGAAGAGTGGAAAGAACTCGGTCCGGTTCCGGTCGATAAGAAAGATGAAATCTGGGAGCGGTTTAAAATCGCTACCGATAAGATCAACGAACGCCGCCGCGAACATTACGCGATAATCGAGGATGAACAGAACAAGAATCTGGAGACCAAAACCGCCCTGTGCGAACAATGCGAGGTGGTTTTAGGTCAGCCCAACGATTCGATCCGTGACTGGCAGGATAATACCAACAAAATCAATGACCTGCTGAAGATATGGAAGAACATTGGTCCCGTTCCCCAGAAAGTGAATTCAGAAATATGGAACCGGTTTAAATCGACCCTCGACAATTTCTTTGCCAACAAGAAGGAATACTTCGATAAGCTCAAGGAACAGCAGACACACAATTATAACCTGAAGGTCGAATTGTGCCTGCAGGCGGAAGCGTTAAAGGGAAGCAACGACTGGAAAAAGACAACAAACGAACTCATCCGGCTCCAGGGCGAGTGGAAGAAAATCGGGCCGGTACCCAGAAAACATTCCGACAAGATATGGAAACGGTTCCGCGGCGCCTGTGATGAGTTCTTCAACGCCAAACAGTCCTATTTCTCCAATATCCAGGCCAGTGAAGGCGAAAATCTCAACAAAAAGCTCGATCTGCTGAACCGTTTGAAAGAGTACCAGTTCGGTGAGGATAAGAGCGCCAATCTCGAGGTTCTGAAGAATTTCCAACGGGAGTGGACGGATATCGGCCATGTTCCGATGAAAGAGAAGGACCGGCTGCACAACGAATTCCGCACCCTGATCAATGGTCATCTGGACAAGTTAAAGATCAGTGAAGTGGAGATCAGCACGGTCAATTACCAGGCACGTTTCGACCACCTCAAAGGCGATCCGAACGCCCACCGTGTGATCGGGAAGGAACGGGAGTTCCTGGCCAACAAGATCTCCAAGATGAAAGAGGAGATCACACTTTGGGAGAACAACATCGGGTTTTTTGCCAAATCAAAGAGCGCTTCCATTGTAAAAGAGGAATTTGAGAACAAGATCAACAAAGCCAAGAGTGAGCTGAAAGTGCTCGAGGCTAAAATGAAGATTTTGCGCCAGCAGGCCTGAACAACACGCTAAACCGTTCTCTGCCTCCTGATAGAGACCCCGGCGGCGAAAAATCGACAATACACTGCCTGTTCTTCGGAAATCCGCATTATTGCTGCATTCTGACTAATCTCCAATACCAGGTCAAAATGTCACTTACCTCTTTTATCTTATTACAATCCATCAAAGATGTTAATTCGTAAATCGAAATCATGTCCGGAAATTCCTTTGGCAAAGCACTGGTGCTGACCACTTTTGGCGAGTCTCACGGCGAGGCGGTAGGAGGGATACTCGATGGATTTCCTCCCAACATTGAGATACCCCTCGATTTCATCCAGTCGGAACTCGACCGGCGCAAGCCTGGTGGCAATTCCGGCGTTTCGTCGCGGGGTGAAACCGACCGTATTGAGATTCTTTCGGGGATCTTTGAGGGTAGGAGTACGGGAGCGCCCATCGCGTTTTTGGTTCAAAACCGGGATCACCGGAGTGAGGATTACGATGAACTCCGTGAAATTTACCGCCCTTCGCACGCGGATTTTACATGGCAACACAAGTATGGGATACGGGATCACCGGGGCGGGGGAAGGGCATCGGCCCGCGAAACCCTGGCACGTGTGGCCGGAGGTGCATTTGCAAAGTTATTGCTCAATTCAGCCGGGATCCGCGTGATTGCGTCAACCGATCAGATCGGACCCTTTCTGATTATCCGCGAACCATCCGATCCTGCAGCCGGTTTAACCGGTGTATCGACGGGAACCGGAGTTGACCAACCCGACCGGGAATTCTCCTTCAGCGAAAATCCCCGGAGTACTTATCCCTCTCCGGAGACCGGCATTCGCACTCCGGTCCGCTATTTACGCTCGGATCCCGTGGTACAGCATTATCTGGAACAAATGTTTGCGGAGGGCGATTCAACCGGGGCGGTAGTCTTTTGTTCAGTAACCGGCGTTCCTGCCGGTCTTGGCGAACCCGTTTTCGACAAACTTCAGGCCGATCTGGCGCAGGCTGTGATGAGCATCAATGCCGCACGTGGATTTGAATACGGATCGGGATTTGACGCGGCATCCATGCGGGGATCTGAACATAATGATCCATTCACTTTTAAGGAGGGAAGGATCCGCACCACGACCAATCGTTCGGGTGGGATACAGGGAGGCATTTCAAATGGAGAGGAGATCTTTTTCAGGGTGGCATTCAAGCCGATCCCTTCCCTGAAGATACCGCAGCAAACCGTCGATAAAGAGGGGCGATCCGTTATCCTTAAAGGGAGCGGCCGTCACGATGTCTGCGTGATTCCCCGGGTTCTGCCGGTCGTCGAGGCTATGACAGCCCTGGTCATCGCGGATCACCTCATCCGGTACGAAGCAACGAAAGCATTAAAGGGAGAATGATGGACAATGGACAATGGACAATGTGCTAATGTGCTTATGTGCTGATGTGCTAATTTGAGAATTTGAGAATGTGAAAATTTTTAATTGTGGTATCTTCCCCTATTCGCTAATCCCTAATCGCTATTCGCTAATAACTATTAGCTAATTTGAATTTAGAATTGCTTTTCTTGCGCCGGTTCCTGCTGGGAGAGGCAATGGAAGGAACCGAGACCCCAGATCAGTTCCACCGAATCGATCCCGATGATCGTCCGTCCGGGAAAACATTCCTCTAAAATGCGCATTGCCTGATCATCTTCTTTACACCGGAAGTTCGGAACAATCAATACCTGGTTCGCGATGTAGAAATTGGCATAGGAGGCAGGTAACCGTTGATCTTCATAAATGACGGGCTTGGGCATCGGAATTTCCGCGATGTCAAGTTGTTTGCCGTTCAACAGTCGGAACGACTTCAGTGTTTTCAGGTTTTTTTCAAGGATGGCATGGTTGACATCTTTTTTATTCGGTTCAACCATGGTGACAACTGCATCTTCACGGATAAAACGGGTGATATCATCAATGTGCCCGTTGGTATCGTCCCCGTCGATTCCTTCGTCAAGCCAAAGGATCTGATCGACGCCGTAATAATTTTGAAGGTAGGTTTCTATCTCTTCCTGCGACAGGTGTGGATTGCGGTTCTCGTGCAGGAGGCACTGCGTGGTGGTGAGCAGGGTTCCCCGGCCATTCAGGTCGACCGATCCCCCTTCCATCACGATTCCCGGGTAAAAAACAGGTAGATTGAGGTAGCGACCGACCAACCCGGGTATCTGCTCATCGAGATCATGATCGTATTTGTTACCCCATGCATTGTAACGCCAGCTCACGATCACCTTTTTCACCGGAGCATCGGGATTGATGAGAAAAGCAGGACCGTGGTCGCGGCACCAGGCATCGTTGGTGGGATGGATCAGCAGGGTGATGTTTTGCATTGCTACTCCAAGCTGGTTCAGGTCGCGGTTCACCTTTTCGCGGAGGGCTTCATCCCTGACGTTGATGCAAACGGCTTCGACGCGGGCAAGTTCTCTGATGAACCGGTTGTAAAAAGGGAAGATCCTTGGGAGTGTTCCGGGCCATGAATAGGAATCGTCGTGCGGGTAACTGAGCCAGGTAGCCCTGTGAGGCGCCCATTCAGCGGGAAAAAAATATCCCGATTCCCTGGGAGTATTTTGAAGAAGATTGATCATAGTCAAATCAATTCAAAATTCAAATTAGCGAATAGCGATTAGGCAATAGGCAATAGGGAATAGGGAATAGGGGAAGATACCACAATTAAAAATTTTCACATTCTCAAATTCTCAAATTAGCACATTCTCATTCCCTCAATCCTAAATCTTGGCAATCGTAAATCTTGGCAATCGTAAATTAATTTGTTCGTTTGTCAATGTACCGCTTCAACAAAGGTTTGTAGCTGTCGATCCTGCGGTCGCGTAAAAAGGGCCAGTGTACCCGTATTTCATCGATGCGGTTCAGATCGAGCGAGGCCACGTGAACCTCTTCCCGGTCGTGAGGCGCCTGGTGAAGTACCACGCCGAAAGGATCCGAGATGAAAGATCCTCCCCAGAAATTCATGGATCCTTCTGTTCCGGTACGGTTCACTGCAATTACGTAAACACCGTTGGCAACTGCATGCCCGCGCTGAATGGTTTGCCAGGCCTGGTACTGTTCCCGGTTCAGCTTTTCAGACTGCGAATCGGCCCATCCGATCGCCGTAGGATAAAAGAGTATCTGGGCTCCTTTAAGGCTGGTTATCCGCGCGGCCTCGGGATACCACTGGTCCCAGCAAATCAGAGTGCCTATGGTTCCATACTTCGTGTCGAAAACCTGGTAATCGTTATCACCCGGCGTAAAATAAAATTTTTCAAAGTACCCGGGATCATCCGGAATATGGTGTTTGCGGTAACGACCCAGGTAACGCCCGTCGGCATCGAGAACGGCAACGGTATTATGATAAAGGCCCTGGGCACGCTTTTCGAACAGTGAGGCGATGATGACCGTCTTCAGTTCGGCAGCCAGCGTACCCAGCATCCGGGTTGTCTTTCCCGGGATCTCCTCTGCAAGGCGGAAATGATCATAATCCTCCTCCCGGCAAAAATAGAGCGATGTGAAAAGTTCCTGCAAACAGATGATCTGGGCGCCGCGTGCAGCCGCTTCCCGAATCCGGGATACAGCTTTGGCAAGGTTTTCCTCCACATCAGCGTTACAGGTCATCTGAACAAGTCCGACTGTGACGGTACGTTTCGGTTTCATTTGTTAATAATTTTATATTTCATTGGTAAAATGGAATATCATGATTATCATATTCGATTTACATGAGTTTGTTTTCTGCAAATATTTCACATACTTATACAGATTACAGGGTTCTTCAAAAAACCGGGTCTTGTTTATCTGATGCCGCTTTCCAGGAATATTTTTTTGTTGTACCGCTGCCCGTCGTGAAGAATTTCAAGAAGGTAAATACCGGTCTTAATGTGGTCGTAACCGACGATAACCCGGCCCTGACGGATGAATTCCGGTCCGGTCGCGCTGACCCTGCTCCCCATGAGGTCATAAAGCCTGACCAGGGTATTCCGGGATTCCGGAAAATCGAAAAAGAGCATGATCCGCCGTGTTTCACGGTCGTTATAGATCCTGATCCCGGCCGAAGGATCCGTCCGGTCGAAACCGGTGGTATAATCCAGGTAGAGGTCATCCACGTAAAGAATGGTACCGGGAGTCATCACCTCCTGGGCGGTCGACATGGCAATGATGTTCATGGTGTCGGGTTGAACGGGCGACAGGTAATCGATCCAGGCCGAAAAGGGGGTCCAGTCAGAAACCGTATCCTTAGTCGAAAAATATCCAAGCCCGATGGTGTCCAGTGTAGTCCCGCTGGTTTTGGTCAGCCCGATCCCGATCAGACAGCTGTCGCCTCCTTTGGGTTGGTACTTGAAATAACCTTTCAGATGGGTGGGCATGTCCACCACAGGCGCCCCGCCGGAAAGAATATAGGAGGCGGTGGTAATGTTGACGGTCAGTTTCCCGCAGGTCATGAAACCAGGAACATCGAGCGGGGGAAAGGAGAGGTGCTTGGTTTCAAGTTTGGCGGAATAGCTACCGGTTCCATGATGATCGGTGCTTTTGGTGACCACGGAAAAACCGAAGAACGGAATAGACATCAGCTCCTCATTCGGGGTATCCCAATCCGTTGGATTGGAGTAGTTACCGGTACTGGTCCACGTTTCAAAACCCGAATTGGGGATAACCGACTGTGCATAAACGGTGGAGGGCGCCAGAATCCCTGTAAACAAAAGAATAATCAATGAAATGTTAAGTGCATTTTTCATGGGTGGGTTTCTTAAAATATTCCAGCAAATATCATAATTATTCGTGAGACTTCTGTTTTTAAAGGGATGAAAGTTAGACCGCATTTGAGTGAAAATGCGAAGCATTGCCTTTTTGATACAGTGATTGGGGGAGGAACTGCGGTCATTATTTGCACACTTTTCCGATTCGGTATACCCGATGGAAACATATTAAATTTTAACCCCTATCTTTGGGAAAAAAATCCATGTCATTATTAAGGATGTCATCGCCCATGTCCGGGTTCCAGATGGTAATTCTGTTGTTTTTTTTTATACCTATGCTTGGATTCGACCTGAAAGGATCAGAATCGGTGACAGGGTTCGGCCGGAGCTCCGATTACCGGAATGGATTTTTGACAGGCGGTCTTCAATCTTTATTATCGGATTCATGCAAGGTCGTTCTTGACAAGAAGACGGATAAGGCTTACCAGGATGGTATCGGTTATTTCAGGAAAGGAAATTACACCCTCGCCGCGCAGCAGATGCGCCGGGTGGTCAGGGATGAGCCTGAATGTGTGGATGCATGGTATGTTCTGGGTCTGATTAATTATAAAAGGACGAATAACAATTTTCGCGAGGCGGAAAAAATGTTCACGCGGGTAGTGGAGTTGTGCCCGGATTATGATTGTTACGCGTACCTGTACCTTGCCGAGATCCATTATTCAAGGGAGGAATTTGAGGAGGTAGTAAAGTATCTGAACAATTTTCTGAAGGATGTCGACAAAATCAAGAAGGATGAAGATTATGACCGTGCCATCGATTTGTTGAACTATTCAAAATTTTACCTGGAGTTGACCCGCAATCCGGTACCCTTTGCGCCCCATGTGGTCGAAGGTGTTTCCACCCGTGAAAATGAATACCTTCCCATCCTGACGCCTGATAACCAGATTGCATTTTTTACCCGTGAAAAGAAGCTGGAACCCGACCGGAACAGCCTTGTTCAGGAATCGAAGCTGAAGGAGAAGTTCTATTTCAGCCAGCGCGGGGAGGATGGGAATTTTAATGAGGGTGAAGAGATGCCTGAACCATTCAACATTCAGGATCATGAGGGAGGGGCCACCCTTACGGCCGACAACAACACCCTTTTTTATACCGTCTGTAAAATGGATCCGACCCGGCAGTATCTGAATTGTGATATTTATGTTTCTGAAAACAATCAGGGATACTGGAGCCCGATCCGAAGTGTGAGTAATAAGATCAACAACCCCGCTTCCTGGGAGTCGCAGCCGGCCATCTTGCCCGACGGGAAGACCCTCTATTTTGTGAGTGACCGGGCAGGCGGGTACGGCGGTTATGATATTTACAAATCGGTAAAGGACAACGATGGCGAATGGGGCTCTCCGATGAATTTGGGACCGGTGATCAACTCGAAAGGAAATGAGAAATCCCCCTTTGTTCATCCAGATGGTAAGACCCTCTACTTTTCGTCAGACGGTTGGATGGGGCTGGGCGGTTATGATATCTTTTTCAGCCGACTCGGCAGCGACGGCGCCTGGTCCAAACCCAGGAATATCGGTTATCCCATCAATTCACCCGATGATGACCTGGGCTTCTTCGTAAGTACCGATGGCGATAAAGGGTATTTTGCTTCAAACAAGTACAAAGGCGAAGGAGGCTGGGATCTTTACAGTTTTGACCTTTACGATGGCGCACGTCCCGAAAAGGTACTTTTTATAAAGGGTACTGTCAAGTCGGAAGCGAATGCCGAACCAGTGAAAGCGCGCATAGAGCTGAAAAATATCGAGTCGAAAAAGGTCTCTGAAATCCCCATGGATACCCTCACCGGTAATTATGTTGCGGTTGCGCCGTTCAACAGCGACTATATTATGACCGTGAAGAAGGAAGGCCACGTTTACGAATCAAAATATATCTCGAAAGTCGACAGTGTCTTTAAACTGATGGCCCGCGTGGATGTGGATATCAAACCCATCGAGCTGAATAAATCATACCGCATCAACGATATTTACTATGGATTTAACTCGTTTGAGCTGACAACAGAGTCGAAGCCGATTCTCGATCAGCTGATCAATTTCCTGAATGACAATCCGACCATCGCTATTCAGATACAGGGACATACCGACAACATTGGAAACGATGCCAGCAATTTAAAGCTTTCGGAAAACAGGGCTCAGAGTGTCTATTCATACCTGATCGAAAAGGGTATTCTTCAAACCAGGCTTACTTTCAGGGGATTGGGAGAGTCGATGCCGGTGGCATCAAACGACACGGAGGAGGGCAGAGCCAGGAACCGTCGTACTGTTTTTGTGATCACGGGAAAGTAAACAGGCGGACCAGCGGACTAATTAATTGACTGATTGACTGATTGACTGATTTATTGAGTGAATGAGTTTATACAAAATACTTTTACAATAATCGAAAGAAACAGGTAGCTTCGCTTTGATAACAAGTTCTTTGCAAAAATGCCCACAGTTTCTTTGGTGCTATAAGCCCGTGAATGAG
>JAQWBQ010000007.1 GCA_028706295.1 Bacteroidales bacterium
AAAGATATCATCGTAGAGGTTCCTTTGGGAACCGTTGCCAGGGATGCCGAAACCGGTGAGGTAAATTGTGAGATCACTTTTGACGGACAAACCCATGTTTTGGTGCCAGGCGGGCGGGGCGGATTGGGAAATGATCATTTCAAAACGGCAGTCAGGCAGGCTCCGAAATTCGCACAACCCGGAGAACCGGGTGTCGAATCGTGGAAAATTCTGGAATTAAAATTATTGGCCGATGTCGGATTGGTCGGTTTCCCGAACGCGGGAAAATCAACCTTGCTTTCGGTCATTTCAGCCGCAAAACCCCAGATTGCCGATTACCCGTTTACTACCCTTGTTCCCCAACTCGGTATCGTACGTTATCACGACCAGAGATCCTTTATCATGGCTGATATACCCGGGATCATCGAAGGGGCGCACGAGGGTAAAGGTCTCGGCCTGAGGTTTCTTCGACATATTGAACGAAACTCGGTACTTTTATTTATGATTCCCGTTGATTCGCGGGATATCCGGGAGGAATACCATGTGTTACTCAATGAACTCAGACAATATAATCCGGAGTTGTTAGACAAAGCCCGCGTGCTTGCCATAACAAAATCGGATTTAGCTGATGAAGAAATCATAACGGATCTTAAAAAAGATCTCCCTCCTTTGCCTTGTGTCTTTATCTCCTCACACGGGAAAAAAGGCCTGGCAAGGTTAAAGCAGCTACTCTGGGAGGAACTGGTATCGGAAAACGGATTGTGAAATGGATGCTTTCTCTTCAGTTTTCGATATCATACAATCAGCCGATCAGTCTCTGTTTTTATTCCTGAACGGCCTTCACTGCACCTTTCTGGATCCGGTCATGTTCTGGGGCAGTAAATCACTCCTCTGGACACCTTTCTTTCTTTTCCTGTTTTTTCTGGTAATCAGAAGATGGGGATGGAATACCATATGGATACTCATCTTTGCAGCTTTGATGATAACCGTAAGCGATCAGCTTGCTAACCTTTTTAAAGAAGGAATTGAACGGTTGCGCCCTTCCCATGAGCCTGGACTGGTTAACGTGCATCTGGTTAACGGGTACACGGGCGGGAAATATGGTTTTTATTCAGCACATGCTTCCACGACAATGGCCACTGCACTTTACCTCATACAGCTTCTTCATAAAAAGTACAGATTTATCATCCCGGTGGTGGTTTGTTGGTCAGTTTTCATGTCCTTTACCAGAATTTATCTGGGCGTGCATTATCCCGGTGATATCCTGATGGGATGGATGATGGGATCGCTCATCGGATGGGGTTCTGGATGGGTCTGTAGCAAAGCCATCCGCCGTTATCCCATCATCATCCGGCACAAGGATCAACGGAAAAACCCCGCATAATAATAACAAAAGCCCTCCAATCATCGTTATATATTCGGGTTTACGGTTGATCTAAAAATCAGAGGAATATGAAAAAATCGGCATTTGTCCTGATCCTGATGACAATCACAATGGTTTCCACTACCCAGGCAGCCTTCCCAAAGGGGCCCCTTGATCCGGTGAAGGTGGGTACCTGGACTTTGAGTGTGGGTTGTGGCCCGGGAACCCATCCATTTGGCAACGGGATCGGTTTCGGTCCTGCCGAAAAAGTCGTTTATGAAGCCGGGTTATGGGATCTCGGTCCGGGTGTGATTACGCTTGGCGGAGAAACAGCCTTCAGTTTCTTTTCTAATAATTTCAACAATGATTGGAAGGAACGCTGGGCCAATTTCTTTCTCGGTGCCCGTGGCGCTTATCATTATGGATGGGATGTCGAAGGATTGGATACCTATGCAGGCCTCCCGCTTGGGATCGGATTTTCTTATTATACCCATGATGATCACCCGGGGAATCACGGTTCGACGCCTGTTTTTCCGTATTTTGGAATTTTCTTCGGAGGCTCTTACTATTTCAATAAATATTTCGGAATAAATGGTGAAGTGGGATTCAACGTCACTTACGCCAATATCGGGGTGATCTTCCGGATCGATTGATCCCGTTCCCCTGTTCGCTTATTTTCTCGTGCAGGATGGACGTGTGATGATCCGGTAGGTGTAAGCATAGGTGAAATAATTCCATATCCAGTCGGAAAGCGCTTTGAGCCTGTTGCGAAACCCCGTGATCCGCATCAGATGCAGGCCCATCCAGAGGAACCAGGCAAAGGATCCCTGTGTTTTTAGAAATGGCAGATCGGCTACTGCTTTGTGCCGTCCGACGGTCGCAAGGGATCCAAGATCGAGATAATGAAACGGTTTCATGGATTTCCCCTGTGATTTCCGGATCAGGTTGGTGGCAAGGTTTTTTCCTTGCTGCATGGCAGGGAAGGCAAGCATGGGATGCCCTTTCGGCCATGTTGGTGAGATCATGGCAGCAACATCACCGATGGCAAAAATATCCTCATGTTCCTTTACCTGGTTCATTGGATTAACCGAAATTCTGTTTCCGGCCATCGATATTTCCTGTAACCCTGGAATAACGGCGCCTTCAACTCCGGCAGACCAGATAAAAAATGCAGATCGCAACACCGTATCATCGGTCAGGGTTACATTCACACCGTCGTAATCCCGAACCCGGGTGCTGAGCCAGACTTTAACCCCCATCTTTTGCAGGAAAGAAATGGCTTTGATGGAAGCTCCCTCCGACATTGCCGGTAACAACCGGGTTCCTGCTTCGATCAGGTGGATATTCATCAACGAAGGATCAATCTCGGGATAATCGTGACGGATGATATGGGATTTGAATTCGGCCAGCGCTCCCGCCAGTTCCACGCCCGTTGCTCCTCCTCCGATGATCACGAAGTTGAGGATGATCTTCTTTTCTTCCGGTGAGGAATACATGGTGGCAATTTCGAATTGCTCCAGTAAAGTGTTTCTGATGGTCAGGGCATCATCGACCGATTTCATGACCAGACTGTATTTTGAAAGATGATCGTTGTTATAGAAATTTGTTTTCGAACCGGTAGCGATCACCAGGTAATCATAATTAAAAGTACCGACCGTGGTTTCAATCTCTTTTTTATCGGGATGGATCGTTTGAACCTCTGCCAGACGAAACGTGAAATTTCGGAATCCTTTAAACATCCTCCGGAATGGTGCAGCAATTGAAGTCGCCGACAATCCGCAGGTTGCCACCTGGTACATGAGCGGCTGAAAATTGTGGTGGTTGTATTTATCGATCAGGGTAATCCTGAAGGGCTTGTTTTTGAGCTGTTGAATCAGGGTTATTCCTCCGAAACCACCTCCTACAATGATAATATGCGGTTCTTTGGTCATTTTATCCGGAAATTAGTATCCGAAAATCCTGCCTTCATAACGGTCGACTTTGATCTTCATGACACAGACCTCCTTTATTGAGGGTGGATTATAGTTGAATTCCCTGTTGGTATATTGAGCCATGATGATATTCAGGGCATTGACTTTTTCGCCTGTATCCTCAATCCAGGCAACCTTGCCATAACACAGCACCGATCTGTATTTCATACTCCAGGAGCAGGCTACCTGCTCACTCTGGTATCGGAGCAGATGGTCGGTGCTGAAATGAATACAGACCCTGGGATTGAATTTCAGGATCTCTATTTTCTTTCCATGTGCTGAACCATGAAGGTAAATGGTATGGTCGTCGAACCCGAAATTCATGGGGATGACATAAGGATTGTTTTCGGAGTCCACCATTGCCACATGGCACCACTGGCACCGTTTAATAATCTCAATGCACTCCCGTTCGTCGTTGAATTTTCTTGTTCTCATGATTACTTAAACAGTCGGTCAAATAATTGAGCTGATGGGTTAACGGATTTTTATTCCGATTATTTGAAGAGATTCCTGTAAACATCCACGATTGCTGCAACCGTGATAATTTTAATGGCATATCTGTTAAAGTCCAGCCCTTTGGTGTTATATCGGGAGATCAGGATCTTGCTGAATCCCAGTTTATCTGCCTCGGAAATGCGCTGTTCAACGCGGTTGATAGGCCGGATCTCACCGCTTAACCCTACCTCAGCCGCAAAGCAGGTTTTTGGATCGATGAAAATATCCTGGTTGGAGGAAAGCACGGCTGCAACAACTGCCAGGTCAATGGCCGGATCATCGGCTTTAATCCCTCCGGCAATATTGAGGAATACATCCTTGTGTCCGAGTTTAAATCCACACCGCTTTTCGAGCACTGCAAGAAGCATATTCAGCCTCCTGACATCGAATCCGTTTGAAGCCCGTTGCGGAGTCCCGTAAACTGCCGAACTTACCAATGCCTGTGTTTCGATCAGCATCGGACGCTGGCCTTCCATCATGGCTGCAATGGCGATTCCGCTGATATCATCATCCCGTTGACTTAACAGTATTTCGGAAGGATTGGATACTTCCCGAAGACCTTTGTCGGTCATTTCATATATGCCAAGTTCAGAGGTCGAACCGAACCGGTTCTTTAGAGATCGCAGGATCCGATACCCGTAATTCCGGTCACCCTCGAATTGAAGAACGGTATCAACCATGTGTTCCAGAATCTTGGGTCCGGCCAGATTACCATCCTTGGTGATGTGACCGATCAGGAACACCGGTATCCCGGTCATTTTTGAATATTTCTGGAGTTCGGCGGCCGTTTCCCTGATCTGGGAAACACTGCCTGCCGAGGATTCAATTATATCGGTTTGCAGGGTCTGGATCGAATCAATGACCAGAATGGCCGGACGAAGGTCCGAAAGATGCTGAAAGATCGATTGGGTGTTGGTTTCAGTAAGTATAAAACAATTATCGTTTGAAAATCCAAGGCGTTCGGCACGCATCCGGATCTGTTGTTCGCTCTCTTCACCACTGATATACAGCGTTTTATGATCCATACATTGTAATGCAACCTGCAACATCAGGGTCGATTTCCCGATACCGGGTTCGCCTCCGATGAGGGTCAGAGAGCCAGGGACCAGTCCACCACCCAGAACCCTGTTCAGTTCCTGGTTATGCGTGTTGAGACGGGGATCATGGGCTATGGTGATCTCGGAGATTTTGACCGGAACAGCTTTTTTAAAGTCCCTGAATGAGGATCTGATGGCACCTTTTTCTTCGCGCATGATCACCTCTTCGACGAGGGTATTCCATTCGCCGCAGGAGGTGCACTTTCCCATCCATTTGCTGTGTTGCGCACCACATGACTGACAAAAAAATGCGGTTTTCGGCTTAGACACCTGATTTGGATTAGCGTTTATTGTATTTTTTAAAGGTTATTGACCGTTCCTTAGATAATGCATATTGATATTCGAAACTGATCCGTATGATCCGCGTTTTGCAAACCTTCCGACAGACCGGATGGATCATAAATTAAAGATTAGATTTGTCGATGATCCCGGTGGTGGAGAATCCTTTGGTAAGCTCGATGGTAGCAACGATCCCTCCCCTGGCTTTCACCACTTCGGTTCCGACGATTTCTTTTCCTTCGTAATCCTTACCTTTCACAAGTATATCCGGTTGAATTTGACGGATCAGGTTCAAAGGAGTGTCTTCTCCGAAAAGGATCACGGCATCTACGAATGATAGCGCTGCGAGTGTTATTGAGCGGGCATCCTGGTTATTCACCGGACGGTGTGTGCCTTTTATACGGCGGACCGATTCGTCGGAATTCAATCCCACGACCAGAACGTCACCCAGATCCCTTGATTTGGACAGATATTCGATGTGTCCGAGATGGAGGATATCAAAACAACCATTGGTAAATACGATCTTTTTTCCTTTGAACCGCCACAACGCGATCCTTTTCTGAAGACGGTCCCAGGTAAAAATCTTGTCTTTAACGAAATTAAGGTTTTCCATTGGGTTGTTTGTTAAAGGATAATAAAAGCAACGACAATCCGCCGACTACCAGGATCATTCCCGTTTGGGCAGTCCAGGCAATCCAACCGAGGGCAAGACCGATCGGTTTTGTCACACCGTACAACATCAGTGTTTCCTGTATGATCGCCGGATACAACCCAATGCCTCCGGGAGTCACCATGATTCCCACACTGCCAAGAACCAGGGCAGATAGTCCTGACCCCAATCCTAAGGCGCTGGTTTCGTTGAAACACAGAAAGATCAGGAAGAGCATGAAGTAATACAATGCCCAAATTGAAATGGAATAAAAAACGAACAATCCGGGATTTTTAATCTGGCTTAGCGATTTCAAACCATCCCAGAATCCGATGATCAGTTGTTTTACTTTTACAAACAGCCCGGATGATGTAATTTTTTTCCTGAAAATATAGATCAGGAATCCTGCAAACAAAACCGAAACTATCGTGACAACCAGGAAAATCAAGCTGAAGGCCTGGTTGTGGAATTTATCTGCAAACTTCGGATAGATATTGGTACTCATGTAGTGTCCGATTGTTCCGGCCTGTGTCGCGATCATGATTATGAACAGCAGGAAAAACATGATCATATCAATGGCACGTTCTGTGATGACTGTACCAAACGATTTGTTAAAGGGTATTTTTTCGTACCGGTTCAGGATTCCGCAACGGGTCACTTCGCCAAGTCTGGGGAAGGCAAGATTGGCAAAATATCCGACCATTACGGCATAGAAGATATTTTTTACTGTAGGGTGATAATTCATGGGTTCGAGGAGCAACTTCCACCTCAGGGCCCGCAGGATATGACTGAAGATCCCGAGAAAAACCGTAAGAATAACCCAGTTATAATTTGCGATCCTGAAGGAATGGAGAATCTGGTCTTTTTCAGCTGTGGTAAGTCCCCTGAGGGACAACCAGATGATGAAGATACCCAGTCCCAGAAAGAGAACAAACTTTACGACGGTTGCAATTTTATTTCCCCGGGGGGCATCCTCGACCTGATTTGGAGCCATTACTAGGTTTTTTATGCCTTATGAAATTTTGTTGCCGGCATCAGGAAAAACTAAATAGGGCTTGAAATTTTTTGCTTCATCAACAGGAACGATGCCATAGGAAACAATGATTACCACATCATTGGGCAGGAATTTTCTTGCAGCTGCACCATTCAGGCAGATGGTACCGGAATTGCGTTCACCCTTGATGATATAGGTCTCAATCCTTTCTCCGTTATTGATATTTAGGACCTGGACTTTCTCGTATTCAACCATATTGGCGGCTTCCATCAATGCTTCATCAATAGTGATGCTGCCGACATAATTGATATTGGCATCCGTGACAGTAGCACGATGTATCTTTGATTTCAGAACCTGGATTTGCATCATGCTGCAAAATTACGAAAAAAGTTCCAGATTGTCGATCAATCTGACATCGCCAAGATAGACTGCAGTGAGTGCCACTGATTGTTGCCGGAGATTCCAGCTTTCCAGCGGCATCAAAGTGTCGCAGTCGGCAATCTCAAAATACTCCACCCGGAGATCTGAATCCTCCTGGATCTTTTTGACCGCCCATTCTTTCAGCTCCCAGATCGGCACTTTCCCTTTTTTTTCTTTTACCTTACAAAGCACCTTGTATATTCTGGGCGCCTGATTCCGCTCGGCTATGGTCAATCGCATATTCCGTGAACTCATTGCAAGTCCGTCGGACTCTCTGACCGTTTCACAGGGAACGATGAGAACGGGAAGTTCCAGCATCTTTACCATGGCCCGGATGATGGCCAGTTGCTGGTAATCTTTCTTCCCGAAATAAGCCCTGTCAGGCCAGACAATCTCAAAAAGTTTCCTGACCACAATGGCCACCCCTTTAAAGTGCCCCGGACGGAATTTTCCTTCCATCACTTTGTCGAGCAATCCAAATTCGGGATCGAAACCGGCAGCCTCTCCGTCCGGATACATTTCTCCTGTTTCAGGTGCGAAAAGAACATCGCAGCCCTCATGGGCAAGCAGGTTCGCATCTGTAACCAGGTTCCTTGGATAGCGTTCCAGGTCCTCCCGGTTGTTAAACTGGATCGGGTTGACAAAAATGCTGCAAATGGTCATATCGTTCTCATCTTTCGATCGTTTGATGAGATTCAGGTGGCCGGTATGCAGGGCTCCCATGGTTGGAACAAAACCAATGGTTTTGCCCTCTTCTTTCATCCGGGAGAGATACTTTTTTGTTTCAATTATGGTTTTGAAATGTTTCATATTGAGTGTTTAGCTCGAACATGATCCATCCTGAAATGCAGATGGAATCTTATCGTTCTGTCTTAACGATTTTATAGAAATCTTCTTCGAGGGTGATTTTCGGAGTTCCCGTAATCCGCCCGATCTCCATCCCTTTTCGAAAAAAAATAATTGTCGGAATCTGGGTGATTTTCAATTCCCCGATAGGGACCGGTCCGGCACGCTGTTGCCGGTCGAGGGCGATGATGGTACATTTTCCATAGCATTGAAGGTTATCAAGAAACTTGAAAAACCTGGCTATTTGTACCCTGCTTTGGCCCGACCAGGTCGCCATTATCACCGTGATTCTTATGGATCTCCACAGATCGGAATGGGTCATCAGTTCACTTAAAACATCCTGGTCGGGATGGTATTCCCTGTAATTTTTACTGAACCAGGAGCAAAAAACCGAACCTTGCAAACTGTCGCGGGTTACATATCCGATCAGAATGGAATCGCCCGACACGGAATCAACGGCCTTTTGGTCGAAGCCACCCTGTTGGGCATTTGCCCAATACGAAAAGAAGAGAAACGCAATCAGATAATACCCGGATTTCATCATAGTTCAACAATCTTGTTTCGAATTGCGTATTTAATCAGTTCGACAGTCGATTTCAACTCAAGTTTTTTCATGATATGGTTTTTATGCGTCTCAACCGTTCGGATGCTGATGTCCAGTTTTTCGCTGATCTCCTTGTTGATAAAACCCTCAGCAAAGAGTTTCAAAATTTCAATCTCCCGGGAAGTCAACTGTACAGGTCCGCCCTGGTCAATTGAATCGTCTTCTTTGGCTTTTCTAACATAGCTTTTCAGAAGTACCCTGGCTATCGAATCAGCAAAAAATTCTTCGCCTTCGTAGATAGCATGCAACGCCTCAAGGAGTTCCTCGCGGGAGGTGTTTTTTGGAAGATACCCCCTGGCGCCAGCTTTTACAGCATTGAAAATGAAATCCTCGTTGGTGTACATCGAAAGGATCAGTACCTTCATAGAGGGATAAAGTTCAGTCACTTTTCTGGTTATTTCAATACCGGTCGTATCGGGCAGGGAGATGTCGAGAATAAGAATATCGGGCTGTTCCAGTGTTATCTTTTCAAAACATTCCTTACCGGTTGATGCTTCCCCCAGAATAGATATTTCAGGAGAACTCATCAGCAATGCTTTGATGCCGTCGCGGACCAGCTGATGGTCATCCACGAGGAAAATTCTGATCTGCATGGGGTATTATGATTGGTGCTTCAACTGTGATCGTAGTTCCTTTCCCTGGAAATGAGATGATCTCAATCTGTCCTTCCAGAAGACTGGCGCGTTCCCGCATGTTGTGAATGCCATTTCCTCCCTCTTTACCTGCAATATCGGTTCTGAACCCCTTCCCGTCGTCACGGATAGTCAGTACAAGATTCCCGGTATCCCGGTTCAGGGTGATCCATACGCGCTGTGCTTCCGCATGTTTGACAATGTTACTGAGCGCTTCCTGGGTCAGTCGGTAAATGTATGTCTTGACCTTTTTGTCGACTTTCTCAAAATCACCTTTGGCTTCAAAATGGATTTTCAGACCGCTCAACTCTTCAGTATCAAGGAATAGATTTCTGAATGCTATGACCAGACCAAACGCTTCAAGCACCGAAGGCATCAGATTGTTGGAAATCCGGCGTACCTCATCGATGATCTGATCAAGGTACTTCTTCAGTTCCTGTATGGAATTTTTAATTTCTTTGGTGTCCTGGTAAAGAAGTCCTTCAAGTCTCAATTTGATGGCGATTAAGAGCTGACCGATCCCGTCATGAAGTTCCCGTGAAAGCCGCTGCCGTTCCATCTCTTCAGCATCGATCACCGAACGCATCCGCCCGAATCGTTCCAACTGTAATTCTTTGGTCTTTTCCCTGATCTGGTGGGCCATGATATTGAACGACTCCGTTAACATTCCGATCTCGTCCCGCGTGGTCACCTGCAGATCCGTTGAATACCGTCCTTCACCCAGGCTTACCGCCGCGTCCTTCAATTTATTCAGGGGTTTGGTTACCCGTTTCGACATGAACAGGATAATGCTGAAAAAGATCAGGGCCAGAACCAGACTGGAGACTGGAATAAAAAAATAGCTGAACAGGGAAGGGTGATACACGATGTTGTCAAGGTCGCTGGTGAGCATACCCAGCCAATGAAATGAGATATAATTGATAAAGAATAAGGCGATGACAAACGGAAATACGAAGTACAGTACAAGTTTCCAGCGGATCGATATTTTTCTCATAACTTTGGCTACTTTTAGCACTGTGGCACAAACATACTAAATTTCTATATCCATGAGGCATTCCGCGTTCAGAGAATCGCTTAAAATTAATACCGACGGATTGATCCGAACAGGTAACAGGCTGGCTTACCGGAAAGCCCAAACAGCCGGGATCCCCCGGAATATCTTTTTTTTGATCTTCTTTATTTCAGGTACCCTGTTTCTTACAAAACACACAGAGGCCCAACTTAAAACCCAAACCTGGTACCAGGATCCTGCATCGCTGCCTCCCGACCTGCCCGTCACTATAAGGCATCTTACGGCACGGGTCCATTTTAAACCGGAGGAAAACCTTGTATTCGGCCAGGCCGATTTTACTTTCGTTCCCAACCGTCAACCGGTCGATTCCATCGTCTTTGTCACGCCTTCATTCGAAATCATGTCGGTGAAAATTAATCAGCACGAAGTCCCGTTTCACCAGTCCGGAAATTTATTGGTTGCAGAAACCCGGATGTCGGGATTAGACCAACATTACGGATTGGTTCCGGCAGGATCAACCATAGACAGGGAAGTTATTCAGCCAGAAAATCAAAACCGGCAGGGTGATCCCGTAATCTCTATCGTTTACAAAGCACGACCAATGGCCGGACTGATCTATTTTATCGGGTGGACTCCGGAGGAACAGGGAAAACGAAAGCAAATCTGGGCTCACAGGCCGCACGGATGGCTTCCTTACATGGAGGGTCGCATAACTGTTGACCTGTATGTGACATTCGACCGGAATTATAAAGTTTTCTCCAATGGTGAACGGGTCGGGGTACTGGAAAACAGCGACGGCACAAAAACCTGGCATTATGCCATGACCCGCAACCATCCCTTTTTCTCTACCGCCCTGGTGATCGGAGATTATGATTTTGTACAAAGCAAGACCGCAAGAGGAGTACCGCTTGAATTCTGGTACTATAACGGGATGGCCGATCGCGTTCCGGTTACCTATAAATATACTGAAATGATGTTCGATTTCTTTGAGAAGGAAATGGGAGTCAACTATCCTTACCCGGTTTATCGGGAAGCGCCGGTGATCGATTATATGTATGGTGGGATGGAGACCACTACCAGTACGGTTTTCGGCGATTACATGCTGATCGATCCCCGGGCCTGGTGGCAACGAAATTATGTCAATGTCAATGCCCATGAACTTGCCCACCAGTGGTTCGGTAATTATGTCAGCCATTTTGTCAACCGGGATGTATGGCTTACCGAAAGTTTCGGAACTTACTATGCCAAAATTTTCGAAAGATCCATCTACGGGGAGGATTATTATCAGAATATCAGGAATGATGAGATTACAGCGGCATTCGAGGCTTCTAAAATCAATGATTACCCCGTTGGCGGAAGTCAGGGCGGAGTGCAGCGGATCTATCAAAAAGGATCCCTGGTGCTCGACATGCTGCGGGATGTGATGGGCGAGGAGGGTTTACAAAAATCTATCCGTCATTATTTAAAAAAATTCGGATTTGGAAGCGCCGAAACCAACGATTTTACGCGCTGCCTCTATGAAGCGACAGGTAAACCCTATAACTGGTTTATCGATCAATGGATCCTGAGGGGAGGAGAACCCCGGTACAAGGTCGCCGATTCGGTGATCACCGATTCCGCCGGTCATACGATGATCAGGTTACAAGTGTGGCAGATTCAGGAAGCGAATGAACTGAAAGGACTCTTTAAAATGCCGGTTACCTGGGAAATTTATTATAAGGATGGCTCAAAGGATTCGGTAAAAGCCTGGGTCGAAAAATCTTATCATGAGTTTTTCTTACCCAATCGCGAAAACAAGGAGATTGACTTCGTAATCTTCGACCCGAACAGGAAAATCCTTAAAAAGCTGACCTATCAAAGGCCGATCGACCGATTGCTGGCACAGGCAACGAAGGCAAAAAACATGATCGACCGGTACGACGCATGGATCGATTTGCGCGATGTGACTGTCGAAATCAAAACCCGGCATCTGATCAACAGCTTTTATAAGGAACGTTTCTGGCTGATCAAGTCGGAAATTCTCAAGCAGTTGTCGGACGTCAATACCCCGGAAGTTACCGAAGTTTTTCGCAGGGCCCTTCGCGATCCCGATGCCAATATGAGGAAATCGGCGCTGCAGAATCTAAAAAGGATCCCCGACTTGTTACAAACATCGGTCGAAGTCATGCTCGTTGATTCAAGTTATCTGAACGTAGAACTTGCTCTTGATGCGCTGTGCAGCTCTTTTCCTGAACAAACATCCTATTATTTAGGACAAACGAAAGAGATGGAAGGCTGGAGGGGAAAAAATATCAGAATGAGATGGTTGGCCATTGCCATTTCACAGGGTAAGAAAGAACATCTGAAAGAACTGATCGGTTACACCGGACCGCGATATGAGTTCGAAACGAGGATCAACGCATTCAGGACCCTGAAAAGGTTAAGCTATAAGGATCCGGTTACTATTGCAAATGCAGAAACTGCAGGCAAACACTGGAACAATAAACTGAGTAGTGGAGCCAGGGAATATTTAAAAGAGTAAGAATTGTAAAAACGAATCTCGATGTATAGCCTTATAATATGAGTTCTTCCGGAAAAATTTTCACACGCGCCATCTACCTTGTCTCTTTTGTGAGTCTCTTCACCGATATTGCCAGTGAAATGCTCTACCCGGTAATGCCTGTTTATCTAAAATCCATTGGTTTTTCGGTTTTGATGATCGGGATCCTCGAAGGCGTTGCTGAAGCTACTGCCGGGATCAGCAAGGGCTACTTCGGAAAATTGTCGGATACTTTGCAAAAGCGGGTACCATTCATCCGTGGTGGATATTCGTTAAGCGCCCTGTCGAAACCCATGATGGCTTTATTTACATTTCCATGGTGGATCTTCGTTGCCCGTACCCTCGACCGGTTCGGAAAGGGTATCCGGACAAGCGCCCGCGACGCCCTGCTCAGTGATGAAACAACAAAGGAACACAAAGGAAAGGTATTTGGATTTCACCGTTCCATGGATACGGTCGGTGCAGCCATCGGACCCCTACTTGCGCTGGTTTACCTCTGGTTCAACCCAGGGGCTTATCAGGTATTGTTTTTAATCGCTTTCTTTCCCGGTTTAATCGCGATTTTACTGACCTTTTTTCTGAAGGATAAGAAGGCGAACACCCATTCCGACCGATCACTGTCTAACCTGAAGGAGAAACCGGGTTTCTTTTCCTATCTCCGGTACTGGAAAAAGAGCGCTCCAGCCTTCCGATACCTGGTTGCCGGATTGCTGGTTTTCACCCTCTTCAACAGTTCTGACGCATTTCTTTTACTCGCCCTCAAGGAACAGCATCTTTCCGACACGATGATGATCGGGGTTTATATCTTCTATAACCTGGTTTACGCGTTGTTTTCATATCCGATCGGGATTCTGGCGGATAGGATCGGATTAAAAACCATGCTGATTGCCGGTTTACTGATCTTCGCAATCGTTTATTCCCTGATGGGATTTGTCACCGCGTTATGGATGTTCGGCATACTCTTTTTTCTTTATGGAATTTATGCAGCTTGTACCGAAGGTATTTCAAAGGCGTTAATCTCGAATCTGGCGGCGAAATCAGATACTGCGACAGCGATCGGTTTTTATAACAGCGCAGCCAGCATCTGCACGATGATATCGAGCACACTTGCAGGGTTCCTTTGGTTTGCAATTGGTCCTGCCGCGATGTTCCTCATCTCCGGAATCGGGGTGCTGATCACCGCGCTTTACCTCATCCTGGTTTTCTTTTTAAAAGATCAAAATCAAACCGGATGATCCGCGATAGATATTTGGATATCACTGAGGTTATTAAACGATAACCTGTGCCAGGATTTAAAAATCCACGCGCAAGTATGTCTTAATAGATATTTGCAGCGTTCCGGTATCCTTCTTTGTTCATATACCAATCGGGATACTGGACGCCTGATGATTGTGCCCAGGCTGCAAAATGCAGATAGGTTTGTACAATATCAGCCTTTTCGATCGGGTACTCAAAGTCGATTGGGACTTCCATGGCCCAGGGCAGGCTGGTCTTTGAACGGTAGTAGAAATTCTGTGATGGATCCGATCCGTCATCTTCAGAACCGAAATAGATGGTGTTTGCCAGCTCGGTCGGCGGGTGGTCCTTTAAATGAACCTCCTTACCACGATCCTGATTCACAAAGATAAACGGGTTATACGGAGGGGTTCCGATGCTCTCCTGCGGGTTCGAAAGATGGACCGTCACGGTTTGAACCTGTGTCTGGACCGTATATCCCCCATGTACGGTATTGATAATAGCGCCACCCAGCAGGGTATTCACGGCATCAACCGGAATTATTACGGTGTTGAGGGTATGGCCGCTTTCAAATCCCTTTGGATCAAAATGAACAGCATTACCAACTTTGATACAACCGGTTACGCTTTCAACATTGGATGGCGGGGTGCTTAAAGCAACGCCAAATCCGTTGTCATAAGATGCCCCGGCAGCTTTGATTTTAAACTTGGCAATTAGGTCAACCACCTTGTTTTGTGCATTGGTGACAATTTTATAGTTGAAGTTCATCACCAGATCATTACAGTCGTAATCACCGTAAGCAGGCCACAGGTCCTCAAAGGTGTAAGTGGCAAAATCGATTTCGTTGGGATAATAGGAATTGAAGGCGCGGGTTGGATCCGTGGGATAAGCATCCAGATCGTCGGGAACGCCGTCACCGTCGGTGTCGATAATGGATGGCGACACGATGGTGATTACAAGAACTTTGGTATCAGTACCGGCGCTGTTGGTTGCTGTAAGCGTGACATTGGTAATTCCGGTTGCTGTCGGGATGCCACTGATTACCTGAGTCGACGGATCGAATGATAATCCGGCGGGCAGGTTGGTAGCCTGGTAGGTGATGGGCTCTGTCCCGGTTGCGGTAACCGTATAACTGAAGGGTTGATTCTTTGTACCGGAGGCAGTCAGTTCACTCGTGATGGTTGGAGCCTGAATGCCTTCCTGGATGGTGATTTTCAGTATCTGAGTGTCGTTTCCATATTCATTGTCTGCCGTCAGGGTCACATCGAAAACGCCGGTTTGAATAGGTGTTCCGTTGATCTTATGGGTCTCCGGATCAAAATACAAACCCGGAGGCAAACCAGTCGCGTTATAGGTCTTCGGATCTGTTCCGGTTGCTACAATCGTATAAGTTTCAAACTGTTGTCCGACCGTTCCGGCTGCGGTAAGTCCGCTGATTATAGAGGGCGGCGTGCCGATGATCAGGACAAGGGTCTTGTTATCGGTACCGGCATTGTTTGAAGCTGAGAGTGGAATGTTGAAAGTGCCTGCAACGGTTGGGATTCCCGTTATTTTATGGGTTGTGGGATCAAAGGTGAGACCTGAAGGCAGGTTCGTGGCATCAAAGGTTATCGGGGTTGTACCCTCTGCTGTAATCTCATAGCTGAAAGATTGATTTACGGTTGTCTTGGCTGACAATGAACTGGTAATGACCGGAGGATAGGTGGGCGTAATGACCGAAAACACCAGGATCTTTGTATCGGTTCCGACCATATTATCTGCTACCAGGGTAATATTGGTCACTCCCGCTGCTGTCGGAGTACCGCTGATGGTGTGTGTTGCAGGATTAAAAGTCAGTCCGGCAGGCAGATTGGTTGCAGAATAGGTAATCGGGTCCGTTCCTGTGGCAGTAATCACATACGGCGTTATCGGGGCTCCTACAGTACCTGCAGCGTTCAGCGAACTGGTAATGGCGGGCTTGATCGGTGCGCTGCAATCCTGAACCGGGATCACAATACCGGTTGTATGCTTGGTCACATTCGGGCCATAACTGCCAAGTTGTGGGTTAAAATTAGTTGACCATAAATCGATATACCCGGTTAAAACACAACTTGCAGTGGTCTGACTCTTCCCTGAGCCGGTGGCATGAATCTGAGAACCTTGCGATGACGGTCCGGCAATATTTCCCTGGATTTTAAAAGTACCGGTCTCAATCAGGCTTTGTAAACCAAGATTACCATAGCCCTGGCCACTAAAGCTAATCTCTCCCGTCACCTTCAGGTAGGCGTTCGGGCCATTGACAAATCCCGGGTCGGCGACACTCCCTGTAACGATCTGCATGGCTGTGCTTTTGGTGCTGGTCACATACATTTGACAATAGTTCTTGATGATTCCCCCGGTCTGTGTCTGGGCATCGCCCACACAGGTGAGGTGATAGTTATTGATCAACAATCCTTTAACATTCAAATTATTGCTGAAAGTTAGATTGCCATAATTCTGAACGATGGATCCGTCCATTATATTAAAAGTCTTATTCGTTCCACACTGTGCAAAATTTAGGCTCCCGAAATTGTCGATATCCGCATAGGTATTACTGGCCGGGATCGTGGCAGTGCCTGAAGGTGAGATGATCAGCATACCAGACCCGCTGAGGGTGGTGATATTTGCGATTCCGCAAATCCTTAAAGTGCCCCCGGTGTTAATGGTCACTTTCAGTGGATTTATGTTCTTTCCCTGTTTGACAACATAGGTCTGTCCCGAATTGATGGTGTAGGTTCCTGAGCTATTGATGGGCGTACCGGTTTCACAATCATTCCCTAAGGCGGCAGTAGGCGACGTCAGGGACCCGAACTGGTAGGTCAGTTTGTCACCGGAAATCGGCACGGCGACAAATTCATTGTTCCCGGTGGCTGAGATTTTCCCAACATACAGCTCTTTCAACCTCGATGGGACTCTTAAAGCTGTTTTGTACTGGAAATTTACGGTCGCACCGGTCGCAATAAGTTTCCCATCAAGGGCCGGATCTCCCTGAAAAATCTGGATTACAAAGAGGGTCTGATCACCGGGATTTGAGACTGAAATGGTCACGTCGAGGTTGATAAAGTTCTCAAATTGGAAGTTGGAGGCAACTTTTAGATCTGTAAAATGTTGAGGAATAACAGGATCCTCATTGATTTTTTTCCGACAACCGGTCGGAAGGATCATTAATACGGCAGTCACCATCCAAATACCAATGGTAAGGATTCCAATACGCTTTTTCATGGGGAAGATTTTAAGTAGAGCAAAAATACTGTTTCCCCAATAATAAAACAATTAATAGTTTGTTTTTGTAATCATATAATAAGTAAATGGATGTAATTAATGGTTTTTTGTAAATCCGGTACAACCAAAAAAAAGAGCGGCCTTTTGAGCCGCCCTCTTTCAAACCCACAGAAAACAAAAGATTATTTAGCCGGTTTGGTATAAATTTGAGCCGGATCACGATATCCGCTCAGATTTTCATACCAGTCGGGATACAACGTTCCGCCTGATTCTGCCCAGGTTCCGAATTTAAGGTGTCCGTAAACAATTTGTACCAGTTCCCAGGTGTAGTCAAATTTCTTGGGTATACAGATGGCCCAGGGCAGATTGTTGTCTTTGGTCTTATAGTACCTGCCGGTTGCAGGATCTGAGGCATCATCGCCGGTTCCGAATAAGCTGGTATCGAAGAGTGAAGTAGGAACATGGTCCGGTAAATGAACTTCGACGCTGCGCTGCATATCTTTAATAATAAACGGATTGTAAGGAGGTTGTCCGACAGCAGCCTGATCCTGTGGTGTGCCGAAATGGAGGTTAATTTTTATGGTATCGGAAATTCCGTAAAATCCGTCATTCTGGGTGTTGTAAAAGGAGCCTCCAACACGATTAATTACGTTCTCAGCATTATCCCAGCCAATGACAACAGCCTGGGTCTGGTTATTTTCCACCCCGTTTGCAGCCAGACTGATGTATCCGAATCGAAGATCGATACCGGTTACGGATTCAACAGCCTGAGGAAGTACTCCGTCAAACTGCCAGCCGAAACCATTCTGCAGGTAAGCACCGACGGCGCGAACATAGAAAGTCGGTTTCACGTCAACCACTTTATTCTGGGCGTTGGTAATGTACCAGTAATTGCAATCAATTACCTGGTCGTTCATGTCATAATCACCACGGGATGGCCATAAATCTTCGAAAGCGAGGGAACCGAACTGGTCTTTTGCCGGCCAGTAGTTGTTGTAGGCGCGGGTCGGATCATCGGGATAATCGTCGAGATTATCGGGTACCCCGTCACCGTCACGGTCATCCGTTGGAGGATTGTCAGGCTGGTTTCCAACCGGATTACATGCTGAAATCGGGATAATAACGGTGGTGTTAGCGATTGACTTCAATGTCGCCCCGTTTTTGAAATTGGCCGGATAGGAACCATTAACCAGGGTTCCGTTGGGAGTGAGCATTTCAAGGGGTCCGTTAATATATTTATTCCCGTTTATGCGAACGGTGCTGGTTGCTTTGATCACGCTGGTGCTGCCCTGGCCGATTACGTCGTTATTCACGATCAGGTCAGCACACATCAGCATTGATTTGTTTTTCAAAGTAAGGTTAGCTCCGCCGTTAACGGTTGCACCCGTATATGCCCTTATAAACCCGGCATCGGAGGTGTAGGTCACGTTGTTGAAGTTTATACCCTGATGGCTGATGATGGCACACTCATTATAGACAATGCTGTTGTTGAAGTTGATATCGCCCGATACCTCGATTAAACCTTCGTTGGTTACCTTGTTGATAACATTCCATTGACCATTGTTGATGTTCAGCGTGCCGGTGTTCAACAATTCGCTTTTACTCCCGTTCATGTTGTAAACCCCGTTAATGGTCATGGTTCCGAAATTCTGAACCAGGTCGTTGGGATTGAAGTTGGAATTGATGGTCATGGTTCCGTAATTGACCACCTGTGCAGTCTGGTTCAGGTTGAAGGAGCCGATGGTAGCAGTCGAATTGGAGTAAACCGTGATCAGGCAGTTTTTATCCATACTCAGCGAACCAATGGAGGCATTTCCCCCGTCGGTGATAATCAGATATACATTGTTATTTCCTTGCGGCGCCATGTTGATCGTTCCGTTAAAGGTTCCGCAGATCTTCAGGGTACCTTTGGTGATCGAAATACTGCCACTGTAAGAAGTAGTGATACAGTAAGTCTTTCCGTTACTGATGGTGAAGGATCCACCGGTGGGATTTCCGTCACAACCGGTGCCGCAGGTCGGGTCGGCTGCCGTATTGTGCGACTTGAACCCGCCTTTTTTGGTCTCTTTGAAGGTATAGGTCATGGTTTCAGCCACTACCATGTTTGTAATCTGAACGGTGCCGTCGCCCGATTTCATTTCAAAGTACAGCTCCTTTAAAGCAGTCGGAATTCTGAGCCTCGACACAAATGGGAAATTATAACCGGCCGATCCAACGATCAGGGAACTCCCGCCATCCAACGGATTCCCGTTGTAAACCGTGATTTTCGACAAAAGCCCAATCTGTGATGGCATGTCAACAGCCAGGGAGAGGTTGATAATTCTTGAGGTCTCCCAGTCAAAGGATTCCGGAACCTTCAGGTCTTCCATTTTTTTAATATAAGTCGGATCCGTGGAAGGTTCCTTATGACAGGATGTAAAAACAAAGACCATAAGCATGGTCAGTAACAGTGAATAAGTTTTGATTGATCGCATAAACCGTGGGTTTTTTAGGTTTTGATGCAAAGATATATGTGTGACTTTAACTACACAAATAGAAATTTGTATATGTCCGTCTTAAACTCGTATCTGTCGGAAAAATCAACCGTTTTGTTTTTCACTTTAATTTCGCAATCTTCGCTTTCTTCAAAGATAAGAAAAAAATTGCAAATCCCTTTCACTTACAGTTTCAGTTGCAAATGAATCCTCGTGAATTTTCCTGTTGACCACTTTGCAGGGAACCTTGATCAGCAAGCTCGCAAAATTAAAATAATCGTAACTTTGCAGCCGAAACGATGGTTCCCGATTTTCTATTTTCATACAGATCTGAGATTTTTTGAAAAAAAAAACAGCAATAGTCGGTTTAAGCGGAGGTGTTGACTCTTCGGTTGCGGCCTGGTTGCTCTTGCAACAGGGTTACGATGTGATCGGGGTTACCATGGCGCTCTGGGATGGCCGCTACCAATCAACCGGGAAGCATGCCTGTTATGGCGCTGACGAGGAAGAAGAGATCCGTGAAGCAAGAGAAGTAGCTGATAAACTGAAAATCCCCCATCACGTTTTTAATTGTGCGGACGAATATAAACAGGCGGTGCTTGCCTATTTCAGAAGCGAGTACCTGGCGGGCCGAACGCCTAATCCCTGCGTGCAATGCAACCAGTTGATAAAATTCGGATTGCTTCCTGAAATGGCCCGAAAAAGCGGAATCTCATTTGATTATTTTGCCACGGGTCACTATGCCCGTGTTGAATTCGTCGAGCCTATCAAAAGGTTTATCCTGAAAAAAGGGGTGGATCCTAAAAAAGATCAGACTTACTTTATTTACCGGCTTTCACAGGAACAGCTCAGTTCAGTTATTTTTCCGGTGGGCGGATTTTTCAAGGATGAAATCAGGGAGTTTTCAAGGAAGGCCGGCATTACGGCTCCGGATCTGGAAGAGAGCCAGGATTTTTACGGAGGTGATTATAAAGACCTTTTGAATACAAATGAAAACCCGGGTGATATTGTCGATTCCGATGGAAATATTCTGGGACACCATAAGGGGATCTGGAACTATACGATCGGTCAGCGGAAAGGACTTGGAATTGCCTATCCTGAGCCACTTTACGTGCTAAGTCTTGACAAAGCTGCCAACCGGGTGATTGTCGGAACACGCCGGGAAACCTATAACACCACCTTTTTAGTGGAAGATCTGAATTGGATTGCTGTTTCACATTTAGAACATGAAACGGAGTGTAATGTCAGGATCAGATCGGCACAGAAAGAACACATGGCCAGGATTAAACCTCTCGAAAATGGGCAGGTCCTTGTGGCTTTTTTTCAACCGAACGACGCGATTGCACCGGGTCAAAGTGCAGTTTTTTACCAGGATGATCTGGTGCTTGGTGGCGGAGTTATCAAGGAAACGGTGACAGGCGATCGATGAATCGTGACACCTGATGAAATTTAACACAAGTGTAATTGTATGCAGTGGATAAGACTCTTTTTTCTGTTTTGTCTGTTAACCTCGACAGGCATTATAAATGCCCAGAAGGTATCAACCGGCTCAGATGAACTCCGGGAATATGTAACGTTTCTTGCTTCGGACTCCCTGAAAGGCCGGAAACCCGGTTCTCCCGAGATGATGACGGCAGCGAATTTTATCCGGGATCATTTTCGTAACGCCGGGCTGACAATGATGTATGAGGATGGATTTCAATGGTTTGAAATTGTGACGAACGTTGAGCTGGGAATGAATAACAGTATTGCTTTTGAAGGATTTCAGGCCAATCTGAAAAAAGAATTTATGCCCCTCTCGTTTTCTTCTTCGGCATCGGTGGACGCGGAGCTGGTTTTTGCCGGGTACGGATTCGATATCGATCTCGACAGCCTGAAATGGAACGACTACCAGAGTTTGGATGTCAAGGGCAAGTGGATTATGGTTTTCAGGGCTGATCCCGATCTTGATAACCCGGAAAGCAGATTCATCCCGTATAGTGACATCAGGAGTAAGGTATTGACTGCAAAGGATCGCGGCGCAGCTGGAATTTTTGTGGTGACTCCTGCCGGACTGGAAAAAGAGGATAAACCCATGTCTCTGGTGGTTGAAAATAATGAAGTGACCGCGGGAATCCCGGTCATCAGTATCACCCGGGACCTTGCCAATAAAATGCTGAAGCAAACCGGCGTGACCATCGATAGCCTCGAGCGAACACTGGTCGGCGGAAAGATGCCACACAGTTTCGCAACCGGATTAATGATCGATGCCGCTGCCGATGTTGTTCAGAAGCGGGAACGCACGGCCAATGTCGTGTCCCTGCTCGAAGGTGCAGATCCCGTTCTGAAACAGGAGTACCTGGTAGTCGGAGGGCATTATGATCATCTTGGTTTTGGCGGACCCGGATCGGGGTCACGAATGCCAGATACTGTTGCTATTCACAATGGCGCGGATGACAATGCCTCAGGTACAGCCATGGTGATGGCGCTTGCAAAACATTTCGGAACACAAAAAGGCCGCGTGAAACGAAGCATTATTTTTATTGCTTTCAGCGGTGAAGAGATCGGTTTACTGGGCTCCAAGTTCTTTGTAAACCATCCACCGGTCGGGATTAAAAATATCAAAACGATGTTCAACTTTGATATGGTCGGAAGGTTCGACAAGGAGAAGAATTCCATATCCGTAAGCGGCACCGGAACCTCGGCTGAAGCTGACTCACTGTTAACGTTACTGGAATCCGGTTTGCCGTTCAAGGTAGTACATGCCCCCGATGGATACGGTCCCTCCGATCATGCTGCCTTCTATTCCTCCAATATTCCGGTGTTTTATTTCAATACCGGTGTTCACACGGATTACCACACCCCGTTTGACGATACCGAAAAACTTGATTTCGGTTCAGAGAGACAAATCGAAGATTTTGCCTGTTCTTTAATAAATCTGGTTGCACAACAGGAGAATGCGCTCACTTTCCGGGAATCGGGTAAAAAGGAGGGCAGTGTCAGGACCGGCCGGCGGCTTAAGGTCACATTGGGAATCATGCCCGATTTTGCAGGCACAGAAAAAAAAGGACTTCGTATTGACGGGGTGACAAAAGGTGGTCCGGCTGACCGGGGAGGATTGCTGAAGGGAGATATCATCACCGCGATCAACGGTCTCCCGGTGGGCAATATTTATGAATATATGTCACGATTACAAAAGCTCAAACACGGGATGACTGTAAACGTTGAAGTGATCCGGGAGGGTAAAAACGAGGTTCTCATTATACAACTGTAACATGGATTCTTTTTTTACCGAAGTTTTCATCCTCAAATTCATAAAATTCTGCATTGTAGGATTTTCGGGTGTCTTTGTTGATTTTGGAATCACTTTCATCTGCAAAGAATACCTGAAGATCCAAAAGTACATTGCCAATTCCTGCGGCTTTGTGATGGCAGCCTCCTCCAATTACCTGATGAACCGAATCTGGACTTTTCACAGTTCCAATCCCAATATAGCATTGGAATTCACGCGGTTTTTCATCATTGCACTGATCGGGTTGCTTATCAACCTCCTTATCATTTGGGCCCTGACAGGAAAATTCAGGGTCAATTTTTACCTTTCAAAACTTGTGGCAACAATCGTTGTAACACTGTGGAATTTTCTGATCAATGCATACTACACTTTCGCCTGACCTCGGGTTTGCAGGAGCCGGTTTATGATGGAAAAATAAAATAAACGGGTATCAGCAACTGATCCTAATTTCCTTTGGTCATGGAGGCGGGTATTACGATAATGTAATCGGCCTTTTTGGCATCATTTTTTGAAATGGTATCGATATCAGCCTGTTCCAGACAGGTAATGGTCAGCAGTTTCACCTCATAACTGGTCTTGCGGATGGCTTGCTGCACATACCATACAATCCCCTGGTAGTTGTCGCTGTGATAAGCGCCGTTGAAATGAAGGATGGCTTTTTCGGTAAAGGCGTTTTTCATGAGGAAGTGTGACATGGTAGCGTCCTTGATGGCCTGTGCCTTGCCCAGGTTGGCCGTCTGATGGGCCGGCATCGCATCGCCGATGTTCTTTGAAATGGAAGCATAACATTCAAGGGTATCGATGTATTTGATTGGAAGGGAGGCGATGAGCCCCCGTTGCTGGGCATTGATGCTGTCGAGGCCTTCAAAACCTTTTAAATTAACCAGTGCGGCATACCTGCGGGGAATGTTGGTTGCAACGACCTTTATCCCTTTTTCCCTTGCAAAATCAATGATGGGAGCATAATCCGTTTTATAGTTACTCCAGAGTTTCGCCTCCGATTCGAAATCTTTTTTCCGGATCATTTTTGAGATGTATTCATTGATTAAAAGCTGGTTATCGGCTTCAAACATCTCCGCCCCGAGGATCAGGTTTCCCTTTTTGGCGTTGAAAAGATCGCGGGTCAGTTCCAGCTCAAGCCAATGACAGATCGGGTTGTTATGGATTTCACCGAAGAAAATAATATCGGATTTCTTCGCAGCATCAAGGATGTCCTGGTAATTGGCACGATTCCCTTTCCCGTTATAAATTTTGTATGCCGGTTTGTCGCTTCTCATAGAAGTGAGAACTAAAAACAGACCTGTTAAAATGAGTAGTGTGATTCTTCGCATCCGCTTTCTGTTAATTGGTTTTCTATAATGCTCATTACTTTCTCAATTCTGAGGCGCTGAAGGAGAGGGGCAAAAGGTCGCTGATACTCCCGACGATGTAAACCGGTCCGGTCTCACCGGCCATGATGATCCGGATTTTCCGACCCGATCTGAGTTCATATTCGAGGATAGCCTGCCGGCATATGCCGCAGGGAGTTACAGGCGAATCGACGGTGAAATCTTCGGCATGTGCCGTAATGGCAATCGATTCGATGGAGATATCCGGATAAGAAGCCATGGCGGCGAATAAAGCGACCCGTTCGGCGCATGAACCCACGGGGAAGGAGGCATTTTCCTGATTGCTTCCCGTGATAACCATGCCATTAACCAATCGGAGGGCAGCTCCCACGTGATATTTTGAGTAGGGGGCATACGAGTTCTCCGCAGCCCTCTTTGCCGTTTCAATTAATTCACGATCCGTGTTGGAAAGCGAACCTGGTGAATCGAATTCCTGATAGGTGAACCCCGATGAATGTTCTTTCATGATTTGTTATTCTAAGGGGTTATCATCTTCTTCATCATTCCTGATGGGGATTTCGGGCTTGGGATTATGGTACTTTCCTGCCAGAATCGCAGTATACTTTTCCTTCTCTTTTAATAACCCGATTGCCTCGCTAAGCTCTTTATCCTGTTTCAGGGAGGCTTCGATTTTTCCTTTCTGGAAGTAGTATCGTGTAACAATCTCCATTTTAAGCAATTCCTTGATCTGATCACGGTATCTTTTCAGGTCCTCTTTTTTATTCTCGGCCATTCGTTCTTTCAGGTGGTTGTATTCGCCTGCAATGGAATCGAAACAATGATCCCTGACCGCCTCTGATTTAAGCTGTTCCAAGGCCCGTTCACTCCGGGTTGTATAGCTGTAATCCTTATCCCTGATATAATCGAGGAACTGATTGTAAACAGTATCGGAAATTTCAAATTCGCCGGCCGGGGGAATGGCGGGATGTTCCCGTTCAAACCGGGTTGCAAAATCAAAGATCAGGTATTTTGAATAGAGCGACAATGCAACATTGCTGAATTTACGGGGTTCGGTCAAAAGATCAGGCTGTATTCCACCCCCATCATATACTGTTCGGCCATTCCGGGTTTTAAATGCCCTGATCAGGGAATCGGGGATTTTTCCAAAAGAGCCGTCTTTCTTTTTATGCTCGTAGTCGATGGCCTGGATACAACGTCCGCTTGGAATATAATATTTTGCAACGGTAATCTTGATTTGCGCGTTATAACTCAACGGTACGACGTTTTGAACCAGCCCTTTTCCGAAAGTGCGCTGACCCACGATTACACCGCGGTCGAGGTCCTGCAGGGATCCGGCAAGAATTTCACTGGCTGAGGCGCTTTGCCGGTCAACCAGCACCACCACCGGAATGTTCAGATCGACGGGAGGATTCATGGTGAAATGGGTCCTGTTTTTATCAGCCATTTTTCCTTTCGTGCTGACAATCTCCTGGCCTCTTTCGACAAAAAGGTTGGCAATATCGACCGCTTCATTGAGCAGGCCGCCACCATTTCCCCGCAGATCGATAATGATATCCTGCAGCTTGTTCCCTTCCCGCAGCTTCATAAATGCCTGTTTCACCTCTTTCCCGGCATTCTGGGTGAACCCCGTAAGTTTGATATAGCCTGTCCCTTCCGCTACCATCCCGGAAAAGGGAATGTTGTCGATTTTGATGATCTCCCTTGTGATATTTTTTTCGATGATTTCCGGTTCCCCTTCCCGTTGAATCCGGAGGTGAACCATGGAACCCGACTGACCTTTAAGAATGGAGCTGACATCTTCGTATGACTTTCCGGCCGTGGGCTTCCCGTTCAGTTCAATGATCCGGTCACCGGCTTTCAGGCCCGCTTTGTGGGCAGGAGATCCTTCATAGGGCTCGGAGATGACAACGGCATTGCCCTGTTGGTGGATCAGTGCGCCAATACCACCGTATTGCCCAGTGGTGATGAACTTGTAATCTTCGACCTGCGATTCCGGAATGAAATTGGTATAAGGATCCAGCGATTCGAGCATCGCCTCAATCCCGGTCTGGGTCAGTTCACCCGGATTGATTTTATCCACATAATCCAGATCGAGTTCCTTGATCGTGTTGGAAAAAATATCCAGGTTTTTCATGATCTCAAAACCCTGCTGATCAGGAGCCTGAGCAATTGCAGAAACGGCGGCCCAAATCAACAGGACAGCGAAAGCTACAGACCGCCTGACGGTCTTCAGTAAAAATTCAAACTTCAAACACTGCATATTTTCAAAAATTAGCTGTTTTAAAAGTAAACCGGTTCACCGGCCTGCTGCATTACGTTCCTGCTTTTCAAGGAACCGGGTCGTATCCGCTTCCACCCCAGGGATGGCATCGACCGATCCTTTTCAGGGTCAGCCAGGTTCCCCTGAAAGGCCCGTGTTTTCTGATGGCTTCGATACCGTAAACCGAACAAGTCGGCGTGAACCGGCATGAAGGCATCAGGTAAGGTGAAAGCGCTGCCTGATAAAAACGAATCAGAAAAATGAAAAAACTACTGAGTAACCTTTTCATTTTCTTTAATTAAACGGTGTAAAATTAAAATTATTTTTTCGCGGATCACCGGGGAAGGCTCTATTTCTTTGGAAGCGTATAACACGCATACATGCAAATGAAGGGATGATCCCGTACAAAAATCATTCAGGATGTCTTTGTTTTGACGGTAGGCCTCTTTAATGCGGCGTTTAACCAGATTTCGCTTTACAGCTGACTTGAAACACGATTTTGGAACGGTTACCAATAGCTGAACCGGTACCTGTACTTCCGGTACGGGCAACCAGATCACCCTGAATGGCCTTACATGAAACATGGAACCCTGATCAAACAAACGATCGATTGCTGACCTGCTTCCCAATCGTTCTCTCCTGGAGAAGGTGTACCTCATACTGTCAGCGGGATTTCCGGTGAAAAGCTGAAGCCGCTATTTTTTCCGGGCTTCGGCCTGCAAAAATTGCTCAATCGCGAGGGTCATCGAAGGAGCGTTCTGAGTGGGAGCCTCCACATTCAGATTTAATCCCGCGTCCCTGACCGCTTTATGGGTCGAATTTCCAAATGCACCGATGGCGATTTCACCCTGGACAAAATCGGGAAAATTCTTGAAAAGAGATTTTATCCCGGAAGGGCTGAAAAAAATGAGAAGATCATAATGATTGATATCGATGTCGGAAAGGTCGCTCGCAAGAGTTTTGTAGATAATTGCCTTTTTATACTGGATCTTATTTTCTTCCAGCATTTTGGGGATTTCCTGCTTGTGAATATCAGAACAGGGTAATAAAAATTTATCGGTCTTGTGTTTCTTGATAAGTTCGATCAGGTTGGCATAGTTCTCTTTGCTGTGAAAGATCTTTCGTTTGCGAAACTGAACATATTTCTGTAAATAATAAGCGGTTGATTCCGAAATACTGAAATACTTCATTGTTTCGGGAACTTCAACACGCATCTCCTTAGAGATTCTGAAGAAATGATCCACTGCATTCCGCGATGTAAATATTACGGCAGAGTAATCCAGGATGTTAATTCGGTCCTTGCGAAAATCCCTGGCGGGGATCCCTTCAATCATAAAGAACTTCCGAAATGTAATATTAACATTGAATTTCCGTGCAATTTCGCCGTAGGGTGATTTTTCAAAATCGGTCGGCTGAGGTTGGGAAACCAGAATATTCTTAATTTTCAAAGCACTACAGTATTAATGTTCAACATCCCGAAACCCTTGCAATAACAGATCACCTAAAAGATCAATAAGATTTTTACGAGTATTAAAACCGGTAAAATTTCGAGGCTGCAAAGATACACAAATAAAAATAAATACGAAAATTTGGTCAGAGACATTCCAATAAAAAAACCTCTCACAAACCTAAACAACAACAATATTCCTGCTGCCATTATGCTCATATAGAGAAGTTTAATATCAGGAATGAAAAGAAAAGGAATAAGGGATACCAGGAGAACGGGTCCCGTTATCATGGAAAGGATCATCAGATTCAGCTGATAGTTCAGGGTGGTTTCACGGGTCTTGAAAACAGATCCAAGAAACCATATTACACACATTTTCAGTACATAATATCCGATGACAAATAAATTCAGGATGCCAAATATGGTCAGATCATTCAGGTGGGTGAAACGGAATCCGACCAGAATTCGATTGATTTCAAAAAGAAGGAGAGAAAAGGTCAGAATATAAACGGCGCTGTAAGTCAGGGTAAATCGTTCCGTCATTATATTCCCGTCCCGGAGTAATTGGTTGACATTTCGCTGGGAAAACGGTGCTTTAAACATCAATCGGATGCGGTTGGAATAGAAAACGTGGGTCCATGCGATCAGGATCAGACAGATCAGGATCACACCAAGGATCCAATCGGGAGGATTTTTTGTAAAGGGAACGGTTCTGAATGATTCGGGCCGGAGTTGTTGCGATGTGAAGAGGGTAGAGGAATACTCCGTCAAGGGCCTTTGAAGGCTTTGAATTTCCAGTGTTGAGTCGTGTTCTGCATGAATGTTACTCATCGCCGGCAGAGCCTTTATGTTGCATCAGAAAATAATTCCATAAAGGATCTGAGGGGGGATCCGCATGAATGATCATCGGGCTCTTTGTTACCGGATGAAAGAAATGAATGGTTCGGGAATGGAGATGTATAAAACCACCCGGATTTGATCGCGGGTAACCATATTTAAGATCGCCTTTAACGGGGCACCCCATAGCGGCCAACTGTGCCCTTATTTGATGATGTCGACCCGTAATTAATTGTATTTCAAGAAGAAAAAACTTATCGCTGATGCCGGCTATTTTATAGCGGAGCTCCGCGCTCTGTGCATCTTTTACCGGGTAGTTGAAAATGTAGGATTTGTTTTGCTGTTCATTTCGTTGAATGAACTGTTTCAGGTGGCCCTCCGGCTCCGGAGGCCTCTTGCCGACAACTGCCCAATAAGTCTTCTGAATCGCTCCGTCACGCAACATCATATTGAGTCGCGTGAGGGCTTTTGAAGTTCTTGCAAAAATCAAAGCACCGCTAACCGGACGGTCCAGGCGGTGCACCACTCCTAAAAATACTTCACCGGGCTTATGGTACTTTACTTTCAGGTACCGTTTAATCTGTTCACTCAGCGGTTCATCACCGGTCTTATCCCCCTGCACGATGTCGGATGGCCGTTTATTAAATATGATCAGGTGGTTATCTTCAAACAGGATATCCTGGTCAATACTGCTCTTTCTCATTTGGAAAGTCAAGGGTTTTCACATCCTGGATATAGGTATTCACGGCTCCGCGGACTTCTTCCGACAGGTTATGATAACGGCGCAGAAACCGGGGGGAGAATTCCATGGTGATCCCGAGCATATCATGCAGTACCAGAACCTGGCCATCTACCCATCTTCCGGCTCCGATCCCGATAATGGGAATTTTTATCTCCGCGGTGACTTTTTTACCCAACACGGCCGGAATTTTCTCCAGAACGATACCAAAACAGCCTGCTTTTTCAAGAATATGGGCGTCTTCGATCAGTTTTGCCGCTTCGTCGTCGCCGGTAGCCCTAACCACATAGGTGCCGAATTTGTGAATTGATTGCGGAGTCAGCCCCAGATGTCCCATTACCGGTATCCCGGCGGAGAGAATGCGGTCGACCGACTCCAAAACTTCTCTGCCTCCTTCCAGTTTCACTGCATCAGCTCCCGTCTCCTTCATGATACGGATTGATGAATTCAGCGCCTCCTTTGAATTCCCCTGATAGGTGCCAAACGGAAGATCAACAACTACCAGCGCTCTTTTTACAGCCCTGACGACAGATGCGCCGTGGTAAATCATCTCATTGAGGGTTATGGGTAAGGTAGATGTGTGACCTGCCATTACGTTGGAAGCTGAATCCCCGACCAGAATGACATCAATTCCAGTACTGTCAAGGATTCTTGCAAACGAATAATCGTAGGCGGTCAGCATGGCGATCTTCTCACCCTGCAATTTCATCTCCTGAAGAATATGTGTGGTGACCTTGGTCACATCCCGGAATGATTTTGACAGTGCCATATTTGTAGATTAATTAGCAAAACTACGAAATATTTTATGTACTTTTGCCAAGTACTTAATTTCTGACCAATGCGTTACTCGAAAATTCTCCTATTACTCGTCACCCTGGCTCCGGTGCTTTTTTCCTGCAACAAAGAACTGAATGTCAATGCCGATTGGAAAGATGTCACTGTGGTTTATGGCCTCCTCGATCAGACACAGGATACCACCTTTATCAAAATAACCAAGGCCTTTCTGGGCCCGGGCGATGCCATGCAGTTCGCAAAGATACCTGACTCAAGCAATTATCCCGACAAACTCGAAGTACGGCTCGACGAATATAACGGAACCACCCTGGTAAACTCCCTCCCTTGCGATACGGTTACAATCCATAACAAACAGGCCGGGGATTCCATATTCTATTACCCGGATCAACTGATGTATTATACGACTGCCCCGTTGAATGAAAACAGCCTCTATAAATTGTTCATTAAAAACAAGAATACGGGTAAAGAGGTCACTGCCGAGACCGAATTGGTAGGTGATTTTACTATCGAAAGACCTCAGGTTGCCAGTTTTATTCCCGGGTATACCTTTGAAGTAAAGTGGACGCCATCAAAGGTAGGTAAACGCTATCAGCTTGTTATCAGATTCTGGTATCAGGAAGCCAAGAAAACCGATCCGGCCAACCCGGTCATGAAATACATCGACTGGCTGGTATTCAACAACATCCTGGCGGCCGATAACCAGATGACATCCTTTGATTATTTTTTCCCCGGTGATGCATTTTATTCGGTCGTTGGATCAAAAATTAAGGTCGACACTTCTCTTGCCGGCCGCAGCGCCCACCATTGTGACTTTATCTTTACCGTGGCTGCATCTGCGCTGAATACCTACATGGAAGTGACAGAACCCTCCCTGTCACTGGTCCAGGAAAGACCTGCCTATTCCAACATCAACAACGGCATTGGAATATTTTCTGCCCGGTTTATCAAATCAAATAATGATATGGAGATCAGTAGTCCAACAAAAGCCGAGCTGAAAGTTAATCAATACACAAAGGATCTGGGATTTTAATGTATCCGGGTCGCCAATCCGGAGGGCGGTGCACTTCAGAAATTTTCCTTTCTGTCTTTTTGTCATCTTTATGACATAAAATTACTTTTGGCACAATCATTGACTACCATGGCCAAAATTTGAGAAGAACTAAATGTTTACTTTGAAAGGAGATCATTAAAATGGGTAAAATTATTGGTATTGATCTTGGAACCACCAACTCCTGTGTGGCTGTAATGGAAGGCAATGAACCTGTCGTTATCCCGAACAGCGAAGGAAGACGTACTACACCATCGGTTGTCGGTTTTACCGAAAGCGGTGAAAGAAAAGTGGGCGATCCGGCCAAGCGGCAAGCCATCACAAATCCAAAAAACACGGTTTTTTCCATAAAACGTTTTATGGGTGAGACCTGGGACCAGGTCCAGACTGAGATCAAAAGGGTTCCCTATGTGGTCTCAAAAGGCGATAATAACACACCCCGCGTCAATATTTCCGGAAAACTGTATTCTCCGCAAGAGATCTCAGCAATGGTGCTTCAGAAGATGAAGAAAACCGCAGAAGACTATCTGGGGCAGGAGATCCGGGAAGCTGTAATCACGGTACCGGCGTATTTCAGCGATTCACAGCGCCAGGCAACCAAGGAAGCCGGCGAAATAGCCGGGTTACAGGTTAAGAGGATCATCAACGAGCCTACAGCTGCTGCACTGGCTTATGGCCTTGATAAAAAGAACAAGGATTTGAAAGTTGCGGTTTTCGACCTGGGAGGCGGAACATTCGATATCTCTATCCTTGAATTGGGAGAAGGAGTTTTTGAAGTCAAATCCACCAACGGGAATACGCATCTGGGCGGCGATGATTTTGACCACAAGGTTATTGACTGGCTGGCTGATGAATTTCAGAAAGATGAAGGTCTCGACCTGCGCAAGGATCCCATGGCATTACAACGATTGAAAGAAGCTTCCGAAAAAGCTAAAATAGAGCTTTCCAGTTCCATGGAAACCGAAATCAATCTGCCTTATATCATGCCGGTTGACGGGGTTCCTAAGCATCTTGTCAAAAAACTGACCCGTGCAAAGTTCGAGCAGCTTATCGACAACCTGATGCAATCGACCATCCCGCCCTGCCAGAAAGCGTTGCAGGATGCCGGTATGAAAGCATCCGACATCGATGAAGTAATTCTTGTCGGGGGATCCACCCGTATTCCGGCCGTTCAGAAGCTGGTCAGGGAACTCTTTGGCAAAGAGCCATCCAAAGGAGTAAACCCCGACGAAGTGGTTGCAATCGGCGCTGCCATCCAGGGAGGCGTCCTCACCGGTGAGGTCAAGGATGTACTGTTGCTCGATGTGACTCCCTTATCCCTGGGTATTGAAACCCTTGGGAGTGTTATGACCCGTCTGATTGAGGCCAACACAACCATACCTACACGCAAATCCGAAGTATTCTCAACGGCCGCCGATAGTCAGACCTCTGTCGAGATCCATGTATTGCAGGGTGAACGACCAATGGCCAATCAAAACAAGAGTATCGGCAGGTTCCATCTCGACGGGATTCCACCTGCACCAAGAGGAATCCCCCAGATTGAAGTTACTTTCGACATCGATGCAAACGGTATCCTTCATGTAACGGCGAAAGACAAGGCAACCGGAAAATCACAGCAGATCCGGATCGAAGCATCATCCGGGTTATCCGATGATGATATCCGCAGAATGAAAGATGAAGCACAGCAAAATGCCGATGCCGACAAGAAAATAAAGGAGGAAATCGACAAACTCAACCAGGCCGACAGCTTGATATTCCAAACGGAAAAGCAACTGAAGGAATTTGGTGATAAAATTCCGGCCGACAAGAAAGCGACCATCGAAAATGCCTTAAATGAACTGAAAAACGCTCATAAAAACAGGGATTTTGCAGGTATCGACCGGGCCATTGCCAACCTGAATTCTATTTGGCAAACGGCCAGTGAAGAGATGTACAAGAATGCCGCACAATCCGGGCCGCAAGGCAGTCCGAATCAGGACCCAAACACGGGGCAACCGGGTTCAAAAGGTTCCGGAAACGATGAAGTGACGGATGTCGATTTTGAAGAGGTCAAGGATAAATAAAAAGCTGATTTTGTAAAACAACAGTTTATTTGGGAAGGGCGGTCTAATGAACCGCCCTTCTCATTATATTCCCGGCGATGCCAGGGGCAAACCTGCAGATTGATTTTTGTAATGAAATCAAGCATGCCTTTTTTTCAGTTTTTTGTTAATAAGTTGCTGCAGGAAATTCAAAAAAAATTACCATTTTTGTAGATTAGTACCAAATTGAACGGTACTCTTAAAATTGTTTTATGAAATATCCATTGACATCAGGTTTATGCAAATTGCAGATGATAATTGTGGATATTCTTTGTGGCCCATGAAACATAAAATTATTTATATATGAAACAACATGTTACACGATCCAGACTGGTTTTTTTGCTGATGGTACTGGCTGCCACCGGATTCGGTCAGACTGTTACTGAACTGGTAGTTCCCAAGTATTTCGGAAGCAAAACCGCCTCTTCTACAAACAATGCCAGAACGGCCTTTGCTGTTTGCCTGAAAGTGGATGGACTTACCCCCAATACGGCATATGATATAAAAACTGCGGTTGCGTTGGTCACTGATGCCGTTAATGTTTACGGCGCGGGTAATTCCTGGAACGGGACCACATTTACAGGGACCACGAACCTGTTATCCTATTTCACCACCGATGCCACCGGGAGCAGTGGTCCTTTCTGGGTTTTCATACAGCCCACAGGCAATGGTTCGCGATTTGATGCAGGTCAGCAACATAACATCCGACTGGGTTGGGTTGTCAACGGCGGAACCATGCCCTCAGCCCCGCTTTATATCGGTTCAAAAGTCCTGACTGCACTCGACATTGCAGTAACACCGCGAACCCCGGCCACCACCGATGATGGTTGTTTTGTTAAAGGGAGTTGTCTTGCACAATCCCATGGAAAGTACATGCTGATGTTTGACAATGTTGCAGGAACCGGTGATCCGTTGTTTTCCTACATGATCAGGCCGGCATCCCCGACACAATCGACCAACGCTGAATTACCTGTTGCGATCAACGATATTTATATGCAGGCCGGAACCAGTGCTGCCGGTGATTATCCGGCCGTAATCCCGATCGGCGCCAACAATCCGAACGGGGTCAGACGTGTAGAGTCGCGGAACCCGGACAATACGGTTTATGCTTTCAATACCAGTGCAACCGGTATTTGGCCGGGAGGGGCGAACACCACAACCGCCTTACGACGGGATGTCGTCATCCTGACAAACACCGACACTCCTTTGACCCCGGCAGGTCCTACTGTTCCAACGGTAATAACGGGAACCACGGTTACAAACATTACCTTTAATACTGCTACCGGAAGCGGGGATGTTACCGGAAACGGCGGCGGTACTATCACAGCACGGGGACTTTGCTGGAGCACCGCCGCAAATCCTACCATCGCAGGCCCCCACACCGTTGAACCAGGGACCTTAGGGACATTCACCAGCAATATCACCGGACTGCTTCCCAATACCACCTACCATCTGAGGGCTTATGCCACTACTACAGCCGGTACGGGATATGGCGCTGACATTACCTTTAGTACCCTTTGTGAAGTCATGGCTCCGCTACCCGATTTTGCAGCCAGTAAAGTGAACCTCATGGTTGGGGAGTCCATTAACTTCTTCGACTCCACCGATTTCTGTCCCGATTCGTGGAGCTGGTCCTTTATGGGCGGTGTTCCTGCCACCTCCACATTGAAAAATCCCACAGGGATCACGTATAATTATGCAGGCGATTTCACGGTTTGCCTTACTGCCACGAACCAATGGGGCCAACAAACCTTATGCAAAAATGCTTATATCCACGTTGTCGGACCAACCAATGCAAAATTGGTCATGACCGAAATAAATTACCGGTCACCCCTTGGCGGAACCGATTCTCTTGAGTTCATTGAAATTTATAACAATGATGCGGCTCCATGGAATCTACAGAATTTCCAGTTTACCAAAGGGATTGAATACAGCTTTCCTAATATGACTGTGAATCCCCAGGGCTATGTTTTACTTGCAAAAAGCGCCCAATGGATCCAGAATACCTATGGGGTGACCGCCCTGCAATGGAATGCGGGGGGTGCATTGTCGAACCAGGGCGAAGCCATCGTTCTTAAGGATCCGTACGGTTTCGTGATTGATTCCGTTTACTATTTGCCCACGCTTCCATGGGATACAATGGCCAACGGCAGAGGACCCACATTGGAATTCTGCAATCCCGACCTGAATAATACCGATCCTGCAAACTGGCGTCACGCGATCGAGTTCCAGGCGCTGACTCCATCGGGCGACTCCCTTTGGGCATCTCCGCTTGAGGGATGCTCCTATGCTCCCATCGCCAACTTTACGGTCAGCGATTCCACCATTGTTCTGGGTCAAAGTGTGATATTCACCGATGCCTCTTCGACCAATACCGAAAACTGGTTCTGGGAATTTGAAAGGGGTATCCCTGAAACATTCAATGGCCAATCGCCACCACCTATCCTTTACAACATCCTGGGGTCTTACGACGTTACCCTGACTGTAACCAACAATGCCGGACATAGTGTCAAATACAAACCGGGATTTATCCAGGTCGGACCCAGCAGTACCGGTCAAAATTTACAGACACCTGCCTTCTCAGTTCATCCCAATCCTTCATCTGACGGGCATTTCACCATTGATTTCTTAAATAACGCTGCTTACACTGTTGAGGTATTTATGGAAATCGGAGTATTGTCAGCCAGCTTTTCACCCAATAATAAATCGCTTCATGTCGAACTGCCTGAACTTCCATCCGGCCTCTATTTTATCAGGGTGACCGATCAGAATTCCGGCAAAACAACCGTTCAAAAAGTTATCATTCTTTAATTTCCATTTTTAAATTCTATTCTTATGAAACAATTATTTACACTGTTATTTTTAATCGCTCCTTTGATCACACTGTTTGGTCAGGGAAATGAAAATTTCAATAACTATCCTGAGACCCAGAATGCCTATCATAACGGTACATTCATCGGCCAGGATGGTTCTACATGGACCTATACCCAGTGCAGGGGAGATTCGGTGATCGTTGCCCCGTCGCCTACCCTTGGGAAGGGTCGAAATCCCACTTCAAGCGTCATTTCAGGGACATTACAGAATGGCTGCGGAACCCTTTCATTCGATTACAAACAACCCTTCTCAACAGCTGTGAACCTGAATATTTACATTAACGGGCTGCTGGTGGGTAATTTTACCTCCAGCCAGCAAGGCCTTCTCTACAACTCAGGCCCGATCGTCGTTAACACACCGGGTGATTTTGTGCTGAAGATCAAACAGGCCGACAGTACCTCCTCAGGTCAGGTGACCATCGATAATTTCATTTGGACCTCTTACAGCGGGGGTCCGATCCCGGAACCCACCAACTACCCGACCCAGTTTGCTTCGGTTGGATCACCTTTTACCATGAACCTTTCATGGACGGATGCAACCGGCGCCCAGCTTCCTGCAGCCTATCTGATCCTGGCAAGCAATGCCAACAATATTATTAACCCCGTTGATGGTACACCCGTAGGTGATGATCCGAACCTGGCAGACGGACATGGCGCCCTGAATATTCTGCAGGGTGTGCAGCACGCGGTTTTCGGTAATCTGCCGGCAAATACCACCTATTATTTTAAAATTTTCCCCTATACCAATTCCGGAGCCCTTATCGATTACAAAACCGACGGAACTGCACCCTTTATCACCGATACAACGCCAAACACCGTGATCATCGACAGTATTCACTTCACCGACCGTACTTTCGGCAACTGGATCCTGAAAAATATCCTGGGCTCCGAAGTATGGAACATTGATACCAATCACGGCGTTGGTGGAACCCCTTGTGCCAAAATGAGCGGATATGCCGGCGCTTCTAATGAAAACGAGGACTGGCTCATTTCACCGGCTATGAATTTTAATGATTATACCAACGAGATCCTGACCTTCCAGTCGGCATATAAATATAACGGACCCGCCTTGAAAGCGATGATCTCGAATGATTATGATGGCATTACCAATCCGAATGACTTTTCGTGGACTGAACTGAATGCGACGTGGTCGGCCGGCAATTGGGTTTGGACTCCATCGGGTAGCGTTAACGTGAGCAATGTATCAGGCGAACAGGTTTACATTGGCTTCAAGTACGTCTCCAACACGACCGAATCATCAACCTGGGAGCTTGACGACATCGTGATAACAGGCGATCTGATCATCGGGATGAAAGATCCCTCCGTTCAATCAAATGAATTCACCCTTTCCCCGAATCCTGCTGAAAACTGGTGTAAAATTCGATTCAACGGAAACCAGGAAAGGACGATCCGGTTGATTTCAGTTGTCGGCGCATCATTACTGGAGACTACAACCAGTCGTAATGAATGCCAGATTGATCTGAGTAACCTTCCGGCCGGGATCTACTTTGTACAGGTGACAGATCCTATGCTGAAGTCCCATTCTGTTAAAAAACTTATTAAACACTGATTTCACTTCTTAAAGTTTAAAAGGTCGTTCACTTCGGGCGACCTTTTTTTTATTTTTGTATCGGGACATTTCCACCTACATGAGCGTTTCCAAATTTAGAAAAACGACCCCGTTCAACGGATTAGACCTGGCTCCCGCGATAAGCCGGATTACGGTGCTGATCCTGACCTGGTGTATCCTTCCGATATGGATACAGGCTCAATCGGAGATGATCATGCAGGAGGACAAACCCCTAAGGGTTGAGATCCCGGCGCAATCGGCCAATGAGACCTACCGGGTGTTATCCGTGGGCAAACACGGAGTCATCCTGTTTTACAAAAGCCTTGAAACCAAAGGGGATTCAGCTGTGAATTGGTATTTTTCATATTACGATACCAACCTTCGGCGTCAGTGGGTGAAAGCGATCCCTTTAAGTACCAATATGGATTTCGAAGCGGAATCTTTAACCCATGACACCCTCGCACTGTTATTTTCTTTTTCAGGGAAAAAAAAGGGAATCACCACAGGTTTTTCGATCCTGCAGATTGTGCCTGAAAAGGATTTGTTCCTGATCACGGGAGGAATGATGAACGATCAGGAGGAGGTAGTCTCCTTCCAGGTTCAAAACGGTCGGGCATGGATCGGGATAAACATTCCGGGAGGGGCAGGATTCATCCGGACCATCGTACCCGGATCTGCAAGGTCGCGGACTTTCCCACTCGGACAGGGTGATGTGATCCATCTCAGGTGGATGAAGGCCGACAGTTCTTCTCTTTTTCTCGACGCGATTGTCAGCCGGACCGTAACGCGGAAAAGCACTGAATATTACCTGGTGAGGTACGACACTTCGGGTACAATAAAAAAAGAGTATTCGATCGGAACCCAGCAGGGTGAGCGACTCCTGACCCACCTGACTGCCATTTCGCCGGGAGGGAACGAGCTGGTACTTGGGACTTACGGCCAGGGCGCGGCGAAACAATCACAAAAGAAAATTGTCTCGGATGAATCCAGCGGCTTTTTCTCTACCGGGTTTATAAATGGGATTCAGAAAAATCTGAATTTCTTTAATTTTCTTGAATTGAATCATTCCGGATCGCTTGTCGGAGAACAGGATATTGCCAATCTGAAAAAGAAAGCCTCCCGAAAGAATAAACCAATCAGTGAATTTTCCCTTGATTATTCAATTTTTCTGCATGAAATAAAAAAGATCGATGATGAGTACCTGCTGCTAGCCGAGGTCTTTACACCACAGTTCAGAACGGAAAGTTTTACCGATTTTGATTATTACGGTCGACCCTATACCAATACCTATTCAGTTTTCGAAGGATACCGGTTTTTGAATGCAGTTGTGGTTTCTTTTAATTCTGAGGGCAAATTGTTATGGGATAATACCATTGAAATCAGAAATATTGTTTCGACGGAACTTAAATCCCGAGTATTTCTTTTTTCGTCGGGTCCCGAATTGGTTTTAGGCTATCAGTCAGATGGTAAGATATACTCGAAGATTATACGAAAAGATGAAACCATTGAATCACTTGATTTCTCAAGTCTTGAACTGTTACAACCCGCTGATAAATTACTGTCAGAGGCCAGGGGGAGAACCGAGCATTGGTACGACCACTTCTTCCTTAGTTCCGGTTATCAGGAGATAAAGAATATATCACGCCAACAGGATGGCAAAAGGTTTGTATTTTATTTCAGTAAAATCAGATTCGACCGGTAAAGGATTATGGCTTAATAATAACCATCAGTTTATTATCACAGGGCAGGACCATCAGCGTACAATCCATATGGTAGTTCGGACCGTCGATTGTGAGGGTATAAGGCTGATTGCCGGTAAGTGAAAAGGGGCGGGTGTAATCTTTTTCCAACGTAACGGTACTGTGGGTCTGCACAATTTTCACGGAAATTGCCGAATCAAGTTTATTCTCAACATTGATGGTGCCTTTCCCGTCGCAGGGATCCTCAGTGGTATTTTTACTGCAACCTGAGATCAAAATAGTTGCTAGGAGGGAGATCAGGATGATGATGGATTTTTTCATAAGATCAGATTGATAAATGCAAAAGTAAAAGGTTTCGTTCAATAATAAAATATTTCGTTTAATTATTCAATGACAAAATTTCATTTGTTAGGGTTGCCTGTGTTGTTGATAATTATTAAGAATATATTAAATTTGTAGTTTTTACCTTGATTAAAAGATTTCCTGCATGATTTTCATTTTTCAGGCAACCATTCGGATGAAACTTTTGTCGTACATAACAGTATAATCAAACACATTGTTCACGTCAACAAATACCATTACTATGTTCCATCGATTCCTTCGCTGCTTTTTACTGTTCACTCTGCTGTTGGCAGCAACCCCCGGGATATTTGCTCAATGTCCTGATACACAGCCACGGATTACAGGTCCCGGTGTTGTGGGCGCCAGTGCGTCGAATTCTGTTGTTTATACAACCCCGAGCGTGACCGGTCATACCTACTCATGGGTTGTAAAGCAATTGCCGGGCAATACGATCATCAATACGTCAAGTACCAATGTACTGAGTCAAACCTGGTCGAATCCGGGCAATTATGTGATTGAACTTACCGAAGGAATCTCGGGGAATACCTGTACTGCCGTGGCGGCTACACCTCTTAGTGTAACCGTACGTCCGATGCTGGCGGCATATTTTTATTATGAGTTTGATGTGGCTCATGGATGTTTTTACAATGTGGTTGATTTTACGGGCACCGGCGACGGTCAATTTCCCCCGGTCGATCCGACTATTACCTATGAATGGAAATGGCGGGAATATAATTCGGGTAACCCATGGACACCCTCGGGAACTGCCCGGAATACCCAGATAACTTTTCCGACTACCTCGGGAATTACTTATGAAGTGCTTTACACGGTTTCAAAAGTTGTCGGCACCACTACCTGGACTGATGAAATTACCGATTACGTGTATGTCGATCCCGATAAATACAAACCGGTACCCAATCTTGCCACGCCGACCGTTCCGAATTGTACCTATGGCGAATTTCATTTTGATGCCAGCGCCAGTGTCGCAACGCTGATGCCTACCACAGAGTCTTTCAGGTATGTTGACTGGGATTTCGGCGACGGTACTACGGCTCATTACGAAAAAACCGGCAGCACGCCTCCACAGATGACGACCACCCACGCCTACCCCACTTCTCCCGGAACTCCCTATACGGTCACCTTACGACTTGAAAATACAATCGGTTGTGTTGCAACTACCTCCATTAATATTTCGGTGCCGAATTCCGTTCCGGTTGCTTTGTTTTCGAATGATGCCGGATGTGTCGGGGAACCCACGATTTTTCATGACCTCTCGACCCCTGCAGTGGAAGGAGGATCCATCGTGAAATGGGAATGGATATGGGGCGACAACACCACGACCATCTATGATCTCAATGCCATACCGCCGACCCCGCCGCCTGCTCAGATTTTCCATCTTTACGCGGATGCCGGTTCCAAGCATGTTACTTTACAAGTGACCAATGCAAATGGTTGCGTGTCAACCATCTTCGGATTATATGTGAATGTAATTCCTTCACCCCTGGCCAACTTCAACTACGGACCCACCTGCGTCGATATCCCCATTACCTTTTATGATGTCAGCTTACAAAATGGTGGCAGCGCTATCGTTTCAAGAATCTGGGACTTTGGCGAAGGAGCTCCTTCTTCAAGCCCTTCGCATACTTACGCAACACCCGGGTTAAAGACGGTAACCCTGACAGTGACCAACGAAAACGGATGCTCTGATATCAAGATCGATAATACCATTTATGTACATCCGCTGCCTGAATTCTCACCGGATCCTGCTGTCGGATTCACCTGGGCCAATACTACTTTGCCACTTGAAATTCAATTCACCGACAATACCTTACCTGCGCAGGTAGGTAATAACCTTGTGTGGGATTTTGGAGACGGCAAATCCGGATTTGGTAAGAATCCGGTACACATGTATACCAGCCCGGGAAGTTACAATGTGGAAATGACTTGTACCAGTACCGACGGGTGTTACAGAACTTATACCGACATGATCTCCTTTACACCGCCTGTGCCTACCTTCCATCCGATTCCCTATGATGCCTGCCTTGACAAGGAGGTCAGATTTGTTCCGGATCCCGTTATGGGAACCATTGTATCAGAGGAATGGCAGTATCAGGATGAAGGTTATACTCCCGATCCCTCCCTCACAGCTCCTTACACGGTAAAACATACTTTTGTTCCCCCGGTTCCGATGCCGGCAGTCGATACCCATTCATTCAAAAGCTATGGTACTAAGGCTGTACGCCATGTGATTACCCTGGCCGGAACGCCTAATGTGGTAGTTGATTATATCGATTATGTAACGATTCATGATACCGCCATTGCCAACTTTACCTGGAACAATATCAATCAGCTTCCCGTGGGCGGACCACCCTTACCGGGTTGTAAAGGGCAGGAGGTGTTTTTCTTCGACCAAAGCACACCCCCGATCGGGAGCTCGAACGCTCAGATTATAGCCTGGAAATGGGAATTTGATGACCCCGCTTCCAGTATGAATAATGTAGCCTATACCAAGAACTGCAGCCATATTTTTATCGATCCCATCCGGACTTCTTTCAATGTCAAACTGACCGTGACCAGCAGCGATAACAATTGTGAATCAATCATCATCAAAGTCATAAGCATTAAAGCCTCCCCACCGGCTAATTTCATCGTCAACAATAATCCTAACGCCAATGTGGGATGTCTGTCAACCACAGCCTTACCGGTATTAACCTACTTTGATTATGATCCGGCCATCATTCCGGATCCCTTACAGGTGGCAAACTGGGCCTGGGATTTCGGTGACAATACCTCCCAATCCGGACCTTATCTGAGCAGTATCTCACACGCTTACCTTACCCCTGGCTGGAAAAACGTACTACTGACCATTACGGATCTGGATGGTTGCAAAAACACGGTATCGAAACAGGTTTATATCAATCCACTGCCCTTACCCGATTTTTCTTTTACCACCAATACCTGTGAAGGACAACCAGTTATGTTTACTGATTTGTCGCTGCCCGGCGGCGGGTTGTTGAACGATTATATTGTCCAGTGGGAGTGGTTCTGGGGCGACGGAAGCATACCCGATCCACAGGTTGTCACAAACAGCGGTACCGTCTTTCATACATTTCCCGTGATTGCCGGTCAATATACCTGGTCAGTCAGATTAAGGGTAACTACCAACTATGGTTGTGTGAATGAGATTACTAAATTGGTGACACTGAAACCGGCCCCGGTGGCCTTTTTTGAAATTGAACCGCTCTCTCCGCAATGTATGACTCCGCAGTCGATCCATTTTGTGGATAAAACAGTCCCGACGACGGCAACCGGAGCAGTGACATCCTGGGCCTGGACTTTTGGCGACGGCGGAACCTCCACACTTCAGAATCCTTCGCATGTTTACCAGCTTGCGGGTCCTTATACCGTTTCATTGACCGTTACCACCACGAATGGCTGTTTCAACACCTATGGAACTTCGGTGACCGTAAACGAATTGCCTGTTGCAGATTTTCATGTTGCAACCGCCTCCAATACCTGTGAACAGGGCCCGATCCAGTTTATCGACGATTCACAGGCTAATGCTGCCGCAATCAATTCCTATCTGTGGAGTTTCGGCGATGGAGGCACCTCCATTCAACCCTCACCGCAGCATACCTATTCTACGTATGGTATATACCAGGTTACACTGGCCATTACCAATTCGAACGGATGTATACACTCGGTCACAAAACCGGTTACCGTCAATCCCAAACCCATTGCCGAATTCACATATACCGCAAGCAGTTGTTTAGGAAGCCCGGTTTCATTTATTAATAAATCCTTCCCAATATCCGGTTTCACAGGGTATATAAATCAGTGGGTATGGGATTTTGGCGACGGCACCCTTCCCATTACCATTAATTATCCCGACTCGCCTGACGTTACACATACTTTTGCCGGTAATGTCACCTCACATACTGTTCGCCTTACTGTGACGACAACCAGTGGTTGTACAGCCTATAAAGAACACATCGTTAACAGTATTCCGGCGCCGGTTTCTAATTTCAGCTATTCCAATACCCTCTGTATCGGACAAACGGTTCAGTTCAATGATGAATCGTCGACAAACGGCGGAGGTGGTTTACAAACCTGGAACTGGAATTTCGGAGATCCGCTCTCGGGCAGCAATACCTCTACCCTGCAAAATCCTTTCCATATTTTCAGTGGTACCGGTCCGTTTGTTGTCAGCCTGCGTGTTACCAGTACGAACGGCTGTTATAAAGATACTTCCAAAACAGTTACTATTAACCAGTTACCAGTCGCCGATTTTGGAACCTCGACCGTTACCACCCATTGTGAAGGCAGCGCCATTCAATTTGTCGATCTTTCAATTGCCAATGCACTCGGCATTTCATCCTATTCCTGGAATTTCGGCGACGGTGGCACCTCAAACCAGCAATCACCCCAACATACATTCGCGACTTACGGGATCTTCAACGTTACCCTGACAATCATGAACTCCAACGGATGTATTCACTCGGTTACCAAACCGGTGACAATTAATCCGAAGCCCATCGCACAGTTTACCTTTTCACCTTCCAGTTGTGTCGGATCGCCTGTTAGCTTTATAAACCAGTCGACTGTTCCGAACGGATACACTGCTTTAATCAACACCTGGGTATGGGATTTTGATGACGGAACTCTTCCGGTTGTAATCAATTTACCTGCCAACCCCAATATTGTTCATACCTTTGCCGGTTCAGCCACCATTCACAATGTAAAACTCACGGTTACCACCACGTCGGGTTGTACCTCTTTCGTTATAAAAACGGTAACAAGTGTTTCGAAACCTGATGCCTATTTCTCCTGGAGCGGTTCTGCTTGCGAGCAACAGCCTGTTCAGTTCACCGATCAGTCACAAACCAATGGAGGAGGCGCTATCCAGGTTTGGAACTGGGATTTCGGCGATCCTGCTTCAGGAAATAATAACTTAGCGACCATACAGCATCCGACGCATAATTTCTCACATCCATCGCCTCCCGATTTCAGTGTCACCTTAATAGTGGTCAACGGAAACGGATGTCGTGACACCCTGGTTCAATCACTGAGTGTTAATTCAAGACCCATTGCCGATTTCATCACCGATACCGTTTGCCAGGGTTCGCTGACCTCCTTTACCGACCAATCAACCGCCACACCCGGTCCGATTGTCGGTCGTTTGTGGGAGTTCGGCGACGGACAAACCTCTTCAACCAATAATCCGACTCACCTGTATGGCACTCCGGGAACCTTCCTGGCAAAATTGACCGTGACAACTTCACAAGGTTGTACCAAGGATACCACGAAGTCGGTAGTGGTTTTAGGAAAACCGGTTGCCAACTTTACCTATTCCTCACCCAATTGCGCACAGGACTCGGTTCAGTTTTCAGATATCTCCTCAACGCCTCACGGATCGATTCAAAGGTGGCTGTGGGATTTTGGGGATGGCACGCCACCTGTAACGATCAATTTCCCGGTGAATCCCAATGTGAAACATTCATTCGCAGCAGGAGGAAATTTTATGGTCACGCTGACCATTACCACCAGCGATTCCTGCACAGCCCAGAAACAGAGCCAGGTACAGATAGGTTACCGGCCTCTGGCGAATTTCATTGCAGGCACCAATTCCTGCGCAATGACCGCGGTTCAATTCACCGACTTATCGCAAATCAACAGTGGACCGGCCCTCACGATCTGGAACTGGAACTTCGACGATCCTGCCTCCGGAATCAACAATACATCCAACACGCAACACCCGATGCACGCTTTTACTGCTGGAGGAACCTACAATGTATTCCTGCAGGTGACCAACGCAAACGGATGTATCGACAGCATTCGGAAACCCGTTTCAGTTAACCCTGTGCCGGTTGCCATTTTCTCAGCCGATACAGCCTGTGTCGGAAGCCCGACTCAATTCACCGATGCTTCTACATCGCCATCGGGTACGGTCACGGCATGGTCATGGGACTTCGGAGATCCTTCAAGCGGGTCTAATAATTTCTCAACCCTCCAGAATCCGACACATACCTATCTTACAACAGGGACCTATGCAGTGACCTTGCAGGTGACCAATTCACATCAGTGTGTCAAAGATACGGTGGTACAGGTGGTTGCCTATCCAAAACCGACGGCCATGTTCCAATATGAGGCCGCCTGTATAAATGATTCGACACAATTTACCGATTTTTCGGTTGCACCGGGCAGTCAGGTTATTGGTTGGTTCTGGGACTTCGGAGATGGTACCGGTACTGCTACCATCCAGAATCCGAAATATCTTTATACAACCCCAGGAACCTATGAGGTGAAACTGGTCGTGACCAACCTTACAGGATGTACCGATTCGGTTACAATTCCGGTTATTGCCCGCCAGGTTCCGGTGGCACAGTACTCCTATATGAATTTCTTCTGTCCAGCCGGAAAGGTCACCTTCCAGGATCTGTCGACTGCAACTGCTGCGGCAATTGTTGAACGTCAATGGATTTTTGAACCGGGAGCCTTCTCAAATCTGCCCAATCCGACCTATACTTTTCCGTTGACCAACCAAAAATATGCGGTATCGCTCATCGTTACCGATACTTATGGTTGCAGGGATACGGTTGTCGACAGCGTTTTTGTCAAACCGGGATTCACATTCTCTTTCTCAAACGACAATGTGTGTGAGGGTTACACAACACATTTCACTCCCGTTAACATGACTCCCGGCGACAGTTTGTATTCGGTATCGTGGAACTTCGGAGATCCGACAACGGGTCCGAATAATAACTCTACCCTGTACCGACCGACCCACACCTTCTCCGGTCCCGGAACCTATATCGTGAAATTTAAAGCTTACAACACCGATAACTGTGTCGACAGCGTTTATAAGGAAGTTCAGGTGTATGAAGCGCCGGATCCGATGTTTGGATTTGTGTCGACCCCGTGCGACAGTACCATCCATTTCTTCGATTCTACGGCGAATCCGGGAACAGGGACCATCGCGAGCTGGAAATGGATTTGGGGTGATGGCAGTGATACTACCATCCTTGCCCCCGGTCCGGGCGATAAATCCCATCTCTATGTTAACGCCGGATTATATCAGGTTACCCTGATCATAACCAACAGCAACGGTTGTATCGACAGCCTTACCAGGACCGTTCAGCGATTCCCGTGTATCCAGGCGGTATTCACGGTAAAAGACACGTTATGTGCCCGGTATGAAATTGCTTTCGGCGACAGCTCGCTGCCGGTTGCAAGGATCAATCAATGGAAATGGATTTGGGATGACGGGAACGAAACCACCTATACCACCTATACTCCTGTGGTTTATCATACCTATGCCGACAGTGGGCTCTACCAGGTAAGGTTAGAGATCAACGCGACAATAAATGGTACTCCGATTACAGAAAGTATGGTCAGAGCAATCCGGATTCGCCCGACTCCGGTCACCTATTTCTCCAATCCTTCGGTTTGTTTGAACCAGATCACACTGTTCAGAGACACCTCCAATACCTTCGGGGAACCCAATACATGGTGGCACTGGAATTTCAGCACAAATCCTACAGATACTGCCAATGTCAAGAATCCACCACATAAATACGACACTGCAGGTATTTACAATGTCAAACTTGTGGTCATGAATAAATACGGATGTGAGGATTCATTAACCAAAGAGACCCGCGTTTACCGACTTCCTTCAGCAGCATTCGATAACACGGCTGCCTGTGCAGGCGATCCTACTTATTTCAATGATCTTACGGTTGAGGCTGATGCTCCGTTGGGTTCCTGGAGGTGGTCCTTCGGCGATCCTGCATCGGAGTCGGATACCTCTAATCTGAAAGATCCGGAATACATCTATGAAAAGACGGGTGACTACTCTGTAAATATGATCGTCATGGATACTTACGGGTGTGCTGATACCGTTGATTCAACGGTGCGTGTGAATGTCACACCGTTGAGTGCATTTACGGTGGTTTCAGGATATAATGGGAAACAAGGACAGATCAAACTTAACAATGTGTCGGCCGATGCGAAGAGTTATTTCTGGGATTTCGGTAACCAAAAGTATTCATCCGAGGAAAATCCCGTGGCAACCTATACTGAAGATGGCGTTTATGTTATCAAACTCATCGCCACCAATGAATTTGAATGTACCGATACCACATTCTATGAATACCGGCTCCTATTGAAGGGGTTGTATGTCCCCAACGCGTTCCTGCCGACCAGTACCAATTTAAGCGTCCGGTTGTTTCAACCCATCGGGATCAATCTGAAACCAGGTTTTTATCACGTAGCGGTATTTGACCTCTGGGGTCATCAGTTATGGGAGTCAACCAAACTGGATGATAAAGGAAGACCGGTTGAGGGATGGGATGGTACTTATGAAGGCAAGTTGATGCCACAGGGCAACTACATGTGGAAAATCACTGCAACCTTCGTTGATGACACGCCGTGGACCGGAGGCGACATTGGTCAGGGTGAATACAAGACTATGGGAACTGTAACATTAATCCGCTAATTGCTAACAATATTCTAAATGAAAAAGCGATATATATCAACGATCCTGGTTCTGCTGTGTTGTTCTGTTTTATTACCGGTGGCTATGAGCCAGCCCGATATGAATTACTCTCAGTATTTCAGCACACCGACTTACTATAACCCGGCGTATACCGGGATCAATACCGGGATCAGGGCAAGATTTTTGTTTCGGGATCAATGGCCCACCCTGCCGATTCCTTACAAGTCCTATTTTTTCTCGGCCGATCTCGGAGATCGTAATTTGCCAGGATCAGGCGGACTTGGAATCATGATCAACCAGGATACCCCGGGAGCGGGACTGGTTAACAATTTTGGGGCTGCTCTGACCATTGGGGTCAGGATCCCGATAACCAGCTTCATGATCAGTCAGCTTGGTATTAAAGCCGGGGTGATGCAACGGCGGATCAACTGGGATGCACTGGTCTTTGCCGATCAATTGAGTCCATACGATGGGAATGTTTATCAAACAACTGCCGTCATTCCCTCCGACGCGGGCAAACGGGTAGTTCCTGATTTCGCTGCCGGTGGTGTGTTACAGTTCATAAATCCGCAGGGAACGATCAATGGAAATATTGGTTTTGCCGTGGATCATATCTTTGCCCCGGATGTAAGTTTTCTCTCAACCGGAGCATCACCCTATCCCCGTAAATGGGTCGGACAGATTGACCTGGTATTTACAGCGGGCCAGGGCGGATCGTCGTCAGCCATGTACCGTGCCAGTGACGAACCACTCAAGATCAACATCGGAGGATTGTATCAGAACCAGGGGAGCCTGAACTCATTGCAGGTCGGTTTGAATTTACTCAAATTCAACGTTTATTTAGGTGCCTGGTATAAGACTACCATGACCGGCGTCGTAAATAATGTCGTCGCGCTTGTGGCAGGCTATCGTTACCGTTTTTATGAGGATATGAATATCAAATTCATGTACAGCTACGATTTACAGGTTTCGGGTGCTCTCAATGGCACAGGCGGAGCTCATGAAATCGGGATCATCCTTGAATTTGACAAGCTGCAGATCTTTGGCGGCGGCGGAGGTGGAGGCTTTGTTCCCGGCTCCGGAGGCCGCAGGGGAGGCGGACCGATGGAGTGTCCGACATTCTATTAAAAACTGAAAGAAAAAAGAGACGGGATCGAAGCCCGTCTCTTTTTTTAGGACGAGACATGGGCATTCTCAACCCATGTTTGCAATAATCTCACTGCCGAATTCAGAACATTTCAGTTTTGTCGCCCCCTGCATGAGGCGTTCAAAATCGTAGGTCACACGTTTTTTTGCAATGGCGCCCTCGATTCCCTTTTCAATTAAACGGGCAGCTTCATTCCAACCGATGTAATCGAGCATCATAGCTCCCGAGAGAATAACCGAACCCGGATTTACCTGGTCTTTTCCGGCATATTTTGGGGCTGTTCCGTGGGTTGCTTCAAAGACGGCATGACCGGTGATGTAGTTAATATTTGCGCCGGGGGCAATGCCGATACCACCTACAATGGCTGCCAGGGCGTCGGAGATATAATCGCCGTTGAGGTTCAGTGTGGCAATAACACTGTACTCGGAGGGTCGCGTCAGAATTTGCTGCAAAAAAGCATCTGCAATGACGTCCTTGATGATTATTTTGCCCCGGTCAATGGCACTTGTTAACTCGGAATTGGCAACCGTCTCACCATGATCCGCCTTGATTCGGTCAAAATCCTCCCAGGTGAAAACATGTTCCCTGAATTCACGTGCTGCAAGTTCATATCCCCATTTTTTGAACATCCCTTCTGTGTACTTCATGATATTTCCTTTATGTACCAGGGTCACCGATGGTTTGTGATGCTCAATGGAATAAAGGATTGCAGCGCGGATAAGCCGTTCAGAACCCTCTTTTGAAACCGGTTTAATCCCGATTGAAGAGGAATCAGGAAACCGGATCATTTTGACACCCATCTCTTCCTGGAGGAACTTCAGGATTTTCATCGATTCAGGAGTCCCTTGCATCCATTCGATCCCGGCATAAATATCTTCCGAGTTCTCCCGGAAGATTACCATGTCGGTTGTTTCCGGATGGATGACGGGCGATGGTACTCCCTTGAAATACCTGACAGGTCGTAGACAGGTATAGAGATCGAGAATTTGCCGCAGGGCAACATTCAGCGAACGAATGCCTCCGCCGACCGGTGTAGTCAGCGGTCCTTTAATCGCGACAAGATGCTGAAATATTGTGTCAATTGTAACCTGCGGAAGCCATTCACCGGTTTTTTCAAAGGCTTTTTCGCCTGCCAGGACTTCTTTCCAGATAATTTTTCTTTTCCCCTGGTAGGCTTTATTAACTGCGGCATCCATAACCCGGACGCTTGCAACCCAGATGTCGGGCCCTGTTCCATCACCTTCAATGAAGGGAATCATGGGATGGTCGGGAACACGAAGCTTCCCGTTAACCATGGTAATCAGTTCTTCAGTCATATTTCTGGATTTGTCAAATTACTACTTTACTTCATCAACCGGGTTCAGTTCAGTCGCTTGATCAACGCCCCCCATTTTTTATCTACTTCAAAAAAATGTTTCAGATAGTAATTTCCAAACAGGAAATGGGCTTTGACGGTCTCAATTCCACGGGATGTCATACTGCTGAAAAAATTTGTGATCATACCTGATGCAATTCCCTGTCCCTGTAATGATGACATTACAACGACCCCATCCAACAGGACGTTTTTTTCATCCAGAAAGCGGAATGTCATGCCTCCGATTACATTTTCATTTTCATCTGTAAGGATATACTGATGGTCTTTATCAGAGATCTCCTTGGGATAGTTTTCCCGGAAAAACAACTGGTAAAGCTGACCCGTTTCCCTTGCTTCGACCGGTTCACGCAGTATATATTTCCGGTTCATCCGGTCATGAAAAGTAAATCGGACCACCAGATGGCCGTATGGATTCTCGCCGGTTTTAAGAAAATCAAAGGATTGCTCGCTCTGAAATTTAGGAAATACCATTTTCCCAAAGACCATTTTATCCTCCTCATCCATGATCAGGGATTGCAGATCGGATAACTCGAGAAGCTGAATTGCAAGTCCTTCACGGTGGTGTTCCATCTGCCGGAGCAAGGCGTCGAAATGTTCCCTGATCTCCAATGACGCATCTGAGAAATAGGTATATCTGAAAAAATAAAAGCGGATAAATTCACCCTGATCATGGAGCCGGTATAGTTCCAGCAACTCCATGATGGTTTGTTCTTTTGCTGTATAGGTAATGAGGGGATTCATCCGGTACCATTCCAGGTACTGATCGATCGCACTGGTCAGCGCGACCGGTATATAGTATCTGTGTGAAAAGGTATCGATATACTTTGTCAGATGTGAAAGCAAACCAGTGGAATCAAAACAGGTCAGCGGCGTGCGCTCCAGGTCGACTTTCATTTGCTCGAAAAAGGTCATTGCATCCGCTTTGCCGAAGGCCTCGATACAAGCGTCAAAGATCCACGCGACATCGAGCTGTGACCGGCACCATGGATAAATGGAGGCTGTTTTACAATAATAATCCTGTAACATCGGTGCAATCAGCGACAAGGTATTCCGGTACACGGACCATCCTGCCAGGGATAGTATCACTGCGCTTTCTCTGAAATCCATTTCCGGAATTGAGACATTGGAAGGCGATATAGAACCAGGAACGATCTGAAAACCACTGTGATGCCAGGCCTTAAAGATTACGGTAAAGGCCCTGACAAAGATCTTTTTCCAGGCATGGATGTTGATATATCCCGCCGACCGATGAATTTCAGACAGTTCCCTGATTTTATCCCAGGCAGTCAGCCCTCCGATATATTGCGTGGATAAAACTCCGAGTGCAGGTCTGCTGCTCCCCAGTTGTGAGGCTACGGCAGGCCCGTATGGGAACCCCGCCAGTGAAGCAAGCCAGTAGAATGTTTCAGGTTTCGGACGGAACTTTGGATTTTCACTCATCACGACATGGAGATCGAAATGTTTACCCGTATCGGTGTTGATCGACAACCTGTAGTGTTTAAACTCCTTATATGCCAGCAACCGCAGAATCCAGATTCCCTGCCTGGGGATCTTGTTCAGTTCAAAATCTACCTCATTAAAGGTAAGCAGGACGCTTTCCTTGAGGAAGGTGGTCGTGCCGAAAATATGAAGCAGACGCTTTTTCTCGGCATCGGAGATACCGTGTTCAAAAACCAACTTGGAATCCAGATCTTTGTAAGCATTCAGGTCGGTCGATTGCTCGATGGTCCTTTCAAAAACATTCGCAAGCTGGTGAAAGTATTTTTCAGCCAGCCGCGAGAGAAAGGGATCCTCTTTGTGAAGGATCCACCTTGATAATTCTGCTCTGACCGGAACATAATAATCGAGGTGCTTCAGCGCGAAATTGTAAAGCATCGACAACACATCCCCGAAAGCCCTCCTGTGCCTCGGTGAAGCCGGCCAGATCAAACGGGTACGGTACCAGTACAACCTTTGTTTTAGCGCATCCAGACGGTGTTTCCCGAAGTTGCTTACTGCAATTTCCTTGATCGATCTTTCATTCAGAAAAGTCAGTCCCGATTCAATAAAGGAAGGCATGCTTCTGATATCTTCAGGAGTGGGCGCTTTCAGCAGGATAAGGCGGTAGGCAAGGCATCGGATCTCTTCATCTGGATGGTATGCCAGGGCCTCAAGCCTGGAACGGAGTAACCCGGCCAGTCGTGGTTCAGCCGACAAGAGCATTTTCCCCAGTTCTTCAATGGAATCATATGCGGTTTGAAAATCAGCAAAAAATGATTTGATTACCAGGTTATTAGAAGCAACAACCTGACCGTCGCGAACGGATTTCAGAACAGGAGTTACCGGAAGAACGGTCTGCTTAAATCTGATTACCCGGATTGTTGCAGAGAAATTTCCCATCGGGAGATCCCAACCTTCCCTGACCGGGCAGAATCCGATAATCCCCGGGTTACCTATCCAGAGAGCCGGTTGCCGTGAAATCAATCCGAGATCGATCTGTTTCCCTTCAATCTGATAACCGAAATCGCCTATCCGAACCAGCCCGTTTTTTAATCTTTTAACAATCAGTGTTTTATTACTTCTTTTGTTGATCAGTCCGGATTTCCGGTAACATATATCCTGTTCGAGAATGCCAAGGTCCCTGAAGAACCATTTTGGTATAATAATAGAAAAGTCGGGACATTCAATGTGCACAAAATTACTTTGATACAGCGATTCAATGACCTCTTTGAAATGGGATTCGATAACCTTCCGGTTGTACGATTTTTTTGCAGTCAATTCTCCTTTTTCAATACTGAATTCCTGGTTGACCAGGGTAAAATTGATGACCCGTTCAAAGGGGGCCACATCAGCATTGGCAGCCATGACAATCTGGTGATAGTATTCTTTAAGGTTTCCCCCTTTGAGGGAGGCATAAAGCGAACCGGATTTATCAGGCACGATAAGAAGGACATTGTAGGGGCGGTTATCACCGACCAGGAAGACATTTTTTATTCCGGGTACCCGATTGAATTTTTTTTCGATGATCTGGGGCGCTACCGTTTGACCCCGGTTGTTTTTATAAATGTCTTTTACCCGGTCGACGATTTCATAATATCCATTCCTGGAGATGCGAAAAACATCACCGGTGGAGAGCCACCAGTCCTTTTCCGGTGATTCGGGACGGGGAATGCTTCCTTCGGGTGGGGCGTCTTCGAGGTAACGACCGATATAATGTCCACTGATTTCCAGTTCCTTGTCGGCTGTAAGCCGCGTCATTACGCCGGGTAACGGAATTCCGACAGAACCATCCACATAGGCTCCCGGAGGTGTCATGGTAATGCCACCGGTAGCCTCTGTCATGCCGAAACCACTGTTCAAACGGATTCCGTATTGATTGAAAAACCTGAAGACTGATGGATCAAGGTATCCGGCGGCAGAAAGTCCCCAATGCAGCCGGTATCCGATCACATCCCGTATTGCGCGCTCTTTCAGTTCCTTGCTTTCGATGGAGCTGGTCTTCTCAAGACAACGCTCATACAACTCCTGCCACCTGAGCGGAATGCTGATGAATCCGGTGGGATTTACCTTTGGAAAAAGTGCAAGCAGTGTTTCTGCCGAGGTATTTCCTGCAAACACATAAGTTCCGTGCCAGAAAATGGAACCGGTCAGTTCAAGGTAACGCCCGAAGGTATGGTATAAGGGCAGATAACAGAGAAAAGTAACATTACCGACTTCAGGAAGCGCAGCAGCGCGGGCAAATCTTTTGGTAACGATGTTGTAGACCGAAAAGGATACCCCCTTGGGAAGTCCGCTGCTGCCGGAGGTGAACATGGTCGTTGCAACATGATCGTTTGAGTTTCTTCTTCGTCGGGAAAGGATATTCTCAATATCCCCAAGTGTTAATTTTTTTGCCTCTTCGATCAGGTAGAACGCTTCATTATTTTCGTGTTTTCCCGGTAGTAATGAAAAAATAGAGAATCTAACCTCGGTTTGCTCCCGTACCGCTCTCAGAATGTTGATTCTTTCCGGCGTATCGGCAAGAGCAATGTTGATTTTCAGGGTGTTAAAAATGGAAATCAGAACTTCTTGTTTGAAATGGGGACTGACCGGCGCGTCGAAAATGTCAAACATCAGGCAAGCCAGATCGCAACACGCGCCTTCCAGGCAGTTTTCGGTATAAAGAGCAACCCTGGGGGCAGGGTTTCCGGTGTCGAGAAAAAATGCTGCAATTTCACGAACCAACCGAAAGATCTGATCATAAGTCCACTCGACAGGCACTGTGGTCGACATATCCTTAAAAAGGATGTGGTCCGGATGTTCTGCCACGCGCTGCTCCATCATATCGAGCAGGGTGTAATCGGTTTCACGGATGATTTTAAAAACAAGTTCTGCCCATCGTAACCTGTTCAGGCTGGTTCCGAGCGCCATTAAATACAGGGGCTTCCCTGTTATGTGGAGGAATTCAAGCCACTCCTCCCTCGAAATTTTCCCGTCAGGATCGTGGTTTATTAGGTGTTCTGATTGGTCAAGGATGGCAACCGAAAGACGATGGCTGTCGATATCGGCTTGACCGGTATTTTTCCATGATTCGATAAGGGAACTCAGGTCTGACATAAACCAGATTCTTTAAAGGAAAAACTTTTATAAATTTATGATGATATTTTCAAAAAACTATTACATTTAAACTTCTAAATATATGATTTAGTCTGATTCTAAAAAACTTTATTTATGTTGCTGAATATTAAACAGGTAAATGAGATATACGACAAGATGGCAAGGGCTGTTGCCATGGTCAGGGAGCGCTTTGGCAGGCCATTGACGCTGACTGAGAAGATTCTTTACGGACATTTATTCGATGAAATACCCGAAAAATCTTATCGAAAGGGCGAAGATTATGTTAATTTTCTGCCCGACCGGGTAGCGATGCAGGATGCCACCGCCCAGATGGCGCTATTGCAGTTCATGACTGCAGGACGCAGGGTGGCTGCGGTGCCTTCGACAGTCCATTGTGATCATCTGATTATGGCACAATCGGGCGTAAAACCGGACCTGAACAGGGCGAAGCAGCAGAATGATGAGGTTTACAAGTTTCTCGAATCGGTTTCGGCAAAGTACGGGATCGGGTTCTGGAAGCCGGGAGCCGGGATTATCCATCAGGTTGTTTTCGAAAATTATGCATTCCCCGGCGGGATGATGATCGGCACCGATTCACATACTCCCAATGCCGGGGGGGTGGGAATGGTTGCCATCGGCGTTGGAGGGGCAGATGCGGTCGATGTGATGTCGGGGATGCCTTTTGAGCTGAAGATGCCTAAGATACTTGGAGTCGAGCTAACCGGTAAGCTGAACGGCTGGGCTTCGGCCAAGGATGTAATTCTTATTCTTTCGGGAATCCTTACCGTGAAGGGGGGTACCGGGTTTATAATTGAATACTTTGGATCGGGGGCATCAACCCTTTCGGCGACCGGTAAAGGAACCATCTGCAATATGGGCGCTGAAGTGGGGGCAACCTGTTCATTATTTGCATACGACCAGGAAATGACAGAGTATTTGAAAGCAACCGGTCGTGGAGACGTGGCAGTGCTTGCCGACCGCTTTTCAGGAATGTTAACCCCTGATGTTGAAATTCCCGGACATCCTGAATTATACTACGATCAGGTGATCCGGATCGATCTGTCGGCGATTGAGCCACATATCAATGGTCCCTATTCACCCGATGTAGCCCATCCGATCTCTCAGTTTGGTAAGTTTGTGAAGGAGAACAACTTTCCTGAAAAACTCGAGGTAGGGTTGATCGGATCCTGTACCAATTCATCCTATGAAGATATCGCCCGGGCTGCATCCATCGCGAAACAGGCAGGTGAAAAGGGGCTCAAGACAAAATCAGATTTCATCATCACACCCGGTTCAGAGCAGGTCAGGTTTACCTGCGAACGCGACGGCCTGCTCAACCTTTTGACCGGTATCGGTGGTGTGATTATGGCAAATGCCTGCGGTCCCTGCATTGGCCAATGGTCCCGGGTGATGGATGATCCCCTGCGGAAAAATTCCATCCTGAACTCATTTAACCGCAACTTTGCCCGGCGAAACGACGGGTTGGCCGGAACCCACAGCTTCATTGCCTCGCCCGAGATTGTTACTGCAATGATCCTGGCCGGCACACTCACTTTTAATCCGTTGACTGATAAGCTTTTCAATGCAAATGGGGAGGAGATAAAACTCGACGAACCCCATGGCTTTAAATTGCCGGTAAAAGGATTCGAAGTGGATGATCCGGGCTATGTGCCTCCTCCTTCCGATGGTACATCCATATCGGTAACAATAAGTCCGGGCAGTGAACGGCTGCAGTTGCTCGAACCATTTGAACCCTGGGACGGGAACGACCTGAAGGGTATGAGGTTGCTGATCAAGGCAAAAGGGAAATGCACCACCGATCACATCAGCATGGCCGGGCCGTGGTTGCGGTTTCGCGGGCACCTCGATCGCATTTCAGATAATCTGCTGATGGGCGCGGTCAATTTCTTTAATGATCAGGCCAATCTGGTGAAAAATACAGTCACAGGCGATTATGCCGAGGTTTCTAAAACTGCGCGCTTTTATAAGCAGAACGGGATTCCCTCGCTGATCGTCGGTGATGAGAATTACGGAGAGGGCTCCTCGCGTGAACATGCCGCCATGGAGCCCCGGTATCTGGGAGTCCGGGTTGTGCTGGTGAAATCATTTGCAAGGATCCACGAAACAAATCTGAAGAAACAGGGAATGCTTGCCCTGACCTTTACGCAACCAGAGGATTATTTTAAAATCGGCGAGGAAGATATTTTCGAATTGGAGGGACTAAAGCATTTTGCACCCGGAATCCCCTTAAAACTGATAATCCGGCATACCGACGGAACCCATGATGTGATAAGCCTTAACCACACATACAGTGATTTGCAGATCAAGTGGTTTAAAGCCGGAAGCGCGCTTAATTATTTACAAACCCTAAAATAGAATCTTATGATTATAGATAGTGTCCTTCAGGAGCTGGCCGTCATGGCGGAGAAATCCTGTAAAATTGATGAGTCACTGTTCAAGCAGTATGATGTGAAAAGAGGTCTCAGGAATGCTGACCATACCGGAGTACTTGTCGGCCTGACCAGGGTGGGAAGCGTTGTCGGGTACGAAAAAATCGATGGAATTCTTCAGGCGATCGATGGAAAATTGATTTACCGCGGCATCGATATCAATGACCTGGTACACGGGTGTCAGGACGCAGGTCGACCGGGATTTGACGAGACCGTCTTCCTTCTTCTTTTTGGTCGGTTGCCTAAAAAGGAGGAACTCAGTGTTTTTTCCGATGGCCTGGCTGAAATGCGCGCGTTGCCCGAGAATTTCAACCGCGATATGATCCTTACCATGAAGGGGAAGGATATCATGAATATGCTGGCACGATCGATCCTGGCGCTCTATACCCTGGATGAGCAAGCCGACGACACCTCCATTTCCAATATCGTGAGGCAATCGATCAGCCTGATCGCCAAATTTCCGACCATAGCAGTATATTCCTACCATGCGATGCGTCATCTGATTTACTACGATACCCTAACTGTCCGTTATCCCGATAAAAAACTGACGACTGCCGAAAATTTCCTGTATATGCTCAAGGGTTATGAATTTACCGACCTTGAAGCCGAACTACTGGACCTGTGTCTGGTGCTCCATGCAGAACACAGCGGGGGGAACAATTCAACCTTTACAACGCGGGTGGTAAGCTCGAGCGGTACCGACACCTATTCGGCTATTGTTGCTGCAATCGGATCATTAAAAGGGCCCTTACACGGAGGCGCCAATCTCCAGGTTATCGAAATGATGGACAATATAAAATCGAACGTGAAGAACTGGGCCAACGACGATGAAGTAGCCGATTACCTGAGGAGGATCACCCGGAAGGAAGCGCACGACCGGTCGGGTAAAATCTACGGCTTTGGTCACGCGGTGTACACGGTATCCGATCCAAGGGCGCTCCTGCTTAAAGAGAAGGCCCGGTTGCTGTCAAAGGAAAAGGGGAGGGAAGACGAAATGGCGCTCTATGAGGCAATCGAACGGATCGGACCGGAGATTTTCTATGAATTCAAAGGTTCCAAGGATAAATTGATTTCACCGAATGTCGATTTTTATTCCGGTTTCGTGTATGATTGCCTGAAGATACCCAAGGAACTGTACACCCCCCTGTTTGCCATATCACGTATCAGCGGATGGTGCGCCCATCGGCTTGAAGAGATGATCAGCGGCAGGAGGATCATCCGACCGGCGTACAAGACCGTTGAACCTTCCGGAAGTTATATTCCCTTAGAGGAAAGATAGAATCTGGTTATAAAATAAGGACTTGATCGTCGTGATTGAATACCTGGTATTACTGATCAATCGGTAACAGCCAGCTTAACAATCCTTGTTTCCCCTGAAGTCTTAAGGGTAAGCAGGTACATCCCGGCTTTTAATTCACAGATGGGTATGACCAAATGTGATTGATGAACTGCTTTCCCTGAAAGAACCATTGCGCCCTGGATATCGCAAATCTGAAACTGTTCGACAGGTAAATCAGAATCAACGCTTACGATGTCAAAAGCGGGGTTGGGGTATATCGCAATGTGCTCCGGTAGGTGCTTGTCAATCCCTGTGATATAATCAACATGCAGCGTGTCGCAGGGCGCTTCACAAAGCAAAGTAAATTCATAAGGATCGTAGTGTAACGCGGTGATCAGGTAGAGGAACTGTCCCGAAGGATACCAGGTTGGCAGTACATCATGATAATAGGTAGCGGTAACCGGAGCTGGATTCAGTTTCACGAGCGGCTGGATGTTCGGTTCGAGCGTACGGTAAATATTATACCCCATAATATATTGCAGACTATCGCACGCAGGCGGCTGCCAGGAGAGCATGATGGTGTTTGCCGACTGGGTGTATGCACATGCTGTAGGTCCTGCACATTCATGAGATACCACGATATTGTCGACGAACCAGGCGGAGATGTTTGCGCTGTTGACCCCGCCGGCCTTGAAGGCAACCCGAAAGTATTTTCCGTTAACCATCGAGATGTCAATCTTTTGGTGGATCCAACCGGTGGAACCATTATTGGTTACCTGGAATACCTGGATCCAGTCGTTATCAATTTTGTACAAAGCGCTTAATTGTTCGGTTGCATTGGCAGCAATATCATCCAGCTTATAATCAAATTCAAGATACATCTTCCCGCATTTCCAGGGCAAGCCCGGCAGGGAGGGTGTGAACATACTGCTCGAGCAATTCTGGTTGACGGGAAGTCCGGAGAACATGGCAGTCGGCAGCGGATTACCCAGGGAAGTCGAAACAGACCAATTTGACTGCGTAGGAGTGAATTGCCAGTCGTTAAAAGCAAATGTGCCCTGGTCCCAATACTCCTGGAAAGGCAAAACGATTGAACAGGTGATTGCAATGGTGATAGGCACCGCGGGCGCCGATTCGCCAAACTGTCCCGGTTGCCCATAGGCTGTCAGGTCATACCTTGCCGTCACCGAATAGGTGTAAGTTCCGGGGTCAACCATGTAGTCATAATAGGTGACAGTTGCTCCATCAGGGATGTAGAAATACTGAATCCCATCGCGGTAGATATAATATCCAACCAGTCCGGGAGGCGTTGTTCCTCCGGGTTGCTGCGGAAGTTGCCAATACAGGTAGCTGCAGCATTCTACCGCCGAGCCTGCAAGGTTTTGAGGTGGGTACAATGTGTATCCCGATCGGGATCCCTGGTGCGGAATGCCTCCGGCGACAGCCTGAAGTCCCGCCGATGCCAACATGAGCATCGTGAAAAAAAGGTTAATGAACGGTTTCATGATTTGGATGATATTAAGGTGAATGAATAAGGGGTGAAAAGTCAGGTAAATATAACAAATATTTATCGGAAATCAATTCGTTTTATAAAGGGAATGAAGGGAAGAGGGCAAAAAGTTATTATGGGGAAACATAAACAAGGATAAATATTTGATAAATGTCTCGGAATACTTACTTGTATAGCGCGGTTATATTGCGGGCAACAAGCTTTTCGGAAATCTTACGGGGCAGGATCCGGGTGAGCAGGAAATAGGCAGCCCGATTACTGCGACCGGAAATACAGACTGCTTTTCTGCCGACCATTTTCAACGCAAAGGCAGCCACGGTTTCCGGTTTTTGAATCTGGGGTTTGAACAATCCATACTTTGGCCGGGTCGATAAAAACATCGGGGTTTCGGTGACTCCTGCGCAACATGCTGTTACATCGATGCCTTTTTGTTTCATTTCGTGGTGCAGCGATTCGGCCAGCAGGATGATGAACCCCTTCGTGGCTGCGTACGTTGCGACCAGCGGGGGACCGATCAATCCGGCCAGAGAGCTGATCAGCAGGATACCGCTCCGGATTCCGTTTTGTTGATCGTTTGCAAACTGGTGCACCAGGTGGATTAAAGTCCGGTTGTTTGTATCAATAAACCGGTCGACATCTGCCGGGGCAAGGTCGGTAAAAGCAGTCACCTTACTGAAAGCTGCCACATAAACCAGAAACCGGCACTGTACCGAACGGATTGCTGCCATACAAACCGATGCTGCGTCGGTCGATGCGAGATCAAGGCACAGGATTTTAATTCGTGAATCCACAGATCCCCTAAGCTGGTCCGGCCCGGTTGCCCGGTCTTCACCGGATATTTTTCCGGACGATACAATTCCTGCTTCCTTTCCCGCTTCCGGCTGTTGTTGCGGTATCATTGCGAATCCCGGTTCCAGTTTTTCTGCCAGGTTCTTGAGCACCCGTGCATTGATATCGACCAGGATTAAACTGAAACCTGCCCGGAAAAGTTGAATGGTAAACGCTTCCCCGATCCCCTCTGCGGCTCCGGCTACCAGGGCCCATTCTCCATATCTTTTCAGGAGTTCATGCATGATTTTTTTATCTTTGATGCCCGGAATAGCAGGGATTTTGCGCGTAATATTACGTAATTCGCTGAATTATGAAGCATTTGCTTTTTTTCTTTTTACGAATCCTGAAATTTTTCCGAAGCGCCCGACTGGCGCTTTCGGGTAAAACGGAGGCCGATATACACGACCAGCGGGTTGTTTCGGGGAAAGCCTGGGAAGCGTTCTGTGATAATCTGAAAAGCGCCGGTGCTTCTCTGATGTTTCCGGGAGTCCCCAGCGATCCTTTTAATCAGGCTGAAGGTTTGAGATATCTGACCCGGTTGACCCGGGGTGGACTGGAAGCTTTTGTCGAATACGGGGACCCGGCATTCCCGGTACTGTGTCGAACTGCCCATGAAACAATAAAACTTGGCGCCGATAATCCCGATAACCACTACTTTAATGCCCAGATCTCCGGAAAATATTGTTACAGGATTAAAGGCAAAAGAAATACCGTTGACTATATCGGTTTCTTTACCCGCAACGGGAATTATGGAACCACCGGCGGGCTGGCCCCCTGCGGATCTCTTGAGGGCAAAGATCTGGTGACGGAACCGGATGGCTCGTTTGAGATTATCCTGAGCCCTGAGCCCCGGGGGAAAAACTGGTTGAAGACGGATGAAAGTACCTCTCTGTTGATTGTAAGGCAGACCTTTTTGAATCGTTTTGAAGAAGTACCGGCCGAAATCCATATTGAAAACCTCGACGGAAGAACATATCCCGATCCCATCACGCCTGCCGCAATTGACAAAGGCTTACAAACAGCCTCGATGTTTGTTGCAGGCGCGTCGCTGCTTTTTGCCAAATGGGCGAACGGATTTCAAAAGCATACCAATAAACTGCCCTTGTTTGACCCTGCAGTTTCGGATGCAGCCGGAGGCGATCCCGATATTTTTTACTATCACAGCCATTGGAAGCTGAATGACGATGAGTCGCTGGTAATTACCGTGAAGCCTCCGCAATGCGATTCCTGGAATTTCCAATTGAACAATTATTGGATGGAATCGCTCGACTACCGGTATTTCACCATCTGTATTAATAAGGCGACCGCCCATCAGAACCCCGACGGATCGGTGCGTGTAATTGTGGCACATAACGATCCGGGTCATCCCAACTGGATCAGTACCTGCGGACACAGGGAAGGGACCATGCTCTGGCGCTGGTATCGCTTGCACCCCGGCGAAAATCCGGTGGAACCTTTCTGCGAAATAGTTAAAACTCCCCGGTGAATTTCGAAATTCTGAATTGTCGATATTACCTACTGATTATATTGATACTCTTGATTCTTAATGATGTACAACGTTGACTTGCTTAAAGAAAATTTCCGAAAGAATCCTTTCTGGTTCAGGTTTTTAAACGCGGGATGGAAAGCCACTTATCCGCTGAGAACAAAACTGAAACTTGATAAGGATGATTTGATCCGGACTGCGAAAAAAACAACGGGATTGTCGGATTTCGGCCCCGATTTTAATGATGAACCCCTCGACCGGTTACTTTGGTCGATAAACCATGAAGCCAACCTTCATCCGGTCGGAAGGTTTATTACACGCCAGCGCTATGTCAGTCTGCTCAGCATCAGGCTCAGGGCTGCCTATTACTTTAAAAAATATCCGCAAATCCTTGAACAGCCGCTCTATCCCGCATGGATCATTGTAGGGTTGCAACGGACCGGAACCACTAAATTGCAGCGGCTACTCGCAGCCGATCCCGATCACCGGGTTATTCCTAGCTGGGAAGTTATCAATCCCATGCCACTCGATCTGAATTTGTACCAGGATCAATTTTTAACCCCGGTCTTTTCCGGAGCCCGGCAACACAGTCCATCCACCGTGTACCCAAAGCCCGGTGACCGCCGCATTAAAATGGCCAATTTATCAGTCAGGGCGGTACGGCTGATTTCGCCCGGTTTCTTCGCGGTTCATCCCATCGACGCCCTGCAACCGGAAGAAGACATCCTGATGCTTGACCTTAGCTTTATGAGCACCACACCCGAAGCGATGATGCCGGTGCCCACTTACGCTTCCTGGCTAGAGCGATCGGATCAGTCGGATGCCTATGCCTATGCGGCGAAGATCATGAAATTTTTACAGTGGATCCATCCGGCAAAAAGGTGGGTGCTGAAAACCCCCCATCATCTTGAGTTTCCCGATTTGATTGAAAAGCATTTCGGAGCGGTTCACTTTATCTGGCCCCACCGGACCATCTACGAATCCGTTCCCTCGTATTTAAGCATGCTTACCTACAACTCGCTGATGTTTTGTGAGAAGGTTGATCCCGGACAGATAGCAAGGCATTGGGTGCGGAAAATAGGGTATATGCTTGATAAAGCGCTGGATTACCGGTTAAAGGATGGAAATGGAAATAAATTCACCGACCTCTGGTACCATGATTTGATTTCCAGTTCGTTGGAAGAGATGTCAAAGATTTATAAGTTGGACGGAGGTCTGACCCCCGACCTGATCCAGCGATTTCAGGAACATGAGGTAAGCCATCCACACCGAAAATACGGAACCCACCATTATTCGCTCGCTGATTTCAATCTGACTCAGGGGGACATTGACCTGCACACGAAACGCTACCAGGACTATATAGCCAAACTGTATGACAAACATCAACGACCATAAAACAAAGAAATACAACAACCCTTTTACTGCAACCTTAACAGGAATCCGCGACCTGTTCAGGAAACTTCCACCCGCGGGAACCCTGAAACCGGAGGATCGGCTCGATGGAAAAACTGTTCTGGTTGACGGATCCAGCTCGGGACTGGGCTTTGCGGTGGCGCTTGATGTTGCCCGTCGCGGAGCCCGCCTGGTAATGGCCTGTCGCAGCGGGATCCCGGGGAAGGGGGAGCTGATCAAAAAACTATCCGGAAATCCAAGGGTAACAATGCTTCCGGTCGATTTCTCGGATATGGAAAGCATTGAAAAGCTGGCCCGACAGATTCGCGATGAGGCCGGCCCGATCGACATTTACATCAGCAATGCGGGAATTGTGCCTAAAAAAAGCAGAAAAACCCCGCAGGGTCTCGAAGAGATGTTCATGGTCAACTATTTCTCAAAGTTTGTTTTTATAAACCTTTTGATCGAATACGGTTGTTTCGCTTGTAAACCCGAGCCTTCGCGCATTGTCCTGGTCTCTTCCGAAAGCCACCGTAATCCTGATAAGTTCGACTGGGATGGATTCGGGATCTATCGCGATTATTCCATCGGAAAGTCCATCGAACTTTACGGGTATTACAAGCTGTTGCTTACGACCTTCTCTGTCGAGTTATCCAGGAGAATTAATGCTGATGAAGCGGTTCGCGGCTCGGTTTTTGCCCTTTGTCCGGGCCCGGTGAATTCCAATATCGCAAGGGAGGCGCCTTTAATTTTTCAGCCTTTGCTCAAACTGGTATTTTCTATCTTTTTCCGATCGCCTGCCAGGGCTGCCATTCCGGTTGTTTACCTGGCCGCTTCACCCGATCAGAAAGGAAAACCCTATGACTATTTCTTTCTTATGAGCAGGAAAGAAATCGATGAAAAAGCTTCCAATCCCGGGAACGGAAAAAAGCTTTGGGATCTATCTCAGGCGCTGCTGGAGAAATTAAGACAAAAACCGTAAGGTAGCGCTTCCGGGATGTGTTGAAGAGCCATCAAAAGCTGTACAGCAGTTTTATCTCTTCCTTCCAAATTGATTCATCGGGTGTCTCGAGAATCAGGGGCATATCATCAAACCGGGGATCATGCATGAGGAGTTTAAAAACCTCCATCCCGAGAGTTCCCTTTCCAAGGCTGTCGTGGCGGTCGACCCGGCTGTTAAGCCCTTTTTTGGCATCATTCAGGTGCATCCCTTTCAGATATTGAAAACCGATGATCCGGTCAAACTCCCGGAAAGTTGCAGTAAATCCATCGGGTGTTGAAAGGTCATAACCGGCTGCAAAAGAGTGACAGGTATCGATACACACGCCGACGCGTGATTTATCCTCCACGCGGTCGATAATGTATCTCAGGTGTTCGAATTTATAACCCAGATTACTTCCCTGGCCCGCCGTATTTTCAAGAACGGCAGTCACCCCCCTGGTTTTATCAAGGGCGATGTTAACCGATTCGGCAATCCGCTCTAAGCACTCCTCATCCGAAATCTTTCCGAGTGATCCGCCGGGATGGAAATTCAGCCGGTCGAGCCCAAGCTGTTCACAGCGCGACATCTCGTCGATAAAAGCTTCCCGCGACTTGGCCAGCCCATCGGCTTCCGGGTGTCCCAGGTTGATCAGGTAACTGTCGTGGGGCAAAATCTGAAAAGATTTGTACCCGTGCTTATCACAGTTTTCCCTGAAGTTTCGGATTGAGTTATTCGTGAGGGGCGCTGATTTCCACTGTCGCTGGTTTTTGGTGAACAGGGCAAAAGCTTTTGCCCCGATTTCATGGGCATTCAACGGTGCGTTTTCGACTCCGCCTGAGGCGCTTACATGTGCTCCGATATATTTCATCATTTAAACTTTTATGAACAGATTTATGTTGATAATTTCTTTACCTGTTGATATGAATCAACACATTTCTATGGTTATCAGGTGAAAATCCATTGAATTCAAACCGGATGTAAAAATAATCGTTTTTTCGAAATTTAAATCTCCTCCGGTTCTGATGCCGGATCCCTACTGTTAAATCTTCGTTAAAGGAACTCCAGCCATTTTTTTTCTTTATATTTGTAAAAAATATAGCCATGAAAAAGATATTCCTGATCTCAATTTTAGTAGTAACAGCGGTGAGTTTATTTGCACAGATATCACTGAATCAGAAAAATAACGGATTGATTCCGGGTGAGACTGCCTCCGTTCAGGAAACCCAGTTTATGGAACCCGGCGCTTCGGGAGCAAATCTGATATGGGATTTTTCCAAACTTCAGAGTACAGAAACCAAGCCGGCAGGCCAGATGAGTACCGTTCCGGTCAAGGCTCTTAACGGTGTGGGCGCTTATAATCTGGTACTCAATGAGGGTGGATATGAATATTTCTACAATGCCGATGAGAACGGATTTGAAGAGGTTGGGATGATAAGCAATGATAATGAGATCGCCCTTGTTTATACCGATCCGATCCGGAAAATGAACTACCCGTTTACGTATGGTTCCCACATTGGCGATACCTATAGCGCTTATTCCACCTTTAAAGAAACCACGCGTATCGATTATTCCGGTGAATATACCGTGGATGGCGACGCTTTCGGAACCTTGATTCTTCCCGACAGGGTACTTAAAAATACCCTCCGGATTAAAGTTGCCCGGAATGGAATGGAACGGTACATGTGCGGTTCAACCGAAGTTCATTCCGAAAGATATCTCTGGTACGCGGCCGGGTACCGTTATCCTGTGCTGACCCTGAGCATTGTTAACTACCAGATCGGCGGACAAGCACCGGTAACAACCCGTAAGGCCACAATGAATGTCAACCAGCATGTTGAAACCGAAGTGATCGCCGGACTGGACCCAACGCAAAAGCCCGATCAATCGGATGTTTCGGTTATTCTCTACCCGAATCCGTTCAATGAAAAGTTGACCTATAATTACTATCTGAGGAAAGACATGTCGGTATCGATCGATTTATTCGACATTACCGGAAAAATCTCAGCGAAGCTTTTGAAAACCCAGAGCCAGGCAGAAGGCTTGCATACCGGTGAAATCAACAGCCAGACAAAAGATCTGAACCCCGGGATCTATTATCTCCGGTTCACTTTCGACAACAAGGTTGTCACCAACAAGATCGTGAAGATCTAATCTGCTTCACCTTTTATTTTACCTCTAAATCACCAGTCAGGACACCGAGGAGGTTATTGTTTTTGTCGTATACCGGCAGGGAGTAAGTGATCATGACCACCTGTCCGCCACCATCATCAAAATAGGGATTGCTCCAAACCGGTTTTTTTGTTGCGACCGGCACCGCATACCATTCGCTTACGGTATAATCATACGATTCGGGCAGGGAGACCTGTTTGAACTCTTTTCCTGAACGGTAGATGTACGGCGCTGCACGATGAACGTTCCCGTTTTCGGCAGTCGGTGCAAAAGCGAGGGTGGAGCCATAAATTTCGGGGTATAACTTTAAAAAGTTGGTGAGAATCGCGGGCATATCCTCCGGTTTGAGGGTCTTCCCCTCCAGCGACTTTGCCAGTTCTTTTACGCCGTTTTCGACAGTTGCCTTTTTACAGGCGTCCGGAAGGGTCAGGTAGGTTTCGTGATAATGAATCACCCTCCAGCCCGCGACTTCGCGTTGCCAGATCCAGGTTTCGGTCAGCAATTGATCCATAGTAGTCTCGTCTTTGAAATCAATGTGGTGCTTACAAACCGAGATCCAGGTTGCTGAAGTTGGCGAAAATACGATGACCCGGGTATCGACAGGTTCTATTGTCTGGGATTTAACCGCGTTGTATTCTTTTGAAAATTTCGATATTATTTCTTCCCGGTTATACGCCATGCCGCCGGAAATAAAAACTGCAGCTGAATCCTCGCTGAGATATTTAAAAGTCCCTTCGGTATTGGCGTTCTGGGCATAACCGAGCACCTCGTCGCTAAGACTGATAATGGTATCGCGGATAGCTTGCTTTTCAGTGTCGTTAAAAAGTTTACGTTCCTGGCAGCCTGTGAGGGAGAGGATTCCAAGGGCCGAGACCAACAGATAATTAAGGATTTTTTTCATGTCCTGTAGATTTAAAACATTTTTTATGAAGAAATTGACAGAATTCAGAGCTTAAAATTATAAACTATTCATGATTGTTACAAACCTGAATTCTATTTACGAAGATAATGCGATTGTTGATTGCCGATCCATGCTTATTCTGCTATTTCAAACATCGAAACACTTTTGACAACAACCCCGTTGTAAAAATCAACCAGAACCGGGACGTAATGCTCAAGAGTCGGATATCTGTCCCGGTTTTTTTCATAAATACCCAGGGTCTCAACAAGACCTTTTATCCAGAAGAATCCCCTGCCGAAGTCAGAGATCAGTTGGTCTTTGGCTGCTTTGCCGTCGGGGTGGTGCTTCAACAGGTAACGGATCACCGAGGCCCTTACCAGCGACTCATTCATCATGGTCTGCCAGCTGTTATAATGTTGGTTCCCCATGCCTTCTTTCATGAGGTCGAAGAGTTTTTTTCCACCATCTTCAAATTCCTTTTCATATTTTTTTGTCAGGGGATTTACCCAGGAATGGTTGAATTCATGGATAAGGGTGAGCAGGTATTGATCCACAGGATAAACAGGCATATTGGCGCTATCAATCAACCATGTTCCCATGATGGCATAGATGGCTTCGGAACCATCGAAAAGTACGGCTTTTGGGCCATAATTGCCCCCACCAAGCCCCAATCCGGCGATGATGTTCAGGCTTCCATCCGTCACTGTACCATAAAATTGATAGTACCAGTTTAGATCCAGGGCTTTGTAAACCGGTATGATTCTTTCCTGCGCGGTTTGATACAGGGTTTCGTGTTCCGCGAAGAAGGCATCGCATCGGGCATCAATGTAGAACTGTTTCAACAGCGCCACGAATTTACCGGCATTGTCCTGCCCCCATCTTCGTTCCGGGATTTTTGAGGAAAATGGAGCCAGCGGATCCAACAAAGGTGGCTGTTTCAAGTAAATTGCCATCGCCTGCACGGCATCAAAACCGACACCGTTTTTATCGCTCATTTCTTTGGCAAAGACAATAAGGGGATGATTCTTGTACTTGTCGAAGTGGTTGTGAATATCCGAAACATAGCTCCGGTAAGCGTCCTCGTTGTATTCAAAATTCCCCGCCAGGCGAAAGACGATGCTCAGAAGTTCAACACGCTTATCCACTATTGGAAGGGGATAATGATTCAATAAATCCTGATCTGTCGTTTTTGTCACCTGCCCGAAAATCGCCATCGAGATAAAAAGGACAAGAATAATGAATATCAGATTTTTCATAAATTTATGATTTAATCAAGAGGTTTAAAGAAGTAAATTGCAATTTTCAATAGCCTTTTGTAACGTTTTTTCATATCCCGGTTAATTGTTGACGGTAATCACCACGCTTCCCGTTTTATGACCTTTTTCAACATAGGTGTGGGCCTCCTGTATTTCTTCGAGGGAATATTCCTTATCGATAATAGTTACCAGGTTTCCGGCTTCAACCATGGTCCGGATAGAATTCAAGGAATCCGTCTTGTCGACCGACATGGAAAAGATCACCTTCTTACCCTTCCCGATCCGGGTTAGCAACGACAGCAGAACGTGCCTAAATGTCATAACCGTCACCATGTATTTGCCACCGGGTTTAAGCGCCTTCCTGCAATGGATAAAGTTACTTTTTCCCACGGTGTCGAAGATGATATCGTAGGTATTGACGGTTTCGGTAAAATCGTATTTGGTATAATCCACGACTTTTTCGGCTCCCAACAGTTTAACCAGCTCCATGTTCCTGGTACCGCAAACGCCTGTCACCTCTGCGCCGAAATAGCTTGCCAGTTGAACGGCAAATGTTCCGATGCTGCCGGATGCTCCATTTATCAAGACTTTCTGCCCATTCCGGATACCTGCCTTTTCTTTCAGGAAAAACAACGCCGTTGATGCACCGTCAACGATGGATGCGGCTTCGCGAAAATCCATGTTACGCGGCTTCAGGGCCAGCGAACCATTTTCATGTATGCATTTGTACGAGGCATAGCAACCGGTTCCAAAGCCTCTGAAACCATACACCTCATCGCCGGGTTTGAACTTGCTGACTTTTTGACCAACCGATTCAACAACGCCTGAGAACTCGGTTCCGGGGATTTGATATTTTTTCCTCGGTTTTCTGAATCCCAGGAATATCCTGCTTAAAGCGGTATCGCCCCTGCGCATCATACAATCGGCGGTGGTCACGCTGGTAGCTATAACCCTGACGAGAACTTCATGGTTCGCGGGAGTGGGTTTTTCGACCTCTTTCCGAAGAAGAACTTCAGGAGGTCCGTATTTCATATATACAATTGATTTCATTTGTTAATGGTTTTTAATTTCATAGTTTTTTCATCATAATTTTTTTATCGTTAATCGTAATTGCTGAAGAAGATTACATCCTGAATTACGGCGTAAATGACGCACGAAAAAATGGCATAACAGTCCTTTTACAGGTTGATGGACTGTATTTTCCTTCGATGCATATTTTTCTGATGTTCAACCGTCAGATCAGTGAAGCAGTTTCCTTTGGATCTGTTTGCCGGTTTGATTCCGGTCTCTTTCCCGAATGTTTTTCTCATTAAAGTTTTACCTTCCGGGCCTTTTACATCAACCATGGCTGTTTTTACCGGAGAAGAACCCGGCGAGATGGTTACCGGCCTATCTGATCGGATACACAAAAAAATGATGTAATGCTCACCAGGTGCGATAAACGGATCATAAGCACAGGTCTGCCGATTCCCGGAACGAGCCAAGGTGCATGGGTCCGTCCCCTGGTCTTTAAATAAACACCAGTTTATTGAATCTTTGACAAAGCGATCTGAACACTCCCGCTGTCAGGTTTTTACCTCTTGTTGCCCGCCCGGATTGACGGTTTGCACTTTATAATAATACAAGCGCTCCTGCAGCGGGCAAAGAACCACCAATGACAATGCAATGCATATTTTCCGGAATTTTGCGGTATCTGTTTTCGTCAGTTTCATGGTTTAGGTTTCTTGGTCAATCAAGTGAAGATAGATGACCATCAGAATTCATTCATACTTCAGCGCCTCCACCGGATTGCTTGTGGCTGCCCGCCAGGCCTGCCATATCGTTGCAACAAAGGCGATGATGAAAACGAACAAGGCGCTTAACAAAAAATATCCCGGTGTGAGATGAATGCGTGCTGCATAATCCGAAAGCCATCTGTCCATTACCAGGTAACCTGCCAGGGAAGCAACGAGGATGGCGCCGGCGACCATAATTATCGTCTCCTTTAACAATCCGGAAACAAGTTCTAAAACCGTGCTTCCATTCACCTTCCTGATTCCGATCTCCTTCGTGCGGCGTGAAATTTTAAGAATAGTCAGCGCGAGTAAACTGAGCAGGCTGATGATGACCACTTCGGTTCCTCCGATGAAAACCATTTGAGCAAGCCGGTTTTCTTTCTTATACATACCATCAAAGATATCAGCCAAGGTACTGTGGTTAAAGATGTAATTATTATCAAAGTAATGAAAAACTGTCTTTATCTGCTTCAATTGGCTTTCTGTCAACGGACTGTTGCTACGGATGTAAATGTTCGGGGTTCCCCAGAAACAATTGGCAATGACTAAAGGTTCAATGGCCTCACCAGGGTTGGACTCATAATAAAAATCCTTCACCACACCAATAATTTCAACCCGTTCGTCCCTGTAAATAATTGTTTGTCCGGCTTTTGGACTTAAACCGAGTAATTTGACTGCCGATTCGTTTAATACGACCGCCTGGCTGTCGGCCATGGATTGTCGAAAAAACCGACCATCGATCAACTTAAAATTCATGAGCTCGCCAAAACCGGGCTTTTCGCGGTATTCGTTGATCGCCTTGTTGCTATTTTCCGCATCGGTTACATTCCTGATGACCTGGCCACTGCATCCCCCGCCCATAAAATGTTCTCCTCCGCAAACGGCAGTAACAAACGGAAGTTTCAACAATTCTGTTTTAATGCTTTCATACTTTTTTGAGATGGGAGTACTGCAATTGCTGATGGTGATAACATTATACTTATCGAATCCTAACGGTACCCGGTGCATAAAAGATAATTGCGCTATAATAATAACAACGCAACTAATAAAGAATGAGGCTACCATGAACTGTACAAATACCGATGCGATCGATAACCAGTTGCTGTTTCCGCTCCCCGAAATCTTTCCCCTCAACCCCAACGCGTATTTCATTCTCGAAAGATAAAGTACAGGATAGCCTGATGTAACCACGATAAGTACCATCAGCACAATCATAACAGAAAGAATTCCTCCAAATGACAGCAGATCGGAAAGGTCAACTTTTGATTGCAACAGGTTTGACAGGTATGGCATTTCTATATAGATAATCAGAAATGCTAAAACAGCAGAAAAAAGAAAAACGATCAATGTTTCCAAAAAAAACAGCCTGGCAATACTGGCTTTGGTCGCGCCGAACATGGTACGGGTTGATATTTCGACAATACGTTTTTCGCCTTGAATGATAAACAAATTGATATAGCTGACCAATGCTGTAAGCAGGACAAACAACGCAATCAATCCCACGATCACGATTTGTTTTGTACTGCCATGGATCGGGATAAATGAACCTGCCACCGAATACAGGTACAGGTCGGTAAGCGGTTCCACCCCCGATTGTATTTTTGCATGCCAGTTGCTTGCCCAGTCTTTCATGAGCCTGTTATTGGCAGCTGCAATTTTTTCGCTGGCTGCTTTAAAATCTGTATTGGGTTTCAGCAGGTAATAGGTTTGAAATTCGAGGCTTGATGACAACCATCTCATATCGAGTGTTGGTATAGAGATCAGGATTCCGAAATTCAGATGCGAGTTTTTTGGAATCTCATCCATTACCCCGGTAATCACCACTTGTTCTCCATCTGCTTCCACAGATTTCCCAATGCAGTTGGTAGAATGGAAAAGTTTTTCTGCAACAGAAGATGTTATTACAGCGTTTTTGGCCCCAACCAGTGCGGTTTTTTCATCACCAAGGCGGAGTCCAAGTCCGAAAACTTTAAAAAATTCAGGGTCGGCATAAAAAATCCCGACTTTCTCTGCTTTGGTTTCTTTGGTTTGAACCGATGCCGGCCAGCCACCATATAACTGAACGGCAGCTTCCACTTCGGGTACCATTTCGGGAAGCTGGGAATAAGCGCTGCGCAGGGAAATACCATATACCTGGGTGCTTGTATTATCGGTTACCCGGCTGTATAGTCTTACCACACGGTCTTTGGTTTTGAAATGACGGTCAAAGCTCAACTCATACCGGATGTAGGTGAGGGTAAAGATCACGGTGGTTAATGCTACACTCAGTCCAATGACATTGACGAAAAAAGAGAGCGGATTCCGTTTCAGGATCCTGAAAATGAACATAAGATCATTCATCTGTAACTAAGTTTTTATCAGTTTCGGTATCAGTTATATTGATTCTGTCACATTTTCAGTATTGAATGATTCTATTCCTCTCGCAACACCTCCGCCGGGTTACGTCGTGCCGCCAGCCAACTTTTCCAACTCACAGTCAGCAGGGCAATGGCCACTGAGATCAATCCGGCGAGCAGGAAAAACCACCCGTTGAGCCTTGTCTTGTAAGCAAAATTCTGGAGCCATTTGTACAGGAGGAGCCAGGCAATGGGAGCGGCAATCACAAATGCAATAGCTACCCATTTTAAAAAGTCTTTGTTGAGCATCACCAGGATTTCCAGGGTTTCGGCTCCATTGATCTTGCGGATGCCGATCTCTTTTGCCCGTCGTTCGATCACGTATACAAGCAGTCCGAATAATCCCAGGCAGGATATCAATATGGCAATAAAGGTGAACACAGAAATTAGTCTTGCAAAGGCTTCATCTTTTTTATATTGCCTGCCGATCCAGTCGTCATAAAAATAATACTCCATCGGGCTGTAAGGGGCCATCTTTTTCCATGTGGCCTTAATGAAATCAAGCGTTCCTTTGGTATCGGCGCCATTCAATTTTATACTCATGTCGAAGAGAAAGGAAGTATTGAAATCAATCTCAACCGGAACGATTTTCTCATACAGGGAACTGGTATGAAAATCCTGCACCACCCCGATGATCTCGCCGTTGTCGGTTCGCTTTCCGCGAAAATCCTCCCATTTGTTTTCCTTCATGAGGGTTTCGTTGACCAGGCAGACATTCTTATCCCCCGGTGCAAAATTCCTTCCCTTCAGGATCCTGATCCCGAAAGTGGGAATAAAGGAAGTATCGGTTGAGATGAACCAATATTTTCCATCGGTAGCCGCCAGTTTTGCAGGAGTTCCGTAAGAGAGGGTGATATTGGAGATGCCCGGACTATTCATCAATTCCGATTTCAGTGCAAAGGGTTTGATCTCGCCGGGTATAGTAAGATGTAATATGTTGTTTTTATCAAATCCGAGATCCTTGGTATTGATAAAATTCAGTTGTTTTTCAATTACCATGGCGGAGATAATCAGGGTGATAGCAATGGTAAACTGGAAGATGAAAAGGTTTTTGGGCAGCAGTAGAATGTGCTTGTTGGTCATACTCCGGCTATTGAACAGTTCCGAGGTTTTTATCCGGGAGAGATACAGGGATGGATAATAACCGGAGATCAGTCCGAGGATTAACATGAACAGCAAAACCCAGAGGAGCTGCGGGAACCCGAAAAACCAGGTGACATCCACCCCGCTGTTGACGAGCTTGCTGAACATGCTGGCCAAATATTTCGATAAGAATATTCCAAAAATAAATGCAATGACCGAAAGACCGACCGATTCAAAAAGGAACTGCAGGGTCAGTATTTTGCGTGAAGCTCCGGAAACTTTCTTGTAGCCGATCTCCCGGGTACGTGAAAAAGCTTTTATAGTCGTCAGGTTAATGTAGTTGATGCAGGCCAGCAGGATCAGAAGAAAAGCCAGCGAGCTGAAGACAAAAAGCATGGCTTTATCGCCATGTTTAAAGCTGTCGGTTTGTGTTTTATCAAAATAAACCTCTGAATAAGGATGGAATTTCAGGTAAGAAAAAAAGCCATCTTCTTTCATTTCTCTGTAGGATTCATTTTTCAGCCGGTTATCCATCGAGGGAATATTGGCTTTTGGCTGAATTAACAGGTAGATATCGCACATATAAATTACCTGGTGAATGCCCTTTTTCATGCTGCTGAATGACATCATGCGGTAATGAAAGGATTTATTCTCAAAGGAAACCAGCGCCTCGAACTGAATTCTGGAATCTGAAGGAGGATCTTTGGTAATGGCGGTTACCGTCAACAGCTCTTCCTTATCATCGAGTTTTATTTTAACTGTTTTTCCCAAAGATTCATCAGTGCCAAAAAGCTTACTGGCAGTACTTTCGGTGATAACGATGGATTGCAGATCAGGTAATGGATTGGCCGAATCTCCTTGAATAACAGGAAATGAAAAGATGTTGAAAAAGGAGGGGTCAGTGGATAATATTTGTTTTAGTCTTATGGGACCAGATGATTGGATCACATTGAACTCGATGCGGTCAATGCGGCAGACCTCTTTGACTTCAGGATAGCTGGATCTGATTTTCTCAGCCCAGTCCTGTTTTACTGTTGAGCTGTTGCCATCGGAGGCAATATTCATGAGAAGGAAAATATTATTATACGCTCTATGGAATTTATCCATGCTGTATTCATGGATGACATAGCGAGTAATGACCAGAATGGTGGCCATGCTGATGGCCAGTCCGAATACAATGATCAGGGTAAACAACAGGTTCTTCCTGTAATTCCGCAGTGTGATTTTTATAATATGTTTAAACATAGCAGCGATGGTTATGGAATCATTTATTCATCTCGCAGCGCCTCAACAGGATTTCTTCGGGCCACACTGAAGGCATGCCAGTTTACAGCAATCAGGGCTGTGAACAGGGTCAGACAGGCTGCCAGCAGAAATACCCACCAACTGAGTCCGGTCCGGTAAGCAAAATTTCCGATCCACTGGTACATGGCATACCAGGCTACCGGTATGGCGATCAAAAAAGCCACCACCACCCATTTCAGGAACTCTTTGTTCAGCATGAACAGGATTTCGGATATGGAGGCACCATTGGCTTTGCGGATCCCGATTTCTTTGGTGCGGCGGGTGCAGGAAAATACTGCCATACCCAGGATGCCAAGCATGGCGATGATAATGGCCAGGGCCGAAAAGATCAGGGTCAGGTTGCGAAGCCTCACCTCATCCTGGTATTTCCGGGCCAGCAGGTCGTCGAAGTAACTGTAGGAAAATCCTCTCGAATGCCGGTGTTTCCGGTAAACATCGCGAATGTATTTCAAGGTCTCTGCCCGGTTATTGTCTGATATGCGCACATTCATTGTCATGATGTTCTGCGGATCGTAGGTCATGATCAACGGACCGATTGGATAATGAAGCGGACGGAAATGAAAGTCCTTTACTACCCCGACTATGACATAGTTCCCGATTCGCTCTCCGATAGGATTCTTATACCTGAAGGCCTTTTCAGCTGCTTCATTGATGACAGCAGGTAAGGAAAAACGCTCCTCTCCAAAAGGTTTTCGGCCGGTATCAGCTTCCAGGGCTTTCCAGAATCCATCGAAATCCATCCGGAGGAATTGTCCCTTTACAATTTCCAATTTATAGGTTTTAGCAAAGTCCTCATCCGCCCAAATCATGGCGGCCCTGATGCTGTCGGAACGGCCGGCATGGTCGATAGCAAGCCTCACCTGCCAGTTGAAGTCAATGGGAGCATTGGCGGTTGCAGTTACCCCCAGGATGTTGGTATTCTTCAGCAACTCATCTTTAAAAGATCTGTTCTCATACCAAAGACCTGTTGGAATGACCACGATATTTTTCCGGTCGAAACCCAGATCTTTTCCCTGGATATAATTTAGCTGCTTGATAAAGAACGATGTGACAATGATGAAGAAGGCAGCGATGCTAAACTGTATCACCACCAGTAGCCTCGTAAAATTGCTCTTCGACCCGGTTTGGCTCCCGCCCCGGAAGATTCTGGTGGTTTTTAAGGAGGACAGGTACAAGGAGGGATAAATACCTGCAACAATCCCCACTAAAACCGTTAACAGCAGAATACTGATCATCAGCCCGAAAGAATAATTCATGGTGAGGGATTGCCCGGTAAATGCATTGAACCAGGGCAGGATCAAACAGATCAGAAAGAGGGCTATCAGCGTGGCGGCCGTGGTTTGTACAACCGCTTCGCCCATAAACTGAAGGATAATACCGGATCGTTCGGCGCCACACACTTTTTTGATACCTATTTCTGTTGACCGCTCCGATGACCGCGCCACCGACAACACCGAAAAATTCAGTGCCGCCATGAGAATGATCAACAGGGCCAACCCGGAGAAGATCCATACATACTTGGAGTTGCTGATGTTTTTATCATAGAGGTATGTCTGGTAATCGGTGTGCAGATGGATATCAGTCAGCGGTTGAAATACAAGTTTATCCTTCAGCCTGGTGAACCGGCCAAGGTGGTTGGCAATGGAATTCAGAAACTTGTCGTCGATCAAAGCATTCTGTACAAGTTTGATGTAAACACGCACATGAGCTTTATCGCCCCAGCTGTCCTCCAAATAAGCGTACCTGTTGCATTTCCCTGAAACAACAAACCCGAAATCGAGGTGGCTTTGCTTTGGTATCCGAACAACTCCGCTTACGATATAAATGTTCTTATCATACTTGTCACTGACGACAATTTTGCCTAAAGCCGGCTCCTTGCCGAACAATTTTCGGGCGACCTCCTCCGAAAGCACAGTGTTTGATGGTTTTGAAAATGCGGTTTCCGGTGTGCCCTCAAGGAAAGTAAATCCGCTGAAAATGGCAAAGAAATCCTCATTGGTACTCATACAGCGTGCCTCGATCTTTTCGTCACCCTGCTCCCTTTTCAGGGGGGAGTCCTCTGAATCGAAACTGAGGTAGGTGGCGCTTTCGATTTGCGGGTAGGTCATCTTCAGGGTTTTCGCAACCGGTCGGTAGCACCCGGCCGATTTCACCACCTCATCGCCCTCTTTGGCAAGCGTGAGTACCCGGTAAATCCGGTCATGACCGGGATGGAACTTTTCATAGCTCAATTCATTCAGCACCCACAGGTAGATCAATAAACTGGCCATCACACCGAGGGTAAACCCCAACAGGGTGATCAAGGAGTAAACCGGTTTACGTATGAGGTTGCGAAAAACAATTCTAAATGGATTGATCATTGGCTTTGTAATTATTCGACAACCATCAGGATGTCTTCATCATCGCGTAATGATTGGATTAATTTAAGCAACTCATTCTTTTTTGCCGCCGGGGCAGTTGAGGCGCTGAACGCGGCAGATTTTACGTGTTCTTTCAGCTCTTTTCCCTTCAATGAGATCAGTATCTCGCCATGGTTGCCCACCATCCAGGAGGATGGCCATACAGACACTCCGCCATCCAGATTATTTTTCAGAATATCAGGGTCATAGTTATACGGATCGCCCTTCACAAGGCAGAGCTTACGGGTCGATTTGGAGAAGAGCGCATAGTATTGTTTCAGTTGCTTGCTTTCTCGGGTATTCGGACAGTTGTAACTGTCTTTAGAGAAAGTCAGAAATATGAAATTTCTGGTATCGGCCCAGGTTTCAGGGATTATTTTGCCACTCAGGTTGAAATCAGGATCCACTCCTTCTTTTTTCAGCAGCTTGTATTTGCCAAGTCTCAGTACATAAACCGGTAACAGTCGGTTGGGAGGTAACACCAGGAAAACGGTGTCGTTAAATGCATTACGTATGTAATACCTTCCTTTATTTTCATACTGAACGCCTTGATCCATACCCCGCATGACCGTTTTTGAAAAGCGGTCCACCTTTTCAAACTGGGTAAAAGTCGCCAGGGTATCACCCTGTTGACCGAAGATCCCCAGGGCGTATTTGCCGTTCATATCGAATGGACTGGACAATTGCTGGACATAGGTGTTTCGATCAAGCATCATGGAACTCAGCTGCTGGTACATAAAGTCAGTTCCTGCGCACCACATGCCGTTGACATTACCTTTTTGAGGAGCCACTCTTTTCCCGTGGTTGAGATCGATGGCAATCCGGCCCATCCCCCTGATCTTGTCAGGCTTTTCCGGGTCAAATCCCATGGAAAGACTCACCGGAGGTTGTGAACAATCATATTCCATGATATACGACTGACCCGTGAGCGAATTCCGGTATTTGTAGAACAGGTTGTTACCGGCCGACCAAATGGTGGTGCCGCCGCCTACAAAGGTATTGTTGCCCATAACCGTCATTCGGTTGGCGCTTACTTCAATACCGGTGGTTTCATTCTTCACCACAGTACACTTGTATTTCCCGTTTCGAGAAAAGAGGATGATTCCCGAGGGATTAACCGCCACGATATTCGAATCCATCAGGTAATATTTGAACCTCATTACTGTGGCGAAGGAGGTATCGGGGAGCTTTTCCATCCGGATATAGGTGATTTTGGAAGCCACGTCCGAAAGTGCGAAATCTCTTGTATTTTCAAGGCTTCCGGCAATGTCAATGATCACCGGTGGGTGGGAGGGATCAACCGAACGATCTTCTCTGAACCGGAACCCGGGGGGGAGCTTTTTCAGTGAATCGGCCAGCCTGTTTTCACGTTCAATGCGTTCTGCCTCCTCTTTTTCCTGCAGGAGTATTTCAGCCGAGAGTTTATCCTCATCGTTTTCCAATCGGTTGCCCTGACACGACAGGAGCAGGATCGTGAGTGTGATTATCGTTGCACAATTTAAAAGTTTCATGGGATCAGATTAATTGTTCTCAGCATTTTTCCTGATGTTTCGCAGGATGGCATCGGATTATTGTATTTCACTCTGTTTTTAGTGCAATTGCAGGATTTACACAGGAAGCCTTGTATGCCTGAAAACTCACGGTAATGAGGGCAACGGCCAGCGCACCCAGTCCGATGGCGCCGAAGACCAGCCAGTTTATATTGATACGGTAAGCAAACTCAAGCAACATTTTATGAACGGCATACCAGCCGAATGGAAACGCAATAGCTATGGCAATGATCACCAGTACAAGAAATTCTTTCGATAAGGCGAAAATCACCGAGATGGTGTCGGCTCCCATCACCTTTCGCACCCCGATCTCACGGGTTCTCCGGCCCGCTGCGTAGGTCGACAGACCATAAAGCCCCAGACAGGCGATGATCACGGCCACCATGGTAAAATACTTCAGCAGAAGACCCATCCGCATTTCCGTCCTGTAGAGGTTGTTATAATCCTGGTCGATGAAGCTGTATTCAAGTGGGAAGTCGGTAATAACCCCTTTCCATACCTTCTCCACGGTTTTCAGGCTAGCCGGAAGATTTCCGGGCGCCAACCTTACCACTATGTTGGAGAAGGCTCTGCTGTCGCTGACCGCAAAAGCCATAGGCTCAATGGGTTCCTGTGCTCCGCTGTAATGAAAGTTTTTCATCACCCCCACAATAATACCTTTCTGGCCCATAAAACTGAAGCTTTGCCCTACCACATCGCCCCCGCCCATCAGCTTGACCACCTCTTCATTTACCAGGAAATTCCCTGTTGTATCACCCATGTCGGCTGGGTGGTCGCGCGAAAAGTCACGCCCGGCTACCAGCTTAATCTTCATCGTGCTTAAATAATCATAATCGATTACATTCTGTCCGATCAGCACCTCCTGCCTGGGGTCCTTTCCTTTCCAGGAAGCCCCGCCGCCATTGCTGCCGATCATGGTGGGGTTGTGATTAGCGGCTGTAACACCAAGGATCATGGGCTCCTTTAATAACTCTTTCTTCAAGGAATAGTACTTAGCCCTGATATTTTGGGTCAGGGGTATGCAGATGACGTTTTCCTTATCAAATCCCAGATCCTTTTCCTGCATGAACTTTAACTGCAGGTACATGAAAATGGCCCCCAGCGCAATAAATATGGAGAGCGCGAACTGAACTACAACAAGTACCTGTCTTAATCGTCCATTACGTTTTCCCGATACCGTTTCACCTTTGAGTACGGTGACCGGCTTAAGCGACGACAAATAAAACGCCGGATAGATACCTGCCAGGATCGCAGTCGCAAGCCCGGTGATGATAAAACCGGCAATGAATTTTACCTGGAAGATGTCGGCTACCGTAAAGTTCTTCCCTGATATCGAATTGAACACGCCTAACAACAGGCCAACCAGAATGAGTGCTCCAATCAGGGCGATGAATACCAGCATAGCCGATTCAGTCATAAACTGGATGATCATCGTCAACCGGCCGGCGCCGGCAACTTTTTTTATTCCGATCTCCTTTCCCCGGGTTGCAGCTTTGGCAATTGCCAGGTTGATAAAATTAATGCAGGCGATGAGCAGTATGAAGATGGCGATGGCAACAAATATGTAAACCCTGACGATGGCCCCTTTACCGGCTTCGAATCCGAAGGTGGTATGAAGGCGGAAATCCATCCAGGGAGAGAGGAAGAACTGTGTCTTGCTCTCCGGATTATGTTCTTGGACAATAGCTGTCAGTTTTTTGTTGACCGATGGGAGGTCTGCGTCACGTTCCAGCATTGCATAGGTGAGAATGCTGTTGTTTCCCCATGAATCGTCCACCATACCGATCTCCTTCAGAAATGAATAGGGGATAATGGCATCCATTCCAAAATATGAAGCATTAACGGTGCTGAAAGCGGAATTTTTCGGGAGATCCTTCATGACGGCGCTTACCGTGAACGGATACTTATTTTCAATGGTGATAACCTTACCGACCGGGTTGCCGTTGCCAAAATATTTCTCCGAAAGCGTTTCCGACAGAATGATCGAATGAGGGTCACGCATGGCATTCTGCAGATTGCCTGATACCAGCGGAAGGGTAAAGATCTTCAGGATACCGGAGTCGGCAGCCTTCACGTTCTGTTCAAAAAATACTTTATCACCGATGCGGAACAGCATTTTGGGAAGCATTACCAGCCGGGCTGTTTCCCTGATCTCCGGGATCCGCTCTTTCCAAACCGGTGCGCAGGGATGGGGTGTTACTGCTACCCGAAAACGCTTCCCGGTATAGTACTGATCCTGGTGTACCATGTAAATCTGACCGGCATTTTCATTGAATGACTCATAGCTCAGTTCGTCCATCACCCACATGAGAATAAGCAGTGAAGCTGCCAGGCCGACGGCCAGCCCCGTAATGTTGATGATGGTGAATCCTTTTTGTCGCGAAATGTTGCGGAAAATGATGCGAAAAATATTTTTTATCATGATTGCACACTATTTAGGCTGATTATTCCAATTCCACTTTATCGTTGTCGCCAAACATGGCGTAATCGGAAACGATGACTTGCTCTCCGGGCGCGAGACCATCCATGACTTCATAATATTGCGGGTTTTTACGTCCTATTTTGATGTTTCTCTTAGTGGCGTACCGGCCGCTCTTGTCCAGTACGAATATCCATTGCCCCCCCGTCGCCTGGTAAAAGCTTCCCTGCGGGATCTGGATGGCTTCAGTGGGCTGGCCCAACTGCAGTTTGATGAAGTACGACTGACCAATACGTATGTTTTCAGGGAGCTTGCCCGTAAACACCAGGTCAATTTTGAACCGCCCGTTACGCACTTCAGGATAAACCTTTTTTATCTCAAGCTGAAGGGTGTCGTTCGGCCGCTCGATATATCCCGTCAACCCGGGCCTGATCCGGTCGATGTAGTGTTCGTCAACGTCGGCTTCGATCTTGTAGGAGGTCAGGATGTTGACCTGCCCGATCCGGAATCCGCGGCTGATCGATTGCCCGATCTCCACCATCAGGCTGCCAAGCTGGCCGTCGACAGGCGATTTTACATTCAGGTATTCCTGTTGCTGTTTGACCAACGCGAGGTTCATCTGCATGTTTTTCAGGTTTTCGGTGATCTGTTCAATCTGGAGGTTCCTGAATTCGTTGTCCTGCTTCTGGCGCAGCACCACAAGTTCAAGAGTTTTATCGGCTAACAGGTATGCTTCCTCCGACCTGATGAATTCATCATGTGAAATCAGCTCGTCTTTGTAAAGCTCCTTGTTCTGTTCCCAGGTTCTCTTTTTCGCGATGAGGTCGAACTTTGCATTCAACATCTCCCGCTCGAGCGAATGTTTTTCCTGTTCCATCCTGATCCGGACCTCCCGCAGAAAGTTGGACTTCTCAGCAAGCTGCGCCTCGCTGTTGAGAATGTTCAGGTTCAAGTCGTTGTTGCTAAGTTTGATAATGATATCACCCTTCTTCAGCATGCTGCCCTCCTCGAGAATGATCTCTTCCACCTTTCCCCCCTCATAGGCATCAAGGTAAACCGTTGAGATGGGAGCGGCTGTGCCGTCGTTGGTGATGTAATCGTTAAAAACACCATGAAGCACGGTGGCAATGGTGATCCGTTCCTTTTCCACCCTGACGGTACTGGTCCAGTCTCTGAAAATAAAAAAGAGGATGACCGCAAGGATGATTACCCCTCCGGCAATGTATTTCCAGTATTTCTTTTTAATCCATCGCTTCTCCGTGATGACCCGGTCCATGCCGGGGGATAATTGGGATTCCATGATGATGTGGGTTGTTTAAAAGTCAAAATTCGAAATCAGGCAATAGGCATTAGGCATTGGGAATTAGGGTATAGTGATTCACGTTTCAATTTTCAATTGTCCATTGTCCATTGTTAATTGCTTCCCAGCAAGGATCCGGTGAGCAGAAACCGGATGTACCGTTCTTTTAGCAACACCTGCAGTCCGGTGCGCAACACTTCGGTCTTTGCCTTGATCCACTTGTTTTTCTGGATGTAGAATTCGATGATATTGATGAGTCCCTTGTCCAGCTTTTTCTCAGCGGCATCATAAGCCTTTCTGCTTTTGGCCAACTGGCTGAGAGAGGATTCATATTCGGCCCTGGCCGACCGCCAGTCGGTGAGCGATTTTTCTACACCAATTTGGAGTTTGTATGAAACATCCTCATACTGGATCTTGGCCTGCTGGTATTTAAGTTTCGATTTGCTCAAGGAGGTGTATTTGGTGAATTTTGAGAACAGGGGAATTTCGATCCCAAGGCTGAGGTACTCGTTGGAGTTGTTCGACATCTGGTCGGAGAACGGAATGATCTGGTTGCTGTTGTCGCGATCGGTTTCCGTGTATAATGAACTCCAGCCGGCATAAAACCCGATACTTGGCGAGAAGGCCCCTTTGCTGATCTGTACGGCTTTTTTGGCGGCCTGAAGCTGATTCCTTGCATAGGTCAGATCAGGCAAGGCTAAGGAAGCTGCACGAAACAGTTCATCCATCGACAGCGTGTCCATAGTTCCTGAAAAAATCGACGGTACCAGCGTATCCACCACCAAACTGTCACTCAGGGGATAGTTCATCTGATACTTCAACCCAAGGGTGGCCTGTTCCAACAAATGATACGACTGAACGAGCAGAAAGCTGTCGGCCGCAAGGTTTGCCTCAGTTTCAAGCAGATCAGTGCCTGGTTTCCGGCCCAATTCAACAAATTTCGTGGTGTAATCGAGCTGTTTGCTTGAAAGCTGATAATTCTCCCATGCTATGGCCGACAATCCCAGTTGCAGCAGAACATCAAAATAGCTGTTGATGACAAGGAACGCTACCTCATTCCGAACCTGCTGCAACCTGTTCTTCTCCGCTTCATAATTCAGCCGCTGCATTTCGATGGTGTTCAGTTTCATGAAGCCGTTGAAGATATCAACAGAAGATGAGACCCCATAACCATTGTTAAAAAACTGAACATCGATGTAGGTGTTTGTGGTGGGATCGATGCTCCTGCCATAGTTCTGGTTGAATGATGACTGAAAACTTAGTGACGGCAAAAGATCATTACCAGCCTGCATTAAATCTGCCTTGCGTATCCTGACACCTAATTCCTGCGTATGGACCGAAAAATTTTTATCCCAGGCGAAGTTGATGCATTGGTCGAGCGACCATCTCTTTTGAGCGACCATGACCTGGTGTAAACTGCCAACGAAAGCAGATACCATTACGATGATCCGAAACCATTCCATACTTAGAGCGCGTGCTGTTGTTTAGCTACCTCTTCGGTCACAATCTGGCCATCGAATAAATTGACGATCCGGTGTGCAAAGGCGGCATCGCGTTGCGAGTGGGTGACCATGACGATCGTGGTACCCTGTTTATTCAGTTCCGACAAAAGGTTCATAACCTCGATCCCATTCTTGGAATCCAGATTACCAGTAGGTTCATCGGCCAGGATTAGTTGTGGTTGAGGGACTACTGCACGTGCAATGGCCACCCGCTGCTGCTGGCCTCCGGAAAGCTGTTGCGGAAAGTGTTTTCGGCGGTGTCCGATCTTCATCCGTTCAAGGATTTCGGCGACCATTTGTTTCCGTTCAGCGCTTGATTTCTTCAGGTAAAGGAGGGGAAGTTCCACATTTTCAAACACATTGAGTTCATCGATCAGGTTAAAACTTTGAAATACGAATTGGATGTTTCCCTTGCGGTACTGCGTGCGCTTGCCCTCCTTGTAATTCGAGACATCGACGCCATTGAAAATGTATGATCCATCGCTTGGATTATCAAGCATCCCTAAAATGTTGAGGAGGGTTGACTTCCCGCAACCCGATGGGCCCATGATGGCAATGAATTCACCTTTTTTTACCTCCATGCTTACATTGTTCAGCGCAGTGGTCTCAATTTCATCAGTTTTAAACCGTTTTGTGAGGTTGATTGTTTTTATCATCGTTGGAATTATTTAATTACGTTTAATACTTTTCAATTTTCGTGCCAGAACAGTTAATATGCAGATTATTAGTATTATATGAATTTAAGAAAAATAGTTAATGTTAACTTTCTGAACAATTGTGTGTTTACATTCTGTACATTTGCATAAGTTACATAACCTTCTCCCTTCATCCCCAACTCTGTTAAAGAGGTAGAGAACGGAGTCATATATTTAACCTGATATCATGGAAGCAAAACCCAAAGAAGGAAGGCTGCTTATTGTTGATGACAACAAAAGTGTGTTGAATGCATTGCGGATCCTCCTGAAATTCGAATTTCTCGAGGTGATCACACTTTCCAGTCCGAACACCCTGATCCATGAGTTGGAGAACCGCGATATTGATGTCGTGTTGCTGGATATGAATTTCAGGACAGGCGAAAGTTCAGGTAATGAAGGCATGTACTGGTTGCGTGAAATCAAGAAATTCAGGAAGGATATTGAAGTGGTTATGTTTACTGCTTATGGTGACATTGAAACCGCAGTCAGGGCTACCCATGAAGGGGCTGCTGATTTCATTCTCAAACCCTGGGAAAATGAAAAACTTCTTGCTACCCTGAAGGCCGCCTTAAACCTGAGGAAATCAAACCTGCAAGTCGGAAATCTGATAAAAAGGGAACAAGATCTTAAGGCGGAGATGAACAGGGATGACCGGATGATCATTGGTGATTCCCCCATCATGCGACAAATTCTGGATCTTGTAAAAAGAGTAGCCGCGACCGATGCCAACATCATGATTACCGGTGAAAACGGAACCGGTAAAGAACTGATCGCCAAGGAAATTCATCGTCTGTCGGAGCGGCGCAACGAGTTGCTGGTCACGGTTGATCTGGGATCCATGTCGGAATCGCTGTTTGAAAGTGAGATGTTCGGACACACCCGGGGCTCGTTTACCGATGCCCATGAAGACCGCACCGGTAAGATCATGCTGGCCCAGAAGGGGACCCTGTTACTTGATGAAATCGGGAACCTGCCGTTGCAGCTTCAGTCTAAACTGCTGAATGTATTGCAGAACAGGGTCGTGATACCTGTCGGGTCGAATAAAGAATATCCTGTCGACATCAGGCTGATCAGTATGACCAATAAAAACCTGCTTCAGATGATCCGCGATCAGACGTTCAGGCAGGATTTGCTTTACCGGATCAATACCATACAGATCGAGATCCCTCCGCTACGGGAACGGAAGGAGGACATTGTAACGCTGGCCCATTTTTTTATCGGCAAATACAGTGTTAAGTACAAGAAAGACTGCAAAAGAATCCAGGACCGCACCATCGACCTGATGATGAAATATCCCTGGCCCGGAAACATCAGAGAACTGCAACACACCATCGAAAAAGCGGTGATCCTGTGCGACCGCGATTGCCTTTCGCCCGCTGACCTATACCTGAACCAATCCTACCAGCTTCAAACCGACGAAACCATGACTTTAGAACAAATGGAGAAACAGATGATCGTGAAGGAACTGAAGAAGCAAAGCCAGAGTCTGAGCTTTACCGCCAAAAATCTTGGAATATCGCGTACCACATTATACAAAAAAATGAAAAAGTATGGGCTATAAAAGAATAACACTGACCACCGTCGCCATTGTGTTGATCGTCGCCCTTTCATCCCTGGCTGCCGGGTATTTGACCGCGTTCCACATGAATCCATGGTATTTGCTGATTGTATTAACTGTGCCCCTGGCAACCTTTACCATCATTCATCATTTCAACCAGTCGAACCGCCAGATCGCCTTTTTTTTCGAGGCCATCAGAAATGAAGATTCCTCGTTGAAGTTCCCGACTTCCATCAGGCAGAAGTCGCTTCGTCATCTTTACCAGAGCCTGAATAACCTGAACGAGCGGATCAACGAAATCAAACTTCAGAATGAGTACCTTGAAAAATACTACCAGTCATTTATTCAGCATGCCGGTACGGGACTTATGGCCATCAACCAGGATAATGAAGTGGAGATCATGAACGACAAAGCCTTCGAATATGCCGACATCCTTCCATTTACCCCCCTGCACCTGGTGCCGCTCCGGAATCCTGATCTCTATAGCTTTCTGGTGGACTGTAAACCGGGTGAATCGGGTACCTACAAGCAGTTTACCGGCGATTCGCAGATCAACCTGCTGATCAGGAGCAAGGAGATCCGGTACGGCGACAAAGTCTCGAGGCTGATTTCCCTCCAGGATATCCGAAACGAACTCGATGAGAAAGAACTGGATTCCTGGCAAAAACTGATCAGGGTGCTCACCCATGAGATCATGAACAGCATTGCACCCATCGTGTCGTTGACCGGCACCCTGCAGAAATTTTTCATCGATAAAGGCAAACCGGTTCCGCCCGACAGGATTAATGATGAAGTCATAGAAAACGTGATAGAGGGTCTTGAAACCATTGGTGAACGCGGCAGCGGGCTTGTCAACTTCGTGAACAATTACCGGAAACTGACCCGGATCCCACAACCGGTTCCTGAAACATTCAGGTTGCGCGATTGGCTCGATCAGATCGGATTATTGCTTCATGAACAGATGGAACAATCGCAGATAACACTCGAGACAAGGATTGACGATAAAGCAACGGAGCTGAACGGGGACAAGAAAATGCTGACGCAGGTCATGATCAATATCCTGAATAATGCCATGGAGGCGCTTTCGGAGATCCCCGGTAAACGGAAGATACGGATCACGGCTGACCCCGTTAAACCAAATTACACGAAAATAGTCATTGCCAACAATGGTCCTATGATCCCGGCAGAGGTAATCGATAAGATCTTCATTCCTTTCTTTACAACGAAAGAAAGCGGATCCGGCATCGGGTTGAGCCTTTCGCGACAGATCCTGCGGCTGCACAGGGGATCTATACATGCAGAATCCGCTGTTGAGGCAACACGCTTTATCGTATTCATATAGCCTCATCACTATAAGCGGTCACATGGAAAATCCATTATTATCATTTGTGTTTGCATGAACTTGGTTCCTATGGATATTTCATTTGTTTTCAAATACTTTGTGGATTAGATAGTTAAATGATCAGGACAATTGATCTGAAATTTGCAAATTATTGTTATTTTCGGGATTAATTATGTGATAAAAAAATGTTGGCTGTGATTCGCCGCCTGATTACTGTTATCCTGTTTCTTCTTTTTGGTTTCGAAAACCTTGCTGCTGAAACCGATACCATTGTTGAAAAAGAAAGGCAATTAGCGGGACTTTCCCCGGATACTGCAAAGGTCAATGTATTACTGGAACTTGGCCGGTACTATTGCAGCAGGCAGAATGATAAAGCGCTTTTGTATCTTCAACAGGCGCTTACACTTTCTAATGAGCTCGGATACAACAAAGGTATTGCGCGGAGCTTTCTCTGGCAGGGAAGGGTGTTTTACTACAAGGATGAGTATGCCTTGGCGGAATCCTATTTATCGAAGGCCAGAGAAATACTTGAAAAGACAGCCGATGTGCGCGATCTGGCGTTTTATCACTTCGCAGCCGGATCTTTATATGATCTGACCGGCAATTTCATCATGGCAGTACAGGAATACCAGGAGGCTGCCCGCCTTTCTGCCTCCGGAGGGGACGAAAGTCTGCGGTCGGGCAGTCTTGCCAGTCTGGGTTCCGTATATAACCGGCTGAAGGAGCCTGACAATGCGCTGGTTTATCTCAGGGAGGCATTGGCGGTAAGGGAGGGACTTCACGACCAGATCGGGGCCGCCAGTATTCAAACCTGCATCGGAGCCTCGTTCGAGGAAAAAGGGATGGATGATTCGGCCTTATTTTACTACCTTAAGGGTTATCACATCAGGATTGCCTCAAAGGATATCCGTCCGCTTGCGAGTTCAGAATACAACCTTGGGAAGCTCTATAACAAAATGAAAAGGTACGACAAGGCAATCAGGATTTTCGAAAGCGCGAACAGACATTACCAGTTGCTCGATGAAAAAGCCGGTCTTTGCATTACCGGTCTTGAACTTGCCCGATCGCTGAATTATACCGGGAATAAAAACAAGGCGGCGACGACTGCCGGGGAGTCCCTGAACCTGGCAATCAAGATGAACAACAATGAGCTCATTAGCCTGTCTTACGAAACCCTTACCGAAATTGCCGCTTTCAACAACGATTTCAGGGAGGCATACCATTATTCGTTGTTGCATAAGAAGGTTGGCGAAATTCTTGCCCTGCAGAAAAAAGAGATGGCGATCAAAGAAACGGAAGCACGGTTCAGGGTAAAGCAAATGAACGACGAGATGGAAAAACTGAAGCTTCAAAGCAACGCCCAACGAAAGAATATTATCCTGCTAGGGGTTTCGTCCGCTACATTGCTGGTTATTTTAGTACTCATCATCCTGTTGTACCGTTCGAAAGTACTGGCCCACCGCCGGAAGAACCAGCTTTTAGAACAGGAAGCCCTCATCCGCCGTCAAAGCGATGAACTGGCTGAGAAGGAAAAACTGATTCTGCGCGAAAAAGTAGAGACCCAAAGCAGGGAGCTTGCGGCTAAAGCACTGGAAATGCTAAGAATCAACGAGACCATGGGAAGGATCATCGACCGGCTGCAGCAATTGAATAACCGGCAGGCAAGTTCCGATGATATCGAAACGGAGATCAGCCGGATCGTCAGAGAGATTGAGCTGCATACCCAGAACAACACGTGGCAGGAATTCGACACGATCTTTAAAAACATACATACAGAGTTTTATAATAAACTCCTTGAACGGTGTCCCGACCTTACTGCTGCAGAGATAAAGATTGCCGCGCTGCTCAAACTGAACCTGACCACCAAGGAGATCGCGGCCATAACCCTGAAATCAGAGGAAGGAATCAAATCTACCCGGTACCGCCTCCGGAAAAAGCTTCAGTTCACTTCTGATGACCATCTGGTGCCTTATCTCATGCAATTATAACCCTCCTTTTTCTGATAACAGACCGGAACAGGTTTCCGGAATCTGAATCTATCCATCCTCTCCAATAGTGTTTGAAGATTTGGGCCAGCTCCCGGATGCTGTCTGGCTGCCTTTGTATTGTTAATCAAACATTTACAAGCCGTGCCACTTTTTGAACCATCCTGAACCACTTTAATAAATCCATAAAAGTTGCAACGGCCTTCCCGCCCGATTTACTTTCGCATCACCGTGGCGGGCATCGTCATTTTGGTGATGGAAACAAAGGGTTAATAAGATATGTCAGTGAAGAGAATTCGAAAAAACAGGGGTAAGGAAAAAGAATCCAACAAGAAAACCGTGGTCAATGAAAATGCACTGGATAATCTAAAGCACCGGTTTGAAATCCGGAGCAAGGCTTTCGAAAAAATAATCAAGCAGCTAAACAAATACACCAATCAATGATATAATCAATTACTTAAAACGAATAAAACCATGAAAAACAATTTTCGCTCAATTTCCGTCATGCTGTTGACGGGTCTATTTATCACGTTAATTACTGTTCTTTCCTGCAGTTGCAAGAAAGCGACCACCGATGACCCCAACTCCGGGGGATCCGGAGCAGCCTGTTGGGGTGAAAACTGGCTGATCGGCACCTGGGAGGGAACTACGCCATCGACAGTCCAGCCTTTTGCCAACACCAGAATAAGAATTGTCTTTAATTCCGCTGAATTGAAAATTTCTGACGAGATCTCCGGCAATCCGAGGAAAGTCTGGACCTACAATGGCACTTTAACCTGGGATGTCGGGGGCGCCGGGCAGTGGAGCATGAACTTCGCTGCCGGGAACTGGCCCGATCCGGATATCAATATAATTCTTTTCGAATGTGTCCAGATGACAGCTATCAACCAGGGGATGGCCAATATCTCCCTGCGTATTGCCGATACACTGCAACAGGATGTATATCATTCCATTGACCTGGATTGGGGGCCACTCGGGCTGACCTCATCCACCTCCGCAACCTCCATTGATTTTTATGGTGATGTGGAGATCGACAACAACGGAACTTTACAGCGGGCTGATTATGTTCCCGATGAATCGACAATCCGGCTGACAAAGAAATAGAGGTGGTAATGGAGTGTTTTTCGATTATGATTCGTTGAGCCAGCTTAAAGCCGCAGCTTCGGTTGAAAACACCATAATTTTGTACTTACGGAGATTGTCAAATTGTTTAACCATTAAGGCATATGCTGTTGCCTTAGGGTCTGAATGAAGAACAGCGTGCCTGACGGAGGTGAAGGCTTTAAGAATATCTTCAAGATTTTCAAGTAGTTTGTGCAGTTCAGATACATTAAAAAGAGCAGTAGCACCTCTTGCATCTTCAAGAATTTTAAGATCTTTCGTGAATTCTGATAGTTGGACGAGGTTTTTCATTCTGGAAAACATCTCATCGTAGGTCACTTCACCATCGGATTTCGTGAATAAAATTCCTTTATGTTCGTCGAAAAACCGATCTGCCATATTATTATTGGATTGACATTATATTATAAAGGATGTTATTTCGAAATAAATAAACATACGGTACAGGAACCCATTCGTTGACAGATAATCATGATGGGTCATCAACAAAGCTACAAACTATTTATTTTCCAGAAAAAAAGAAAACCACAAATAATAAAATTATATGTGGTTTTCTCTGTCGGGGCGAGAAGACTCGAACTTCCGACCCCTTGCACCCCATGCAAGTACGCTAGCCAACTGCGCCACGCCCCGAATTACAGTGCAAAATTAAGCAAATTTTTTATCAAACAATCCGAAGCAGGGTAGAAAAGAAATTTTTTCCTCCGGAATTTATCTTACCGATATTGAAAACTCCCGTCAATTCGGGATTATGTGAAGGATTCTTCATCCTTGAATGGAGGTGGATGAAGTATCCAAAAACCGCAAACAGGAATAGAAATCAAAAGATATTACCGGTATTCCAACCGAAATTCTGTACGCATAATGTCGTAAACCGCAAGAAGTACCTGATCCCTCAATGTAACATACATTGGCCGGACTTTATTAACTTTGCACCTGAATAATCCATGTCGGGTTGAACCTATCCCAAGTGAAAAAATCTTCACGTATATTTCATCAATCCATCGAAGTTCAAACAAATTATCATTGAAAACATACGAATTATGAGCGAAAATGTTGAACAAGTCCGTTGTCTGATCATCGGATCAGGACCAGCAGGATATACTGCCGCAATCTACGCAGCCCGTGCAGATCTTAAACCCGTGATATATCAGGGAATGCAACCGGGCGGACAATTGACCATTACCACCGAGGTCGAGAATTTTCCGGGCTACCCAAAAGGAATTACCGGTCCGGAAATGATGGAAGAGTTCAAACAGCAGGCTGAACGGTTTGGTACGGAGATCAGGTTTGGCGTGGTAACGGAAGTCGATTTCTCCACCCATCCCTTTATTGTGAAAGCCGATGACGGGAAAACCATTGCTGCCGAGACAGTGATCATCGCGACTGGGGCATCAGCCCGCTGGCTCGGACTTGAATCGGAAAAGAAACTGATGGGGATGGGGGTTTCGGGCTGCGCTACCTGTGATGGATTTTTCTACCGGGGTCAGGATGTGGCTATCGTGGGAGGCGGCGATACCGCGGCGGAAGAGGCAACCTACCTGGCCAAACTTTGCCGGAAAGTATATATGATTCATCGCCGCGACGAATTGCGCGCCTCCAAGGCCATGCAGCATAAAGTTTTAAATACGTCAAACATTGAAATGGTATGGAACAGCGTTCCTGAGGAGGTTTTGGGCGACGACAGTGGCGTGACCGGGGTAAGGGTTCGCGATGTAAAAACCGGGACATCACGGGATCTCAGCGTCACCGGCTTCTTCGTCGCGATCGGTCATAAACCCAATACAGAGATCTTTGAGGGTCAGCTTGAACTGGATGATCAGCATTACGTGATAACAAAACCCGGCACTACGCAGACCAATGTACCCGGGGTCTTTGCTGCCGGCGACGTGCAGGATCACCATTACCGTCAGGCTATCACGGCAGCCGGAACAGGATGTATGGCGGCCATCGAAGCGGAGCGGTTCCTGGCCAGTTAATTTACAGATTGACTGAATGACTGATTTACAGAATGATTGATTGATTGAATGAGTGAATGACTGATTGAAATTTGACATTTGTATTTTGAATAGATATCTTTTTCCCTAATGGCTAATGGCCAATGCCTAATGCCTGATTTGGATTTTAAATTTGTGCTTCCCTAATCCTTAAATAATGATCTTTTTTTTCAAGAACCAGTCAGTTTATTACGCTGTGGAAAGCAGCGGAAAGATAAATGAATCTGATATCCAGAAATTACAATGGCTGTTCGGCGATGCGGAATGTATCGCCGAATCCGTTTTAAAAAGCACATTCATCGGCCCGCGCAGGGAAATGATCACGCCGTGGAGCACCAACGCCGTGGAGATAACGCAGAACATGGGGATCAGCGGGATCACCCGGATAGAAGAGTTCAAAGTTCAAAGTTCAAAGTTCAAAATTCAAAGTGAAAGGCAGGAAACTAATCATGACGGCATTGCAGATGCATTAACCTCTGATGCAAAAAATATTGTCAATTGTCAATTGTCAATTGTTAATTCATTTGATCCCATGCTTCAGCATCTTTACGAGGGACTGGACCAGGAGATCTTTCAAATCCGTCATCGGCCCGACCCGGTGATCTTCATTGAAGATATCGCGGCATACAACAAACAGGAAGGACTGGCCCTCAGTGATGAAGAGATCGGCTACCTGATCGGCCTGAGTCACATGCTTGGCCGGAGCCTGACCGACAGTGAGGTTTTCGGATTTTCACAGGTTAATTCAGAACATTGCCGCCATAAAATCTTCAACGGCACCTTCATCATCGACGGGAAGGAGATGCCGGACTCGTTATTCGCGCTGATCAAAAAAACCGCGAAGGAGCATCCCGGTTTCCTGGTTTCGGCCTATAAGGATAACGTGGCCTTCATCATGGGCCCTGAGATTGAGCAGTTTGCCCCGGTAAGGCAGAATGTGGCCGATTTCTTTACCATTCGCGATATAAATTCCGTCATCTCGCTTAAAGCTGAGACCCACAACTTTCCGACAACGGTAGAACCATTCAACGGGGCGGCTACCGGGTCGGGTGGTGAGATCCGCGACCGGATGGCAGGTGGCAAAGGAAGTATTCCGCTGGCCGGGACAGCCGTTTATATGACCTCCTATCCGCGCCTGGAGGGAAGCCGATCCTGGGAAATTGATCAGGATCCGCGTCCCTGGCTGTATAAGACGCCCGAGGAGATTCTCATCAGGGCTTCAAACGGCGCCAGTGATTTCGGAAATAAATTCGGGCAACCGCTGATTTGCGGTTCGGTTTATACTTTTGAACACGAAGAGAACGGGCGGACTTTCGGCTACGACAAGGTGATTATGTTAGCAGGCGGGATTGGTTTTGCCCGTAAGGAAGACAGTCTGAAAGAGAACCCAGAAGGCAGTCAGCGGATCGTTGTGATGGGTGGCGATAACTACCGGATCGGAATGGGAGGAGGCGCGGTTTCGTCGGTGGCTACCGGCGAGTACGGGAATACCATTGAGCTGAATGCTGTTCAGCGTTCAAATCCGGAAATGCAGAAACGCGTCTTCAACGCCATCCGTGCAATGACGGAGATGGAGGTGAATCCGATCATCTCCATACATGACCATGGCGCCGGCGGACATCTGAATTCCCTGTCGGAGCTGGTCGAATCGACAGGCGGGACCATCCGCGTCGATGCCCTGCCTGTTGGCGACCCTACTTTGTCGGCGCGCGAAATCATCAGCAATGAGTCACAGGAGCGAATGGGACTGGTCATACGCGAGGAGGACCTTCCGCTTCTCGAAGAGGTAGCCCAACGGGAACGGGCGCCAATCTACGAAGCTGGTACAACAACCACCGATCATCAACTGGTGTTTAAAGACGACCGGAACGGATCAAAGCCGATAGATCTGTATCTGGATGATTTCTTCGGCAAACCGCCGAAGACTGTGATTATCGATAAATCAATCCCGACTATCTATTCCCAAATAACATACAATCCGGATCAACTGGAGGAGTACCTTGAGAAAGTACTTCAACTTGAGGCAGTTGCCTGTAAGGATTGGCTTACCAATAAAGTGGATCGTGCCGTCTCGGGAAAAATTGCAAAACAACAGTGTTGTGGGGCCTTCCAATTGCCGCTCAACAACCTGGGGGTCGTAGCCCTGGATTATCAGGGGATTAAAGGCATTGCTACCTCACTGGGCCATGCCCCCGCCGCCGCACTGATTGATCCGGTAGCCGGTTCCAGGCTTGCCATTGCTGAAGCCCTGACCAATATCATATGGGCTCCGCTGACGCATGGACTTCAAGGCGTTTCGTTATCGGCCAACTGGATGTGGCCCTGTAAAAACAGCGGTGAAGATGCCCGGTTGTATGCAGCCGTGAAGGCAGTCAGTGATTTCGCCCTGGAACTGGGGATCAATATTCCAACGGGAAAGGACTCCCTATCGATGACGCAGAAATATCCAGACGGAAAAGTAGTCTATGCCCCGGGAACCGTAATAATATCCGCAGTTGCAGAAGTATCAGATATACGAAGCGTGGTCAGCCCCGCTTTATGTAATGAAGAGGGTTCAAAATTGATCTATGTCGGGTTTTCGAGAGATTCAATGAAACCGGGGGGCAGTAGTTTTGCTCAGGTAATGAATGCACTTGGAAATGAAGCGCCAACTGTCAAAGATTCGTCCTTTTTTATTCGGGCCTTTGAAGCGGTCCAACTATTGATCAGGAAGGATCTGATTCTTGCAGGCCATGATGTTTCCGCAGGAGGTTTGATCACCACGTTGTTGGAAATGTGTTTTCCGGAAGAACAAATCGGACTGGAACTGAATCTCTCCAAGCTTCAGGATCGCGATACCGTCCGGTTGATATTCAGCGAAAATCCGGGCATTGTCATACAAGTTAAAGATTTTGGATCCGTACATAAAATATTTAAAGAGGCCCGGGTCGAATACACCGAAATCGGAACCATCCTGCAGGAACGGGTGATCCGTATTGCTAACTGGAATGATCACCATTCGTTAGATATCGATGCCTTGCGTGATACCTGGTTCCGGACTTCTTACCTGCTCGACCGGAAACAATCGGGTGAGCGGCTTGCATTGGAGCGGTTCAACAATTTCAAGCTGCAACCCCTGCGAGTTCATTTTAAAGACTCCTTCACGGGAACCTTTGGATCTTATTCGATTGATGCTAAACGAAGGAATCCTTCTGGGATACGGGCAGCCATCATCCGGGAAAAGGGTGTGAATCGTGACCGTGATATGGCCTGGGCGCTCTATCTTGCAGGATTCGACGTTAAGGACATCCATATGACCGACCTGGTCTCCGGACGTGAAACGCTTGAAGATATTCACCTGATCGCTTTCGTGGGGGGATTCTCCAATTCAGATGTATTGGGATCGGCGAAGGGATGGGCCGGCGCTTTTCGCTATAACGAAAAAGCCAATCTGGCGCTAACCAACTATTTCAAGAGGCACGATACGCTCAGCCTGGGCGTTTGCAACGGATGTCAGCTTCTGGTTGAACTCGGACTGATCTATCCCGAATTATACAACCCGGATTCCCGTAAGAACTTTCATCCAACCATGTCGTGGAACGACTCTCATAAGTATGAATGTACTTTTGTGGGTCTGGATATCGTGGAAAATAATTCCGTAATGCTGAAATCCCTGGCAGGTTCAAAACTCGGGATATGGGTGGCACACGGGGAAGGCAAATTCAATTTCAGGGAGACAGCTGACCGGTATCAAATTCCCGCGAGGTTCAGTTATCACGGGTATCCCGGAAATCCCAACGGTTCGCAATATGATGCGGCTTGTATTGCATCAAACGACGGCCGGCACCTGGCCATCATGCCCCATCTTGAGGACTCGATTTTGCCATGGCAATGGCCTTATTACCCTGCCCATCGTACAAACGATGAAGTCACACCCTGGATCGAGGCGTTTGTCAATGCACGGGAGTGGATCCGTAAAGTCTGAGAATTCAAATGTCAGATATCAAAATTCAAAATCAGGAATCAGGCAATAGGAATATGTTCAGCGAGCGAAGTTAAACGTTCAATCATCTAAAAAAATCATGACTAAAATCGTATTAATTACCGGCGCCACTTCCGGACTTGGCGCTGCAATAGCCCGGAAATTTGCTGAGAACGGGGACCACTTGATCCTTACCGGAAGGAGGGAGGACCGACTGGATTCAATCACCCGGGAGCTTATCAAAACATACCATGTTGAAATTTTACCGCTGGTTTTTGACGTGCGCAAATTGAAAGAGGTAGAAGATGCCTTGGAGATACTGCCTGAAAACTGGAGAAACATCGATGTCTTAATCAATAATGCCGGACTTGCGGTCGGACTCAATCCCATTCATGAAGGGGTGATCGACGACTGGGAACGGATGATCGACACCAATGTGAAAGGATTACTATACATGACGCGGGTTTTCGCTCCTTTGATGGTAGCGCGGAAAAAAGGACATATCATCAATATCGGTTCCATTGCCGGAAAGGAGGTTTATCCAAACGGAAATGTATATTGTGGTTCAAAGTTTGCGGTTGATGCCATTTCCAAAGCCATGCGGATCGATCTTTTGCCCCATCATATTAAAGTGACTCAGGTTGCCCCCGGTGCGTTATACACGGAATTCTCGCTGGTCCGCTTTAAAGGAGATGAGGCGAGGGCAGAAGCCGTGTACAACGGATTCCGGCCCCTGATCGCATCCGATGTTGCCGACGTGGTCTATTATGTCACGACCCTGCCCGGGCATGTAAACATCAACGACCTGGTCATCATGCCTACCGCCCAGGCCAGTTCCATGCATTTTAACCGGCAATAAGCTGGCTGTATGGAAGGTTGGTTTTTTTTCTGATTCCCATCTCACATTTAACTATTTTAATTATTATTGTATAATTTTCTGATTTGCATAT
>JAQWBQ010000008.1 GCA_028706295.1 Bacteroidales bacterium
GACCTTTCAACGTGCCTTTCCGGTAAAAAACCGCAGCACGGCCCCAGGCAACCAGTTTCACAATCTGTTGGTTTCCGTTCAGCAGGAAACCAATTGAATCATCAACTACGAAAGGTGTATTCACGTTATGCGGATCTACGGTAACACGGACAAAGATGTAAATGCTGTCGTCACCCGGGATCTCCACATTTTCAACTTTGGCCGAAGGAACACCGTTTACATTGATCCGGAAACATGATGATGATCCACCGGCAACCGATATGCTCGATATACTTACCTTCCGGTCATGGTTGTTATAAACCACGAGTCGATGGGTAACAGAGCCGACAGAAGGAAAAACGGTATCGAAAAACACCGTGTCAGTCGAAAAAGAAAGAGAAAGGTCCGGACTGGAATCCAATTTCTGGTTCTTTCTGCATGACACCGAAATTACAAACGTGACAAGGAGTGATAAAAATATGAAAATGAAATATTTAAACTTGTAAAATAGCACCGTTTATCGAATGTTAAGATATTATTAAGTTTGATTATAGGTAACGCTAAAAACACAGATTATTGTAATTTTGCAAATCATTTTTAATGCTTATATTTGAATTTTTCAAAGAAAATCAATACAATGAGTTATATCAATTTTGACAAGACCCAACTCGTAAATCTTGAATATTCGCTCAGTCGTGAATTGCTTCGTTCAAACCGTGCAGGTTCCTACGCAAATTCAACGATCATTAACTGCAATACCAGAAAGTATCACGGAATGCTTGTAACTCCGCAGCCCGGCATTGACCATGAAAATCACGTTCTTTTGTCGTCATTGGATGAGACAATTATTCAAAGGGATGCCGAATTCAATCTCGGGATACATAAATATCCGGGCGGAGTCTATAACCCGAAAGGTCATAAGTACTTCAGGGATTTTGTTACCGAGCCGATCCCGATGATGACCTACCGGGTAGGAGGGGTGATCCTGACCAAGGAAATGATCTTTACAACCCGTGAAGACCGGATGATCATCAAATACACACTGGTGGATGCCCATTCTCCTACCAGGATCAGGTTGAAACCGTTTTTGGCGTTCAGGAATATCCACGCACTGAGCAGGGAGAACATCTTCGCAGACAAAAAATACGAACCGGTTTCGAAAGGAATCAAGGTCAGAATGTACCTGGGATACACCGACCTTTTCATGCAAATCTCCAGTGAAAATGAATACACCCATGTACCCGACTGGAATTATAATATTGAATACCAGGAGGAGATGGACCGAGGATATGAATACCAGGAAGACCTTTATACACCGGGTTTTTTCGAGTTCGATATAAAAAAAGGAGAAAGCGTTTATTTTGCAGCAGGGATCAGAGAAATCAAACCATCGATGATGAAAAGGGCATTTGAAGCTGAACTAAAACTGCGCACCCCCCGGAACAATTTCGAGAATTGTCTTGCCAATGCTGCCCAGCAATTTATTATTGTCAAAGGGAAAAATACCGAAGTTCTGGCGGGATTCCCCTGGTATGGACGATCGGGACGCGGTACCTTTATCTCACTGCCCGGTTTGACACTGGTTCAGGGTGATCATGTTACCTGTAAAGCGGTGATTGATTCCATGATCGCTGAGATGCAAGGCCCGTTTTTCCCGAACACGGGCTCAGGTAGTTCTGCTACCTATTGTACTTCAGATACATCCCTCTGGTTTTTCTGGACCCTCCAGCAATACGCACTTTTCACGGGTGTGACTGCCGGAATCTGGAAGGAGTACGGCAAAAAAATGAAGCTGATACTCGAAAGTTACCGCAACGGAACGGATTATAATATCCATATGGAGCCCGACGGCTTGATCCATGCCGGCATTCCCGGAAAAGCGCTAACATGGATGGATGCCATTGCTTACGGGAAACCGGTCACGCCCCGTTTAGGGAAAACCGTCGAAGTCAATGCATTATGGTACAATGCAATCTGCTTCAGCATTGCAGTGGCAGAGGCTGCAGGGGATTTGGATTTTGTCGGAGAATGGATCGAACTTGCCCGGATGATTCCCGATTCCTTTGTCTCCGCATTCTGGAGCCCGGAGAAAAAATACCTTGCTGATTATATTGATGGCGCTTATAAAGACTGGACGGTCAGACCCAATATGGTTATTGCGACCTCCCTCCCCTATACACCGGTAAAGGAAGAGATCAGAAAAGAGATCCTGAGCCGGGTAAAACAGGAGTTGTTAACGCCGAGAGGACTGCGTACACTGACCCCGAAAAGTCCGGTCTACAAAGGAAATTACTTCGGAAATACTTTTGAACGAGACACGGCTTGCCACCAGGGCACCGTCTCTCCATGGATTCTTGGCCATTTTGTTGAAGGATACCTGATGATTCATGGTAAGAGCGGACTTTCATTTATTAAATCAATTTTTGAGGGATTTGAAGCTGTAATGACAGAACACGGAATAGGAACAATCTCAGAGTTTTATGACGGCGATCCTCCGAATGCACCAAGAGGGGCAATCTCCATGGCATGGTCCGTAGCTGAACTTTTACGGATCAATTACCTGATAAAACAGGTTTAGTGAAACCCGGGCAGAGCCGAACCCTTACTGTTCATTCTTTAATTCAATATATTTTATAAATCGGAAAACAGAATTCGTCAGTTGTACATCGTAAATCAACAGATAAAATGCGTGTTTTAATGTTTGGGTGGGAGTTCCCACCTCATATTACGGGTGGATTGGGAACGGCATGTTTCGGACTTACCAAAGGTCTGGTCAAACATGGTATCGGGGTGACCTTCGTCGTACCCAAAGCATTCGGAGATGAAACCAAAGAGGGGTTCCGGTTGGTTAACGCCAGCGATATTGTTCTTGACATGGAACAGCATGAAACCCGACTCTTTCTGGAGAAAATCCAATATATGGAGATTGGCTCCAACCTCGTTCCCTATCTTGATCCTGAAGAGTTTGAGATTGCAGTTACTGCACAAAAACTGGAAGAAAGCTCAGAACACAAAATATTCTCCAAACAATACACCTTTTCCGGGAAATATGGGCCTAACCTCATGGAGGAGGTTTCCCGTTATGCACTTGTCGCCACTTCACTCGCATCTGCCAGCGATTTCGATGTGATTCACGCCCACGATTGGTTGACCTATCCTGCCGGCATCGCTGCCAAGAAAATATCCGGAAAACCCCTGGTGGTTCATGTTCATGCCACTGAATTCGACCGCTCGGGAGAGAATGTCAACCAACCGGTATATGATATTGAACGGCAAGGCATGACCGAAGCAGATGAGGTGATCACCGTGAGCAATCTGACCCGGCAGATCGTGATCGATCGTTATGGAATCCCCGCAGAGAAGGTGTTTACAGTACACAATGCCGTCGAACCTGTCGACCGCCCGGAACTTGAAGGTGTTACGAAACATGTAAAAGAAAAAGTGGTTACCTTCCTGGGAAGGGTCACCTTCCAGAAAGGTCCGGATTACTTTGTCGAAGCTGCCTATAAAGTGTTGAAACGGGATTCCAACGTCAGGTTCGTCATGGCTGGCTCGGGTGACCTTCTCAACCGGATGATCCGCAGGGTGGCCCAGTTAAAAATTGCAACCAAGTTTCATTTTACAGGCTTTCTTTCAGGTCCGGAAGTCGATACCATGTTTGCGATGAGCGATGTCTATGTGATGCCTTCGGTTTCAGAACCTTTTGGTATTTCTCCCCTGGAAGCCATGCGATCAAATGTACCTGTGGTGATATCCAAACAGTCGGGAGTAGCTGAAGTTCTTCAACATGCCCTAAAGGTGGATTTCTGGGATATCGATGCTCTGGCCGATGCTATCTACGGCATTCTCCATTATGACGGACTACGGAAAATGTTCATCCGTTATGGGAAGAGCGAAGTCGATAACATTCTTTGGGAGAATGCTGCTGTCAATATTATTGATGTTTATAACAAAGCTGTTTATAAGTGAATTTATGAGATCGATCTGCCTTTATTTTCAAGTACATCAGCCCTTCCGGCTCAGGACTTACCGGTTCTTCAACATTGGTCACGACCATCACTACTACGATGATTACCAGAACAGGCATATCATTCGTCGGGTCGCTGAAAAGTCGTATCTGCCTGCCAACAAACTGATGCTCGAATTGATCAGGGAGTACGGGAGTGCCTTTCAGATAAGCTATTCCATTTCTGGAACTGCCTTAGAACAGCTCCAGACGTATGTGCCCGCCGTGATTGAAAGCTTTCAGGAACTGGCAAGTACCGGACAGGTTGAATTCATTGCCGAGACTTATGCCCACTCCCTCTCTTCCTTAAAAAATAAAGATGAATTCGTCAGGCAGGTCGATAAGCATGCCTCGACCATCCGGGAACTTTTCGGGAAAAAACCGCTGACTTTCCGGAATACCGAGCTGATCTACTCCGATCAGATTGGTGAAATGGTCGCGGAAATGGGATTCCATACGATGCTGACCGAAGGTGCAAAACACATCCTGGGCTGGAAAAGCCCCAATTATATCTATTGCAACAACCTCAATCCAAAACTGAAAGTTTTACTCCGGAACTTCCCCCTCAGCGATGACCTTACTTTTCGGTTTTCAAATCAGGATTGGTCGGAATGGCCCCTCACCACTGAAAAATTCGTCAATTGGCTAAAATCCATCGAAAAACAGGAAGAAGTGGTAAACCTGTTCATCGATTATGAAACCATCGGAGAACACCAATGGGAGGAGACAGGTATTTTTGATTTCTTCAGACACCTTCCGTCGACTGTTTTTTCAACTTCCGATTTTGCCTTTAAAACACCAGATACACTGTATCATGAACTACAACCCGTCTCAGCGATCTCCGTGATGCATCCGATTTCATGGGCTGATGAGGAACGGGATCTTACCGCCTGGCTGGGAAATGAAATGCAGGATGAGGCATTTGCGAAACTTTATTCCTATGAATCGAAAGTCAGAGGCTGCGATGACCCTTCAATCCAACGAGATTGGATTTACCTGCAAACAAGTAACCATTTCTATTATATGTGCACCAAGTGGTTTTCGGCAGGGGAGGTACATAAGTACTTCAATCCCTACGGGTCTCCTTACGAGGCTTTTATCAACTACATGAATGTGCTCTCCGATTTCATGATCAGGGTCGACGATTATTACCTCCAGAAAGATTCCGAGAAGGAACCCTCCATTGATCAGCCCCCAGTATCTGTTGAAAAGAAGCCACGATCGGTGAAAAAGTCCAAGAAAGAAAAGGCAACTGAAATAAAGCCAGCCACCACCAGAAAGGCCAAAACGAAAATATCAAAACCAGGCCCAACGACCTCCAACAAAAAAAAAAGCGGAAAATCTGAGAAAAAAACAGATGCCGTGGCAACCGGGAAAGCTCCAAAACAGGTAAGAAAGAAATAAGTTGGTTTAATGTTGATATTATGAAGGACAAGGTATTTGAAACTCCTGATTACATCTTTGAAACGAGCTGGGAGGTTTGTAATAAAGTCGGCGGAATTTACACCACCATTGCAACCAAAGCCCAGATCCTTTCTGAGGATTTCAAGGACAACTACATCCTTATCGGACCTGATGTCTGGAAGGAAACCCATCAGAATCCGGAATTTCAGGAGGATAAATTTCTCTATAAATCATGGAGGCAGGTGGCTGAAACTGAAGGACTGCGCATAAAAGTCGGCCGGTGGAATATTCCCGGAAAGCCGGTCGTAATCCTGGTTGATTTCACTCCCTATTTCTCCGAAAAAGATAAAATCTTTGCCCACTTCTGGGAACAATATAAACTCGACTCCTTATCGGGAGGCTGGGATTATGTTGAACCCGCTTTTTTTGGATATGCTGTCGGAAAAGTCATTGAAAGCTTTTACAATTTCAACCTCTCACATCACGATAAAATCGTTGCTGTTTGTCATGAATGGCTTACGGGTACCGGTATTCTGTATCTTAAAGAAATGGTCCCTCAGGTTGGGACTGTGTTCACGGCACATGCTACCGTGGTGGGCCGTTCTATTGCCGCCAACGAACTCCCGCTCTATAAAAACCTTGAAAATTATAACGGTGATGCCATGGCCCGACAGTTCGGTGTGACTTCAAAATTTTCACTCGAACGGCTGTCGGCTCAGGAAGCCGATTGCTTTACCACTCCCGGTCAAAACACCAACAATGAGGCAAAACAATTCCTGGGGATTGAGGCTGATTTGCTGACACCTGAAGGCTTCGACGACTCTTGGGTTCCTCCCCGCGATGTTTTCAATACAAAAAGAGAAACTTCGCGAAATAAAATCATGGAGGTGGCGGCCGGATTGATGGGAATGGAATTTCCTAAAAATACCATCCTGATCCTTAACAGCGGCAGATATGAACTACGGAACAAGGGATATGAACTGTTTATCGATGCCCTGGGTTTACTCAATTCCCAATCGAAACTTTCTCAGCCAATTATTGCAGTTGTGGCCATTCCAGGAGGGCCGACCGCACCTAAGAAAGATCTCATCAATCGAATCAATCAAAAGGATTTTTCGCAAGTACGTCAGGAAGAATATTGCACCCATACCATCCTGGAACCGGAAAATGATCAGATTCTGAAACGGATCAAGGCCAGGGGTTTGATGAACCGGCCCGAAGATAAAGTGAAGGTGATCTATATTCCTACTTATCTGACAGGTACCGACGGAATCTTTGACCTTAACTATTACGACCTGCTTATCGGGTTTGACGGGACCGTTTTCCCATCCTATTACGAACCGTGGGGCTATTCATCACTTGAAAGCCTGTCATACCACATTCCCACAATTACCACATCGTTAACCGGTTTCGGACAATGGATCAAAGCAATGTTCCCGGGTCTGAAGGATTGTACTGCAGTGATCGACCGGAATGACGACAACGATAGCGAGGTTGTTGAAAATATTGTCAGACATATTATCAGTTGTGCTTCCAAAACTGAAAAAGAGATCATAAAAGCAAAGATTAAAGCCTATGAAATATCACGATCGGCTTTATGGAAAAACCTGATTGTAAATTACAGGGAAGCTTTCTCCAATGCACTGGATAAAAGTCTGTCACGTGCTGAACTTTATGCAGGGAAGCAATCTCAGGTACAGGCCAGGGCATTAAAAACTTCAACAGAACTGAAACCGGAATGGAAAAAGGTTCTTATCCAGCAAAAACTTCCCGATAACCTTGCAAGCATTGAACGGATTGCTAAGAATCTTTGGTGGTCGTGGAATTACGATGGTTCCGAACTGTTCGAATTGATCAACAAGGATCGGTGGTATGAATTCAACTTTAACCCCATTGCCCTGATTGAATCGTTATCGTTCCTGGAACTTCAGGAACTAAGCGCCAATGAGAAATTTGTCAGTAAACTGAACAAGGTGACGGCCAATTTCGATGCCTATATGGCAAAAGTGGCTGATAAACCAGCGGATACCATCGCCTACTTCAGCATGGAATATGGCTTGCACGACACTGTTAAAATCTTCTCCGGTGGTCTTGGAATGCTTGCCGGCGACTATCTCAAAGAAGCCAGCGACTCCAATATCAACATTGTTGGAATCGGCCTGCTGTACCGTTACGGATATTTTACCCAGAGTTTGTCAATTTTTGGAGATCAGATCGCGATTTACACCCCTCAGAAATTTACCCATTTGCCACTGATCCCGATCAGGGATGCACAGGGAAACTGGCTGAAGATCACATTTGCCTTCCCGGGGAGAACCATGTATGCCAAGGTTTGGCGCTGTGATGTGGGACGGGTACCTCTGTACCTTATGGATACGGATATTGAGGAGAACTCGGAGGTCGACCGCGCAATAACCCATCAACTTTATGGCGGTGACCTCGAAAACAGACTGCGTCAGGAATTGCTACTTGGTATCGGAGGGATCAGGTTGCTCGACGCGATCAACATCAAACCCGACCTGTTCCATAGCAATGAAGGCCACTCCGCTTTTATTGGCCTTGAAAGGTTGCGCAAACTGATCCAGAATGAAAAACTGACCTTCCAACAATCCATGGAGGTGATCAGATCGTCAACCTTGTTTACCACCCATACACCCGTCCCTGCCGGCCACGATACCTTCCCGGAAGACCTCCTTCGTCAGTATCTTTCCCACTATCCGGATCAAATAAACATGAAGTGGGAACAGTTCGTAAACCTGGGCAGAATGGTCGATAATGATGCCAATGAAAAATTCTCCATGAGTGTTTTTGCGGCCAAATTCTCACAGGAGATTAATGGTGTCAGCAAAATACATGGCAGAGTGACCCGGGATATGTTTGCCAAATTGTACCAGGGGTATTATCCCGAAGAATTGCATATCGGATATGTTACCAATGGCGTTCATCTTCCCACCTGGACCGCCAAATCCTGGCTTCAGCTCTATAAAAAGGAATTCGGTGACGGATTTTTCGAAGATCAGTCGAACCCCAACTATTGGAAAAAGATCCATGATGTTGACGATGAGACGATCTGGAAGACTAAGATGAAGCAAAAAGATCAGATGTCGGAGTTTTTGCTGCAACATTTGTATGCAGATATGACCCGCAGGCATGAGAATCCAAAGCTGATTTTTAAAATCAGGGAAAGCAGAAATCCCAAAGCACTGACTATCGGATTTGCCAGAAGATTCGCCACCTATAAAAGAGCCCATCTGCTTTTCAGCAATCTCGACAGACTTTCTCGGATTGTGAACAATAAGGATAAGCCGGTTCAATTCATGTTTGCCGGCAAAGCCCACCCAAATGATAAAGCCGGCCAGGATTTGATAAAACGAATTTATGAGATTTCCCATCTGCCTGAGTTTCTCGGGAAGATTTTCTTCTTCGAGAATTACGATATGCGTCTCGCCAAGTATCTGATCAAAGGAGTGGATATCTGGCTCAATACTCCTACACGACCTTTGGAAGCTTCAGGAACGAGTGGCGAAAAGGCAGTCATGAATGGAGTTGTGAATTTCAGCGTCCTCGACGGATGGTGGGCCGAAGGTTACAGACCTAACGCCGGATGGGCGCTTCGGGAAGAGTCAACCTATGATAATCCGCAGTTTCAGGATGAGCTGGACGCAGAAACTATTTATTCCATACTCGAAGAAGAGATCATTCCGATTTACTATGATGTGAATGAAAAAAATATTCCGGTAAAATGGGTCTCCTATATTAAAAACACGATTTCCGAGATTGCGCCCCATTTCACCATGAAACGTCAGCTTGATGACTACATTCGCCAGTACTACCATCCGATGCTGAAAAGAACACGGATCCTGACCGGTAAAAATTACGAAATGGCCCGTCATATAGCCTCCTGGAAAAGAAAGGTAATCCGGGGATGGGAAAGCATTGAGGTGATATCGATGAAAGTTCCTGATTCGAACCAGAAACCGCTGCAATTGGGCGAATCGTTTAAAGCGGAAATCATCCTTGATCTGAATGAATTATCAGGAACGGATATCGGGATCGAAGTGCTCTTCGGAAAAAAAATAAACGACGAAGTAAAGGAACCATCTTTCAAAGAAGAGATGACCCTGGTTAAATCGGAAAAGAATATCGTTTCGTTCGTTTGCGATATACCTATCAACCAGGCCGGTGTCTATGACTTTGTATTCCGCCTTTTCCCCAGAAGCCCCTTACTTCCCCACCGTCAGGATTTTAACCTCGTCAAGTGGATCTGATCTTATCAACCTATTGTTTAATATAAATGGAACTTTTTAGAAAATGAAGTTATTAGAAGGAAAAACCGCATTGATTACAGGCGCCAACCGGGGTATTGGCAGATCAATTGCTTTGAAATTCGCTACCCATGGAGCAAATGTTGCATTTTCAGATATAAGGCTTACAGACGATACTGTTTCCCTTGAAAATGAAATAGCTGCCCTGGGCCTGAAAACAAAAGGATATGCCTCTGACGCCAGTTCATTTACCGAAAGTGAACAACTCATCAATAACGTGATGGATGACTTTCAAACCATCGACATACTGGTGAACAATGCCGGGATCACCCGGGACAACCTTTTGCTCAGAATGACAGAACAGGATTGGGACAGGATTATCAATGTTAACCTGAAATCGGTCTTTAACCTGACAAAGGCAATCCAGAAAGTCATGATAAGGCAACGATTTGGTTCCATCATCAACATGAGCTCTATTGTCGGAATTGAAGGAAACAGCGGCCAGTCAAACTATGCCGCTTCCAAAGCAGGCATCATCGGTTTTACAAAGTCGATTGCCCAGGAATTAGGCTCACGGAATATCCGGTGCAACGCGATTGCACCAGGTTTTATTGAAACTGAAATGACCGCTGGACTTTCACAGGAATTTCGTGATAAATGGGTCGTCGATATCGCATTGAGACGCGCTGGAACACCGGATGATGTTGCCAACCTTGCCCTGTTTCTTGCTTCCGACCTGAGCTCATACATTACCGGTCAGGCCATCACGGTTTGTGGCGGACTCCATACCTAAAAACCAGTTCTGTTTTGTTTGTCATAACTGAGTACCCTGCAGGTTTCATACTGCTTTGTATTATCCTGGGAGCCGGATACGCCGCAATTTTATACTTTAGAGATCTGCGAAAACGGTCAAAACCATTACTCAACTGGAGTCTTGCTATTCTTAGATTACTTTCCGTATTCCTGATTTCTTTCCTTCTGCTTTCTCCCTTATTAAAGAGAACTGACCGCATTCTTGAAAAACCGTCCGTGATTATCGGAATCGATAACTCTGAATCCATGGTCCTTACCCGCGATTCCTCCTTTTGTATCAAACACCTGCCGGGAATACTCGATACCCTGATCCAAAATCTTGAGGATAAGTTTAATGTTAAAGTTTATAGTTTCGGTAGCCGTGTCTCCACTGGGTTCAAACCGGTTTTCAAGGATCCGGAAACAGATCTTTCACTTTTTTTGGATGAATTCATCAATCGTTACTCCAACCTGAATGCAGCAGCAGTCGTTCTGATCACCGACGGCATTTATAATAAAGGAACAGATCCCTTTTACACAGCCCGTAAAATTACCTTCCCAATTTATACTGCAGGGATCGGAGATACCACAGTAAAAACTGACGGAGTGGTCAGGAACGTCAGGGTCAATAAAGTGGTTTACAAAAATGATCAGTTCACTGCAGAAGCGGTGATTGATCTGATTGGCTACCAGGGAACCTCTGTAAAACTGCGTTTAACACAGGGATCGAAAATACTCGAGGTGCGTGAAACTACAGCGCCATCTGAAAATACAACCCGAAAAATTCCGTTTACAATTGAAGCCAAAGAGAAAGGATTCTACAAATATTCCGTCATTCTCGATAATCTGCCACTTGATGAAAACAAAGATAACAACCGGTACGATTTTTATGTAGAGGTTCGCGAAGCGCGTAAACAGATAGCCATTGTTTCGACAATGTCGCATCCTGATATCAATGCCATGAAAAGCGCCCTTGAAGGAACTTCCAATTATGAAATCAGCACGTTGAGTCCGGCTGAGTACCACTCCTCGGGAAAACAATATGATCTTGTTATTCTTTACCAGCTTCCGTCGATCACCGGGATAAACGAACTCAGCGACCTAACTGCATCCGCCGTTCCACTGTTATGCATCCTCGGAACACAGACGGATATTAATGGATTTAACAAACTAAACATTGGTTTCCTGATTAATGGATTTAAAAACTCTTTTTCCGATGCCACTCCGGTTATCAATGAAAATTTTTCGTTATTTACTCTGAATCAAAATGATTTTCAGGTATTTGCCAATTATCCTCCTTTGCTTTCTCCTTTCGGATTATATCAAAACAGCCCTGCTGCCGAGGTTCTCTTTTACCAGAAGATCTCCGGCATTTCCACCGGAACACCTTTAATTCTGATAAGCAGGACTCCAGTTCGAAAGGCAGGTATTATTGCGGGGGAGAACTTCTGGAGGTGGAGAATTTCATCCTATTCGCAAACCAGGAGCCATGAACCGTTTGATATACTCTTCGAAAAAATTGTAAATTACCTGACAGTTAAAAAGGAACAGGAGCTTTTTAAAGTGTCGGTTAAAAACAGGATCCGGGAGACAGAACCTGTCGAAATGGAAGCTGAAGTGCGGAATGCCTCCAATGAACTCATAAACGATATGGATGTTGAACTAAATATAATGGATTCGGCAAACCATTCGTATCCCTTCGTCTTTGGTAAAACACAAAAGGGTTATTATCTTAATGCAGGCATCTTTCCTCCCGGAACGTACAAGTACAGCGCTGGTGTGAAAGTGGGCCCCGATTTCCGGAGATCTTTCGGAGAATTTATCGTTACTCGCAACAGCCTTGAACGGATGGAACTGGTTGCAAACCACAGCCTTCTCAGTCGGATATCCGAAGCCCATGACGCTGAAATGGTTACTAAATTTGAAATAGCATCACTGGCTGATACAATTAAAAACAGGCCGGAACTCAGAACCGTGTTTTATAACGAGATACGGATGAAAGACTTACTTGGGAACCCTTTGCTCTTTATAGTTATTTTGGCATTGCTTACCCTTGAATGGATTCTTAGAAAAAGAGACGGAAGGTAACTTTCCCGGCTCCTTAGAGGTCTTTTTTTGCCATAATCCACCAAACGATTCCCACCATCAACGCAGCGTACAACAAGGCAATCAGGCAAGAGCCCGCCGTAACCGAATCCTGTAAATTCACTCCCATAATCTGCTTTAATACCGGTATAGCCGGGTACTCGGTAATCCTGAGTATGGAGTTTACAGGCAGATAGGTCGAAATGCCGTTTTTAAAAACAAGCGGACTCTTCAGGAAATAATAAACAATCGGTTCAACAATAAAGACATAAAGGGTAAATAAAGCAATGGATAATCCCGTATTCCTGATAAGAAATCCAAAAAAGAATGCAAAAATTAAAAATGTGAGCATTGTAAAAAAGAATCCGGGAATGAACGAAATTTTGTCAAAGATCATTCCGGCATCGGGATTGGCCGTGTGTGAAAAGCCAAGGACCAGAATCCCAAAGAAAAGAAGTACTGTAATGACAAGTGAAATAAGTACAATAAGAAGCAGTTTCGAGATTAGAATCTCTGATTTATTCAACCCGTTGATTACGTTCTGGCGGATGGTTCTATAAGTAAACTCATTGGTTATCAGAATAATGATAATTATGGCCGGAAATATCAGTACATATCGGAAGGTTGCAAAATAAGTGATGTTTTGCCAGATCCATGGAAAAAAATAGATGGTTACATGAGGGATCGGTATCGGCAAATGCCTGTTCATATCATTAACAATGCTGTTAATCATGAATTCAGCCATCAATATTCCGAGAATGAGAAAAAGAAAATAGAGACCTATCAGGATCCAGAAAACCTTGTAGGTCATTATCTTTTTGAATTCGATTTTAAGGAGTCTGATCATTTTTTTCTTCTAAAAGTTCAAGGAAGTGTTGTTCAAGACTGCGTTTTCGTTCCGACAGATGGGTCAGGGTAATTCCGTCGCGAAAACAACCGTTGTTGATATCTGCCGGGGTAATTCTCGCTTTGAAAAAAGCCTGGAATATCCCGTTTTTCTTTTCAACCGATTCAATATCAGTATGCGTATGCAGCCATTTTTCAAGGGCAACCGGATCTGATGCACCAAGCTCAAAACAATCAGAAACCGAAAGCACTTCACTCACTTTGCCATCGAAAAGCTTGGTCCCCTTGTTGAGAACGGCTACATGGGAACACACCTTTTGGACTTCGTCGAGAAGGTGCGAAGCTATAATAATGGTCGTCCCCTGTGAAGCTACCTGCAGTATAATCTCCCGGATGTGCGCAATGCCCTGTGGATCCAGCCCGTTGGTCGGCTCGTCAAGGATCAGAACTTCAGGATTCCCAAGTAGGGCAGAAGCGATTGCAAGCCTTTGCTTCATCCCAAATGAAAAAGTTCTGAACCTGGTATTCCTTCTCTCATACAACCCTGTAACCTTAAGAACCCGGTCAATGTCATCGTAATCCATCTCTTTGATGTCAGCAACGATTTTCAGATTAAGGGCCGCCGTGAGATAGGGAAAGAAATTCGGACTTTCGATTACGCTGCCGATGCGTTTCCGGCTCTCCTTGCCGGGGTGTTCTCCGAACCATTGAAAGGTGCCTGAATCAGCGCGCACCAGTTCAAGAACAATACTCAGGGTAGTGGTTTTTCCACTCCCGTTGGGACCTAAAATACCGAAAACCTGCCCGGGTTGAACCTCAAGCGACAGGTCGTTTACAGCATGGATCTTTCCGTAATGTTTAGAGATTCCACTGATCGATAGTACGTTTGTCAAAATTTTCGGTGTTTTAATGTGTTTCAGGTTTCTTTGACGCATCCGGCAGGGTCACGTTACAAGTTCCCATCCTGAATGGTTCTTCTGATAACAGAAATATCGCGGGTACCTTATGAATTTTCAACCCGGCTCCTTTCCATTCCCGGATTTTTCGGGATTGGATGAATTCATCGGGTCCGGTCATTCCTGCTGCAACACAAAGCAAAGTCTCCGGGCGACAGGTTTGAAGGAGCGTTTCGAAAACCTGGTGGTTCCGGTACGGAGTTTCAATGAAGATCTGGGTCTGATTGCCTTTTCTGATCTCTTGTTCTATTTCCCTGATCTTTCTGATGCGCTGCCGTTTTTCTTTGGGAAGATATCCATGAAAAACGAAATTCTGACCGTTAAATCCTGAGGCCATCAATGCCAGCAGAATAGAGGAGGGGCCTGTGAGAGGAATAACCCGGATACCCTGACGGTGGGCAGCCTTCACAATCACCGATCCGGGATCGGCAACACAGGGAACACCGGCTTCAGATAGCAATCCGACATCGTACCCGTCAATGGTGTAACGGATCAGTTGCTCAGCTTCGGCATCATCTGAATGTTCGTTGAAGACCAACAAGTACAGATCATCTATTCTCTTGGTTTGTCCCACGCTGATCAAAAACCTTCGGGCCGTCCGTTCTTCCTCAACAATAAAATGAGTAAGATTTCTGATGATCTTCAGGGTTCCCTCAGGCAGCACTTCCTCCACATCGCTTTGAGCGATCAGTGCCGGGATTAGATATAGACGTCCTTTATTCATGGCTCATCCAGGGCAGATCAGAGAGATCGACATTACCTCCTGAAATAATGATCCCGGTTTTCCGGGATTTAACATCAATTTTACCTTCCATTATCGCAGCAAAAGGAACTGCCGACGAGGGTTCAATCAATATCTTCATTCTTTCCCACAGGTATCTCATGGCAGTGACAATACTTTTTTCAGAAACAGTTACAATTGAAGTAACATGCTCAAGAATGATGGGAAATGTGAGCGAACCGAGCGAAGTTCTCAAGCCGTCGGCAATCGTCTCCGGATTGACCGAAGGATGGAACTGTCGGCTGTTGTACGATAGAAAAGCATCGTTGGCCTGTTCCGGTTCAGCAGCAATCACACTGGCTCCACGACTGAAATAATGAACTGCAAGCGCTGTTCCGGAAAGCAATCCGCCTCCTCCTACAGGAGCGATGACCAACTCAAGGTCAGGGACTTCCTCGATCAGTTCCAATGCTGCAGTGGATTGTCCTGCAATAATTTTGTAATCGTTATAAGGATGGATCTCCGTGGCACCGGTGTCGCCTAATACGGTGTCAAGAGTCGTTTCCCTGGCCCGGAGGGTAGGTTCGCAAAAGGTAATCTTGCCACCGTATTCTTTGACCGCATCCACCTTGATTCTCGATGAATTGGAAGGCATCACGATAAAGGCATCGGTACCCACAATCGAAGCAGCCCACGACAGCGCCTGTGCATGATTTCCCGAAGAATGGGTGGCTACTCCCTTCCGGATGCGGTCCGGCGCCATCGACAACATCGCATGCATGGCCCCTCTGGCTTTGAAAGCGCCTACTTTCTGGAAATTTTCACACTTAAAATATATTTTCGATTGATATGTCTTATCAATGGTCGAACAGGTTAACACCGGAGTGCGGTTAATATAAGGCCTGATCCGGTTGGCGGCGCGAAGAATTGTTTCAGCATCGGGCAATAAATGTAAAGTATCAGCAGGCCCCATGTTGTTTCGATTCCAGATTGTTTACTATCGCTTTGCACGCCAGTTCAAGTTCCCTGTAAACCGCCTCAAATGCAGAAAAATCATGGTACCAGGGATCTTTCACTTCACGGTTTTGACCGGGATAAACCACATTGAGAAGATATTCGACTTTCCTTCTGTCATCATCATTCCCGGCAAGACGTAATGCCTGAGAATAATGTGACTGGTCCATTACATAGATCTGATCGAAGTTGACAAAGTCAGCAGCGGTAAACAACCTGGCACGGTGTTTTGAAATATCGGTTCCCATTTGAGCTGCTACACGGATGGCACGGGGATCGGGTGTATCACCGACATGAAAGGACTCAAACCCACAGGAATCAACCTCGATATTAAGATTTAGCTCCATGGCTTTCCTCCTCAAAATACCTTCTGCCATCGGCGAGCGGCAGATGTTTCCTGTACAGACGAAAAGAATTTTAATCAAAGCCAGGGGAGATTCTGTTATAATTTGATCCGCTTGTCAAGCTCCTCGACAAACTGCCGGAACTGCTTATCCGTTTCGACAAGATTGTTAACCGTGCGGCAGGCATGCAAAACGGTCGCGTGGTCCTTATTTCCGCAATGCAATCCGATACTGGCAAGAGAGGCTTTGGTGTGCTTTTTCGAAAAATACATCGAAAGCTGACGGGCCTGAACGATCTCTCTTTTCCGGGTCTTTGAATGGATCATCTCAACAGGTATGTTGAAATAATCGCAAACGACCTTCTGAATATAATCAATGGAGATCTCGCGGGAAGTGTTTTTAACGAATTTGTCGATCATCTGTTTGGCCAGATCAAGCGTGATGATCTTTTTATTCAGCGAGGATTGTGCCAATAAAGAAATGAGTGCGCCTTCAAGCTCACGGATGTTTGTATTGATGTTATATGCCAGATATTCCACAACCTCGCCTGGGATCTGGATCCCATCATTGTAAAGCTTTTTATGCAGGATGGCTATTCGGGTCTCCAGATCAGGTACCTGAAGGTCGGCCGACAATCCCCATTTAAAGCGTGATAACAACCTGGGCTCAATTCCCTTCATCTCCACAGGTGGTTTATCACTGGTCAGAATGATCTGATTACTTTTTTGATGCAAATGATTGAAAATGTGAAAGAAAACATCCTGAGTCTTCTCCTTTCCGGCAAGATTATGAATATCATCAAGAATCAGAACATCGATCATCTGGTAAAAATGAATAAAATCATTCTGGTTGTTGTTCCTGACCGAATCAATAAACTGGTTGGTGAATTGATCGGTGGTAACATAAAGCACGGTCTTCTCGGGAGCATTATTCTTGACCTGTAACCCGATGGCATGGGAAAGGTGCGTCTTTCCAAGCCCGGTCTGACTGTATATCAAAAGGGGATTGAAGGCAGTCTTGCCCGGATTGCTGGCAACTGCAAAACCTGCCGATCGGGCCAGACGGTTACAATCACCCTCAATAAAATTCTCAAAAGAGTAACTTTCAATCAATTGAGAATTCACCTTGATCTTTTTCAATCCGGGAATAATGAACGGATTGGGAATTTCTTTTGAGCTACCTCTGTTTAAATCAATTGGCATAGATACCGGTGGATTAATAGTAGCTTTCTTTTCTCCAGTTGGTACTTTAATGGTATAGGGACCGGGATCGTGGTCTGAATTATCAACAATGATACTGTATTCAAGCCTTCCCTCAACACCAAGTTCCTTTTTTATGGTCTTCTTTAATAATCCGATATAATGTTCCTCAAGCCATTCATAAAAGAACTGACTTGGAACCTGAATCGTCAAAACACTATCTTTTAACCTAATAGCATTTATGGGCAAGAACCAGGTCTTGAAACTTTGATACGGTATGTTATCTTTGATGACTTTGAGGCAATTTTCCCAAACTTCAACAGCTTCTTTTTCCATTAATGCAGGTAACCTTGAGAGATTCGTGGTAAGATAATTTTGTTCGCTAATTATCAAGTATTTAGAAATTGATTTGAAATCAAAATTCTAAGATGAACGGTCATTTTGAATAATTAACAAAATTTGGAAAAAAAAGTTTATAAAAAAAATTTTTCAAGCTTGATTTATTAAAATAAAAATATAAAATACGACTGCTTTTCAGACCTTGTCAGGATACCTTCCAGAGGTATCAAACAAGACTTCAACAGGTTGAACATGTTAGTTTGAACCTAACATGTCCTTATTTAAAAACCGTCTAAATTTCAAGTGTATTAACTTTCAAACAGTTAGAAAAATCAGGCAATTCAGCAATATTTACTCAGATTGAATATAAGTTATTCCTGCCAACAGATGACTCAGGTTACCTTAATGTAACACCTCTTATCCGCTGCATTTTCGATTCCAGGAAACCAACCTGCCTCTTTCGGATCTGGAACCGGATCTCATACTGATCACCTGCCGTCTGCCCGATGATCTTGCATCCCGACTCTTTGATTATCCGCATCACCTCATTCATCAGTGGGTAGTCAAATTGCACGGAATATTCCTTCATCATCACGGATTCAACAATGACAGCTTTTTCCAGTGCCTCCTTTGCGGCAGTCCGGTAAGCATGTATTAGTCCGGGAATCCCAAGTTTGGTACCCCCGAAATACCGGGTCACGACGATCAGTACATCATACAGCTCCTTCGAAAGGATTTGCCCGTAAATGGGTTTCCCCGCTGATCCCGAAGGCTCTCCGTCGTCCTGAATACGATAAATAAAGTTCTCATATCCAATCCGGTATGCAAAGCAGTGGTGGTTCGCATCGTAATATTTCTTTCGGATTCGATCCAGCGCTGATTTTGCTTCTTCTTCTGAAACAACCGGTAAGGCATTGGCAATGAATTTGCTGGCTTTATCCCTGTATGTTCCTTCGGATTCGCCCGAAATGGTAAGATACCAATCCCTATTCTCCTCTTCCATGTCAGCTAAATTACTTTTAATTTTGCTTCCTGTGATGAAACTTCAAGGGATAACGGTCAAAAATCTGACGGGTACTTTTATCGATACCCTGAAACAGGTTTATCCCGATCGGGAAATCCGTCAGATTCTTTTCATCCTCTTCGATGAGTACCTGGGATTAACCCGGAGAGAGGTTCTTCTTGATCCGGATCGGATTATTCCGGATCAGGTGGCAGGAAATTTCATAATGACACTCGAAAAACTGGCCTCAGGGAAACCGCTTCAATACATTCTGAAAAAAGCATGGTTCGGTGACCTGACCCTGTACGTAGATGAACAGGTATTGATTCCGCGTCCCGAAACCGAAGAGCTGTGCTGTTTGATCATCCGGGATTTAAAAAAACTAAAGAAAGCACCTTTGAACATTCTGGATATTGGTACAGGATCGGGTTGCATTGCCATTTTACTTAAAAGAGCATTTCCCGATCTTCATGTGACCGCTATGGATAATTCCGCGCCATCACTGAAGATTGCAGGTATCAACGCACAAAACTGTAAAACCGGGATATCATTTCTTTTAGATGATATTTTAAAACCTCACTCATTAAAAGATCCGGAGCAATATGATCTGATAGTAAGCAACCCCCCTTATGTTACCAATTCAGATAAAAAAAAGATGCATCAGAATGTGATTGATCACGAACCCGCGACGGCCTTGTTTGTTTCAGATGAAGATCCCTTGTTTTTTTATGATGCAATAATCCGGTACACCCATCAGAAATTAAAGCCTGGTGGCAAATTATACCTGGAGATCAATGAAAGGTTCGGACATGAAACGTCTGTTCTTCTGAGGCAATCCGGATTCGAATTCGTTGAGGTAATCCCGGATTTGAATGGTAAAGACCGTTTTGTCACCGCGGCTTTAAAATCTCGGAAAGCTCTGCGTTCGAAACAAAGATTGTGATCGTACCAAATGAATGGGGTGCTATTTCGTATGGATTGTAAACAAATCCAATCCCCTGGGAGCTAAGATAAAAATTTTCTGAAGGTTTGATCAGATCTGTGAAGTACCCGCGATCTGTGAGTTTCACGGTCTCCTTTAATCCGGTTGTTTGGCGGAGTTTAGCGGTAAGAATACCGGTCAATTTACCCTCAGAACCCGGAAAAAACAGATCCCGAACGCTGATGATTTTTCCGTTCTTCAGATCAAAAGTCTTGTACAAGCTGGTTTCCAGTCCATGTGCGCCTCCCGTAAATTCATAAGTCATCACCATATACGACAGCACATGGAGCTCATTGTACAGAACAAATCCTGACTTAATCAACTCCCAATTCAGGCTGGGACCTGACTGTTCATTCAATAAAGGTTCATTCGTCTGAAAATATTCGTTGAAAAATGCATCTTTAATGGTATTCACCAATTGCTGTGGATCTTTTTCTTCTGTCTGTCCCTCTTGAAACAGGCTAAGAATGGTATCAGTAACAGAACCAGGAACAGCAGGATTCAATCGGCGATCTGGAATTACAACCGTTAGCCGAAGATGGGCCGAAGGTTCACTTTTTTCTTTAAGGATTGGCCGCTTTTCATTCAGCGTCAGAACCTTAAAATTCATAGTTCCTGCAGGATAGCTTTCTGCAAGCCGGAAATTCATTTTGGTGGAATGCAATCCGGCATTAATCCATACCCCCGACATCTGGTTGTTATTAGCCAGGGTTCCGCTCAGCACCGGTCCGCGATCGTTACCCCATTCCCTGATCCGGAATTTTCCTTTAGCATCGACTTTCCCATATACCTGCCTTACGGACCCATCAATATTATGGTATCTGACATTTTTAGTGGCATCGGCAACATGATAACTGGCAGTGCCAAAAAGGGTATCTCCGACTTTGACAAGATTCATTGTCAGTTCAAGTTCTGAACCGATGGTTCCTGTAAGATGCATGAATGAAGCTGTTTCCTGTTTTCTCTGGGCAAGACTGTAGAAAGATATAAACAAGAATATAGTCAGGTAAATGGTCCCGGTTCTCATTGCGGAGATGTTAATTTTTACATTCAAAAATGGTGGTGCCCAATCTGATCATGGTACTCCCTGCACGGATCGCAATCTTATAATCGCACGACATCCCCATCGAAATGTCTTTGAATACCGGATCCAAACTAAAGAATTGGTTTTTCAGAGTCTGAAAATGATCGTGAAGAGTTTTAAACTCATTAAAAATCAAGTCTTCATCCTCTGTAAACGAAGCCATCCCCATCGTACCGATCACCCTGATGTTTTGCAGGAGTCGGAACTGGTCGGATGACAGAATCCTGATCGCCTCCTCAAGGTTCAAACCATATTTCGACTCCTCGGTGGCAATGTGAAACTCCAGCATGCAATCAATGACCCTGTTATTTCTGATTCCATAATGATTGATTTCGTTCAGTAACGATAAGCTGTCAACACTGTGGATCAGGTTTATAAAAGGAGCAATGAATTTAACTTTGTTGGATTGGAGATGGCCGATAAGATGCCACAAGATATCAGAAGGCAAATGGTCTTTTTTGGACATCAATTCCTGTACCCTGTTTTCGCCAAAATGCCGTTGACCCGCATGATAAGCTTCCATGATACGATCACAGGATTGATTCTTTGAAACCGCAACGAGGGTGACGTGTTGTGGGATCGTGTTCTTCAGCTCAGCAATACGTTTTCCGATGGTCACAGTTTTATTCCATTTTACCGGGACAAAAATACGGATTTGTCGGTTTTCAGCGGAACCGTAACTTTGTATTTTTTTCATGAAAAGGATTCTCTCATCTTTCCTCAGGCAAATAGTGTTCTGGCTGATGTTCTTCGGCTTCACCCGACTTGTTTTCCTGATCTATAACATTCCATTGCTCCTTGCTGAGAAAATTGGCTTTATCGAAACCATTAAAGGTTTCTGGTTTGCTTTAAAACTGGATTTTGCAACAACCTGTTATATTATGGTTATTCCTTTTCTCATCCTTGCAGTGCAATCATTCCTGAAAAAAAAATGGTTATCCGCGATCAATCGGTGGTACACCTACATCATTATAATGTTATACTCCCTGGCTACAGCTGCAGAACTGGGCATCTACCCCGAATGGAAGACCAAGCTTACCTACAAAGCTCTGAAATACCTGCAACATCCTTCTGAAATTTATAATTCGGCCGAAACAGGAACTTTTTTTCTCCTGTTGTCGATTTTTCTCGTTCTATGCGCCGCTGGGATTCTCCTTTTTAAAAAATTCTTTGCACCCTCTTATGGCGAATCAAAACGAAAACTGCTGTTTAATTTCCTTTTCGTTTTGACGGTTCCCGTCTTGCTTTTCCTTGGAATGCGTGGTGGCATCCAGCAGATTCCGATCAACCAAAGCGAATCGTATTACTCCAATCACAATATTCTGAATATTGCAGCAGTAAACACAGCCTTTAATCTTTATATCAGTGTCTTCGAAAATCTGGAAAACTTCAATAACAATCCATATCTCTTTATGGATGATGCACAAGCTTCACAGATTATGAAGAAAATTTATCAGACACCCTGCGATTCGACCAAACTCATCTTAAAAACGAATCGACCCAATATCGTCCTGTTAATCCTTGAAAGCTGGTCGGCCGATCTCATACAAAGTCTTGGGGGTGAACCCGGGATTACGCCGGAATTCAGAAAACTTGAACAGGAAGGTATATTATTCACCAATGTGTACGCATCAGGGTCGCGGTCTGAACAAGGCCTTGCCTCAATTTTGTCAGGATTTCCTGCCCATCCGGTAAGTTCCATTACCGTGCAACCCGATAAATTCGTGAAACTGCCTTCGATGGCAAAAATCCTGGAACAATCAGGCTATTCTACGGCATTTTATTTTGGAGGCCAGCTCATCTATGGTAATATTAAAAGCTATATTATTTTCAACGGCTTCGATAAAATAATGGAGGTTTCCGATTTCCCCGGGTCCACGCCGCGGGGTAAGTTAGGAATCCACGACCAATTTACACTTGGTTATTTGGTTGAAGATGCCGGGAAACTGAAGGAACCCTTCTTTACAGCGCTTTTTACCCTGAGTACCCATTCACCCTGGGACCAGCCCTTTGAAAAACCTTTAAAATGGGGAGATAATGAACAGGAGTACATCAATGGTGCATACTATACCGACCATTACCTGGGTCAGTTTTTCAAGAAGGCCCGTACAAAACCCTGGTACGACAATACGCTATTCATCATCGTGGCAGATCATAGTCACAACTCCTACCGGAACTGGCACCCTCAATCGAGGGAATATCACCTTATTCCAATGCTTTTTTGTGGCAATGTTATCCGGGATCAATTCAAAGGAACCCGCGAACAGAAGCTCGGAAATCAGCATGATATAGCAGCAACCCTCCTGAGGCAACTGAATTTACAAACCTCGGCCTTTATTTATAGTAAAAATCTGTTGAATCCTTGCAGTCCCGACTTCGCCTATTATTCAACTGATGATGGAGTGGGTTGGGTCAGACCACCATTCTACTTCACGTTTGAGAAAACCAGTTCCTACAATTACTGGTGGAATTCGCCGGCATTACCCGACTCGATAAGGAAAGAAGGTGAGGCTTATCTTCAGACAGTTTTTGAAGATTATATGCACGACTAAAAAAAAAAAGGATGGTGCAAAACCGCGCCACCCTTTATGCTCTTTACGCTTTTGAAACAATCAGTCAAGAAGGTGAACAACCAGTCCTGAGCGAAGCTTAGGCTCAAACCAGGTTGTTTTGGGTGGCATTATATTGCCTGAATCTGCAATATTGATGAGTTGCTTCATGGAGACCGGGAAAAGGGCAAAAGCAACCTTCATTTCACCATTATCAACGCGCTTCTTCAACTCGCCGAGTCCCCTGATTCCACCAACAAAGTCAATCCGGTTCGAGGTTCTGAGATCTTTGATCCCCAATATCTGGTCGAGAACCAACCTGGAAAGTATGGTTACATCAAGCACCCCGATGGGATCGGTATCGTCAAAGGTCCCAGGTTTTGCAGTTAGCGAATACCAGCACCCTTCCATGTACATTGAAAAATTGTGCAGTGATCCCGGTTTGTAAATTTCCGATCCCATTGACTTTATGGTAAAGACCCCTTCCAGTTTCTTCATAAACTCCCCCGGATCCATACCATTTAGATCTTTTACCACCCGGTTGTAATCAATGATCGAAAGCTGGTTATCAGGAAAGTGAACAGCAAGAAAATAGTTATACTCCTCCGATCCCGTATGATTCGGATTGTTGAGCTTTTTCTCATTGCCAACCAAAGCCGCTGCTGCGGTCCGGTGATGACCATCAGCAACATAGGTATATGGTATATCTTTGAAAAGAGATACCAGGCGGGAAATAATATCATCGTTATCAATGACCCAAAAATGGTGCCCAACGCCATCAGGTGCCACAAAATCATAAACAGGTTGGTGATCTTTTACAAACCGTTCAACAATCACATCGATTTCCTGAACAGCAGGATAAGTGAAGAAAACAGGTTCCATATTGGCATTTGTGATCCTGACATGTTTCATCCGGTCTTCTTCCTTATCCTTCCGGGTGAGTTCATGCTTTTTAATTATCCCATTCATGTAATCCGAAACCCCGGCGCAACCCACAATCCCATACTGGGTTTTTCCGTTCATGGTTTGCGCGTATATATATAGGAGTTCCTTTTGATCGGGCACCAGCCATCCTTTTTCTCGATAAAGTCCGAAATTTTCTTTAGCCTTGTCATAAACAGGTTGTGAATGAATGTCGACCGATTCAGGAAGGTCAATTTCCGGTTTGATTATATGAAGTAAGGAATAAGGATTACCCGCAGCCTCAAGCCGTGCTTCGGTTGAATTCAAAACATCATAAGGCCTTGAAGCCAGTTTTTCAGCAATTTGCACAGGGGGTCTGAGCCCCTTAAAAGGTTTTAAAATAGCCATTAAAAAAAAGTTGAAAATCAGTTAAAAATCTACAATTAATCTTCAGATACTCTCGACGCTTTCATCATCATCAAGCTCATCGGGTTTGACACTCCGCTGAAGAGATCCGATGAGAGCGCCGATCATCTTGGTCATCTCCATCAAATGATTTTTTGAGTCATCAAATGCACTCGCCGAAATGAACGATCGGCTTTGTGCAACAGTAGAAAGAACAACACACTCCCTGACCGAGCTTTTTGCCATTTTCAGATAATAAACAAACTGACTCTTGTTCCGGGATGATCCTTCAGCAATATTGAGCGCAATTCCGTGAGCAGAGTTCAGAAAACGGTCAAAAAAGGATTTCATAAAGGGATCATTACCTGAACTTTTTGCCACCTGGTACACCCAATCAATGTACTCGAGTGCTTTGTGATAGATTCGCAAATCTTCAAACCTGAAGAAAGTACTGGGTCTTTCGTGATCGTTTTCCATGGGGCAGTTCGATTAATTAAACATTTGTAGACTTGAACAAATCATTTTCAGTACAATGATGACAAATATAAACATATTTACAGGTTATTTATTAACCTGAAAAGTTTTATCGCCTTTGGTAATATAATTGACAATCTGTTTGGCGGCAGCAATTCCGGCATTAATATTGGCTTCTTCCGTCTGCGCTCCCATTTTTTTAGGTGTACAGAAACACTTTGATTTAAAATTTGCCTCAATTTCAGCTTTATTAGAGGGCTCAACATCCGACAGGTAAGCAAAGTCTTTCCGTTCCTGGAACATACGCAATAAATCAGCCTCATGAATGACCTCAGCCCTTGCGGTATTGACAAGGCATGCAGGTACAGGCATTTTCGACATTAAAGCATAATTGATGGATTGTTTTGTCTGACTGTTAGCAGGAATGTGAAGGGAAATATAATTACAGGTTGCATACAACTCCTCTACCGTACCGATCCATTTAACACCATCCTTTTCGATCTCGGCTTTCGGCACATAAGGATCAAATGCACATACATCCATGCCAAATCCTTTGGCAATCCGGGCCACATTTTTTCCTACATACCCGTAGGCATGGATCCCAAGTTTTTTTCCCATAAGCTCTGAACCCGATTTGCCATTATAAAAATTTCGGGCATAATAGACCATCATCCCGAGTGCCAGCTCTGCAACGGCATTGGAATTCTGGCCGGGAGTATTCATGGCCACAATCCCCTTAGCGGTGGCGGCCTGAAGGTCAATGTTGTCATAGCCTGCACCGGCCCTGACAATGATCTTTAACTTGTTCCCGCCATCAATGACAGACTTGTCAGCTTTATCACTCCGGATGATCACGGCATCCACGTCGGCAACCGCCCTGATGAATTCCTCCTGTGCGGTGTAACCCTCGAGAAGAACCAACTCAAAACCGGCTTCTTCAACCACTTTACGAATTCCTTTCACAGCGACAGGGGCGAAAGGCTTATCCGTGGCAACTAATACTTTTGTCATGATTTCTGGTTTTAACCCGGGCTTAATCAATTGCCCGGAAAATAATTAAATATTGTTTTTCTCAAATTCATTCATTGCATCAACCAGCGCCTGAACACTTTCATAAGGTAAGGCATTGTATGTGGATGCTCGGAATCCACCAACCGAACGGTGTCCCTTGATACCGATCATTCCGCGGGTCTTCGCAAACTCCATGAAGGCGTCCTCCTTGTCTTTATACTGTTCCTTCATCACAAAGCAGATATTCATCAGCGAACGACTCTCTTTTTCAACCGTGCCCGTAAACATCTTGCTGTTATCAATCGTGTTATAAAGCAAGTTTGCTTTTTTGAGATTCATTTGCTCAATGACTTTTACACCTCCCAATCCCTTGATCCATCTTAAGGTTTCAAGACAGGTATAAATGGCAAAAACAGGAGGTGTATTGAAAAGTGAAGGTTCCTTTAAATGGGTTGCATAATTTAGCATAGTAGGGATCTTCCTCGTCACCCGGCTCAATATCTCCTCCTTTATGATTACAAAAGTAACACCGGCAGGACCCAGGTTTTTTTGAGCTCCGCCATAAATCAGGTCATACTTGGAAATATCAACGGGACGGCTTAAAATATCCGACGACATGTCAGCCACAAGAGGTACAGGGCTTTCAATATCGGTCCTGATCTCTGAACCATAAATGGTATTGTTGGTGGTGATATGGAAGTAATCAACATCGGCAGGAATAACATATCCCTTTGGAATGTATGTGAAGTTTTTATCCGATGAAGAGGCGACCACATTTACCTCGCCGAAGAATTTTGCCTCTTTGATTGCCTTCTGAGCCCAGACTCCTGTTTCGAGATAGGCCGCTTTCCGGTTCAGAAAATTGTAAGGAACCATGCAGAATTGCATGCTCGCGCCTCCGCCTAAGAAAACAACCTGGTACCCGGCCGGGATCTGAAGCAATTCTTTGAATAAAGCCATCGTTTCATCAAGAATACCCTGAAAATCTTTACTGCGATGTGAAATTTCCAGAAGCGATAAACCTATACCGTTCAAATCAAGAATGGCTTTCGCTGAGTTTTCAATGGCAATCCTGGGTAGGATCGAAGGCCCTGCATTAAAATTGTGTTTTTTCATGATATATATGATTTAAAATGAGAAATATGTTAATTGATTCATTTCATCGAAGCAAAGATAAGTAATGCAGGATAAAATTAAAAAATAAATTTGACAGCCGATACAGTTATGAAATCGTTAAGGCTTTTTTACTGAATTCCTGGCATCGATCTTCTGCAGAAAATACCAGTACCCTCCTTTGAAAAAAAATCCACAGTAAGTTTCACCGGAAGGAACATAATAACGATATTGACCTTCCAGTAAAGGATCAATCGGAATTAAATGATCGAAAACCAGTACCTTCTGTTCATTTAAATGCTCTTCAAATGTTCTACGGGCTGAATCCCATTTACGGGTAACCGACAAGGGCTGATCTTCATATTTTAACGACATCGAGCTGGAAGCATCGAACATGAATACAACCCGTGAAAAATGACCCGTTTTGTAATCCGGGAACCGATAAGCCCCAAAGACGGGATGATGCAGGGAGTCAAAACTCAGGATATCAATGACTTTTCGAGTAATTTGCCGGTCTTTACCCGACCATCCGAGGAGGGTATAAAAAGTGCCTCCCTCTTCATCTTTGCAGGTGATGATCCTATAATATAAGGCGCCAAACCAATTATCAACACTTAAAATAGCAGAATCCAAATCGCCACCGAAATCAGACCCGTCGGTTAATGTAAAAATCGGTTTTGTGTCAGATAAGTTCACCTTTATAAATCCAAAATACCGGAATCTGCCTTCAGTGGTAAGGATATTCCACTGAAAGAAGGTAAGTGAACCATCATCCGAACTGATCCTGTTCAACGTTTTTACCTTCTCGAGTGAATAAGTTTCCGCTTCCAGCGTCTGTATAAACTCATACAACACCCTGGTAAAGATTTCATTGTACCTGAGTCTCTGAGAATCATTCTTGACCTGCGACATTTCCAGCATCAAGTAGGAAAGTGTGTCACCAGGTTGGCTGAAACCGATGTTTTTCTGACCGTTACACGTCAGGGATAAGCCAAGGTATCCAAAACATAAGAATCTCAGTACGAATGAAACATCCCGGATACTTTGAAAATTCATAACAATTACTACAGTTTCTGCAAAAATGAGAACTTCCGGCTAACTTTGCAAAAAAAAGGTCATGGAACTCAAGGCCCGAGTTGATTCATTTGAGATGCTTGGAAGGCAGATAAGATCATTAACCGATCCAGAGAATCCAATCCGGGATGCCGGCTTCATCAGTGCAGTCAGAAAAGCAACGGCTGAAAATCCCTGGTTTACCGAAGAAAACATTCTTACGTCTCTGAGAAATATTAGCCTGGCGCTTACCCGGGAAAAAATTCAGAAATGGCTGGAGCCATATTTTCAAAGACTCTCGGATAAACAAGCCCATTTTAATAAGACCATTGCCGTGATCATGGCAGGCAACATCCCAGCCGTGGGTTTTCACGATTTTCTGTGCGTTTTGATATCCGGTCACCGGCTTCTGGGCCGTTTGTCTTCACAAGATTCGATACTTGTACCATTTCTTGCAGAACTGCTTTGCAAGATCGACTCAAGGTGGAAGGAAAATATTCGATTTACCCGCAATCAGATTGAACACTTTGATGCCCTTATCGCCACTGGTAACGATAATTCTTCCAGGTATTTCGATTATTATTTCCGAAATTATCCGAACATCATCCGTAAAAACAGGAACAGCATCGCTATTCTGACTGGACATGAAAACCCAAAGGAACTTGAAGGTATTGCAGATGATTGTCTGCTCTATTTCGGACTGGGCTGTAGGTCCGTCTCCAAAATATTTGTTCCGCCCGATTATGATTTTTCTGCTATCGGTAAGGCTATGGAAAAATACGCACATTACCTGAATCATCCGAAATATCATAATAATTACATATACAACAAATCCATTTACCAGGTCGGACAAATTCCTTTTCAGGACCATGGTTTTCTACTATTTAAAGAAGACCCTGAATTGGTTTCACGAATTGCCTGTATTCATTATGAATATGTACAAGATATCAGGAAGTTAGAAACAAAAATAAAAGAAGACAGATCAAAAATCCAGTGTGTAGTGGCCCTCCCGTCAACCGCTTACAAGTCCATAGCCCCTGGGAAAGCACAGCAACCGGAATTGTGGGATTATGCCGACGATGTTGATACCATGGAATTTTTACTGTTTTGAACCAAAAAATTCTTTGAAGAATAAATAAAAATGAATATCTTTGCACCCTCATTAAAATATGCCATTTAAAATGAAAAAAGACATTCATCCAAAAGATTACAGGTTGGTCGTTTTTAAAGATATGTCGAACGATTACGCCTTTCTCTCAAAATCAACCGTTAAAAGTAAAGAAACCATTGTTTGGGAAGACGGGATGGAATATCCGCTGGTTAAACTTGAGATCTCACACACGTCGCATCCTTTTTACACCGGAAAAATGAAGCTTGTTGATACCGCCGGAAGGGTGGATAAATTCAAAAGCCGTTACCAGAAACATCTTGATCAGAAGGCTGCAAAATAAGAATATATGACAATATCACCGAAAAGCCTCCGTTTTTCGATGGAGGCTTTTTTATTCTTTTGATGATTTAACTTTGACACCATGAATTACATCCTTTTTGATGAAAGCATCGTCCGTACCAACTTGCTTCCACTGACTTTTGTCAGACCTGTGGCTGATATTCGCGTCGGAATTCTGACCATCAGGGAAAAATGGGAAAAACGCCTGAAGTCAAAGACTTCAACACTGACTGAACCTTACCTGTCGACCAAATTTCCCATTGTCAAAATGGCGGAAAATATTCTGATAAACGGGTCGATTTGTCCGAATGACGAAATTATCGATGCTGTAAGTAAACTCAAACCGAATCAGACGCTGGTCTACAACGATACCATCATTGCGCTTCATGTAACACAGGAAGACCTTGAAAGCATTGGAGAAACTACCTCTTCAGGCATCGAAGAGATACGTGTTCAAAGCGCGCCTTTAAAAATAAATCATACCTGGGAAATCTTTTGTAAAAATGAAGAGGCAATAGCTGAAGATTTTCATCTTCTGACAAAAGGCAGGAAATCAAGCAAGATCAGTGATTCGAACCGCCTCCTTGGCGCTGAAAATATTTTTGTCGAAAGAGGTGCTCAGATCGAATGTGCGATCCTGAACGGGTCGACCGGCCCGATTTATATCGGTAAAAATGCCGAAATCATGGAAGGGGCAGTCATCAGGGGACCCTTTGCCCTTGGAGAAGGAGCCCAGGTTAAAATGAACGCGAAGATTTATGGCCCTACTACCATAGGTCCTTTTTGCAGAGTCGGAGGAGAAGTTAATAATTCTGTCATGTTTGCCTATTCGAATAAAGCCCACGACGGGTTCTTAGGACATTCAGTAATAGGAGAGTGGTGTAATCTCGGCGCCGATACCAATACTTCCAATCTGAAAAACACATATGATACCGTCAGGTTGTGGAGCTATGGTAAACAAACTTTTATTAATACCCACCTCCAGTTCTGTGGCCTGATTATGGGGGATCATTCAAAATGCGCCATCGATACCCAATTTAATACTGGTACCGTTGTCGGCATCAATGCCAATATTTTCGGCAGCGGGTTCCAGCGTAATTTTATTCCCTCCTTTGTCTGGGGCGGTACGGCTGGACATACTAATTACAGCATAAAGAAAGCGCTGGAGGTTGCTGAGATCGTTTACAAACGCCGACACAGGACCTTTGATGAAATTGAAAAAGATCTGCTGACCAGCGTTTACAATCTTACCTTGAAGAACAAATACTTGTAAATCAATCTCTTCTCTCCTGGTATAATTGTTGTAAATTACCGGCTCATTTTATCCGATTTGGATGCTGTCAGTTTGACAAATGATTGAGGAATTATATTATGGAGCATAAACCCTTCAGCTTTTCTGATATTCTAGATACCGACACAGAATATATCCCCTTGTTATCTTCCGAAGATGAGGAAGCAATGCACGCGGAGGATGTTCCGGAAGTACTTCCCATACTTCCATTAAAAAATACGGTTCTCTTCCCGGGAGTTGTAATTCCCATAACCGTAGGACGCGACAAATCGATAAGGCTGATCCGCGAATTTTATAAGGGAACCCGCATTATTGGCGTCGTCTCCCAGAAAGATCCCCTTATTGAAGATCCGGAATTCGGCGATTTGAATTTAATCGGGACCGTCGCTTATATTATAAAGATTCTGCAAATGCCCGATGGGAGTAATACCGCCATTATTCAAGGTAAAAGACGATTTGTGATGAACCAGGTGGTTCAGTCAGAACCCTATATTTCAGCCCTTGTATCTGCATTTGACGGTCCCGTGGAAGTTCCTCGTGAAAACGGAGAATTTATAGCGCTCATTGCATCTCTAAAAGATCTGGCGATTCAGATTATCTCAAAGTCGCCAAACATTCCTTCCGAAGCAGCCTTCGCCATCAAGAATATTGAGTCGCCTTCATTCCTGGTTAACTTTATTTCTTCCAGCCTCAATATCGAACTTCACGAAAAACAAAAGCTTCTTGAAATTATCGACCTGAATGAATTTGCAAATAATGTACTTTCATATCTCACCAAGGAACTCCAGGTAGTAGATCTGAAACAACAGATCCAAAATAAAGTCAAAAGCGATCTTGATAAACAACAACGTGACTTTCTGCTGAATCAACAACTGAAAACAATTCAGGAAGAGCTGGGAGGCAATCCCAATCTGCAGGAATCAAATGCTCTGAGGGAACAGGCGGCCGGTAAAAAATGGTCTAAGGAGGTTGCCGAGATCTTTGAAAAAGAGATGAATAAACTTCAGAGGATGCACCCTATGGCCGCAGAGTATTCGGTTCAGACCAGCTACCTCGAGACTCTGGTGCAACTACCCTGGGGGGAGTATACCGACGATAATTTGGATCTACGCCATGCGCAAACGGTTTTGGATGAAGATCACTTTGGTCTGGAAAAGGTAAAGGAACGGATTGTTGAACACCTGGCAGTGATCAAGCTCAAGAAAGACATGAAGGCCCCCATTCTTTGCCTGGTCGGCCCACCGGGTGTCGGAAAGACATCTCTCGGAAAAAGCATAGCAAGAGCACTTGGTCGTAAATATACCAGAATGTCTCTGGGTGGCCTCCGCGACGAATCAGAACTCAGGGGCCATCGTAAAACCTATATCGGAGCCATGCCGGGCAGGGTGTTGCAAAGCCTGAAAAAAGTTAAATCTTCGAACCCTGTTTTTGTCCTCGATGAAATCGATAAAGTGCTTGGTATGAATATCAATGGCGATCCACAGGCAGCCTTGCTCGAAGTTCTGGATCCCGAACAGAACAACACATTTTACGATAATTACCTCGAAGTTGAATACGATCTTTCGAGGATTATGTTCATTGCCACTGCCAATACCCTGAGCACGGTACATCCCGCCCTCCGCGACCGGATGGAAGTTATTGAACTGCCAGGTTACCTGATGGAAGAAAAAATTGAGATTGCAAAAAGACATTTGATTCCCAAACAGCTACATGAGCATGGATTGAAAAATAAACAACTTCTGTTTCCGGATACACTGCTGAAAAAGATTATTGAGGATTACACCCGCGAATCCGGGGTACGTACGCTGGAAAAAACCATCGCTAAAGTGATCCGGAGCAAGGTTAAAATGATCGTACTTAATGAAAAGTTTGAGAAACGTCTCAAAAACACTGACCTTAAAAAGGTTTTAGGTAGTCCGATCTTTCAGGTCGAAAAGGATATTTCCAATACCATTCCTGGTGTTGTAACAGGCTTGGCCTGGACCGCTACCGGAGGGGAGATTCTGTTTATTGAAGTCAGTCTGAGTCGTGGGAAGGGTGACCTTGTTCTGACAGGCAACCTGGGCGATGTAATGAAAGAATCCGCCTCAATTGCACTTGCATACCTGAAAGCACATTGTGAATCACTCGATATTCATCCGGATATTTTTCAACAATGGAACGTGCACATTCATGTTCCTGAAGGCGCCACACCGAAAGACGGCCCTTCTGCCGGAATTACGATGTTCACAGCCCTCGCGTCAGCCTTCACCCAGCGAAAAGTGAAAAATAAAATTGCCATGACAGGAGAAATCACCCTTCGGGGAAAAGTTCTTCCGGTCGGTGGTATAAAGGAAAAAATGCTCGCCGCAAAACGAGCCAGGATCCAACATATCGTTCTTTCATCCGAAAACAGGAAGGAAATCGAAGAAATTAAGGAATCCTATATCGAAGGCCTTACTTTTCATTACATTGAAGAGATGAAACAGATTATCGATATTGTCCTGATGAAGGAAAAAATTAAAAACTCCCTCAACCTGGATTATAAGGTTTAGAAAAATCCCTCCGATTAAAAAATGAGGTACTTTTACAATCTGTTTATGAATAAGTACCCCGCCATATTTCTGCTGATAACATTGTTTTTCCCGGGATGTTCCGGCCCCGGTGAACAAAATGGCAAAACCGTCTTCCGATATAACGAAGCTGCAAATATCACAACTCTTGATCCTGCTTTTGCCCGCGATCAAGCCATCATCTGGGCTACCAATCAACTATTCAATGGGTTGGTTCAGTTGAATGATAATCTCGAAATTATGCCCTGTATTGCCCATAGTTGGGAGATCGGGGATTCGGGTACCAGTTATATTTTTCACCTCCGTAGTGATGTTTTTTTTCACGATAATCCCGCATTTTTGAATTCAACCGGCCGGAAAGTCACGGCGATTGATTTTGTGTTCTCATTAAACCGAATACTGGATCCGGCCGTCGCCTCACCGGGGGCTTGGATCTTCAATTGGATCAAGTACGAAAATGGCAAACCTGCATTCACAACGCTGGATGATTCCACGCTAATTATTAAACTGAACAGGCCATTCCCGCCATTTCTCAGTTTGCTTACCATGCAATATTGTTCTGTCGTTCCAAAGGAAGCATTGGATTTTTATAAATCTGATTTTCGACGTCATCCGGTTGGAACGGGACCATTTCAGTTTAAAATGTGGCAGGAAGGAGTGAAGCTGGTCCTGTTAAAAAACCAGCGATATTTTGAAACCCGGGAAGGTAAACACCTTCCATATTTAGACGCGGTTTCTATTACATTCGTTGCAGATAAACAATCAGCTTTTCTTGAATTCATCAAAGGCAACACCGATTTTCTATCCGGTCTTGACCCGGCCTATAAGGACGAACTCCTGACCCCCGATGGGACTTTACAGAAGAAATATTCCGGGAAGTTGCACCTGATCACCCAAAACTATCTGAATACGGAGTACCTTGGGTTTGTCCTAAACCAGGGAGGCCCTGCTGCTCAAAAAAAACTAGTGCGGAACCGTTCTGTCAGGAAAGCAATTAATATTGCATTTGACCGGGGAAAAATGATACAGTACCTGCGTAACAATATCGGCACTCCCGGTCTTCAGGGGATTACCCCTAAAGGATTACCGTCATTTGATTCGACAGCAATATTCAATGCCTATGATCCTGATCGTGCTAAAATACTGTTGGCAGAAGCTGGATACCCCGACGGGAAAGGTCTCGATCCTATTGTTCTCACTTCGACCGCAGATTATCTTGACATTTGTAAATATATCCAGCATCAGGTTCAAAAAATCGGGATCAATCTGAGAATCGAAATAAGTCCGCCTGCCGCAGTAAAAGAGATGAAAGCAATGGCGAATCTGACTTTTTTCAGGGCTTCGTGGATTGCTGATTATCCCGACGCCGAAAACTACCTTTCCATGTTTTACAGCCGGAATTTCTGCCCTAAAGGTCCGAATTACACACACTTCTCAAATCCTGAGTTCGACCAGCTCTATGAACAATCCTTATCAACCTTAAACGATTCCATTAGATTTTCACTTTACAGAAAAATGGACCGGATTATCATGGAGGAAGTGCCTGTTGTCATCCTGTATTATGACCAGGTTCTCAGATTTACCCAATTGGATATCGAGGGTCTCGGAATCAACCCGATGAACCTGCTTACCCTGAAGTATGTCACAAAGAACCACTTAAACCATCATAGGCAAGAGAAATGAATTGGGGTAATTGGCCTCCAACCTCCTGATGCAAACCCATCTGGTGGCTGATGTGGGTGATAAATCCCTGCCGTGGCCGTAATTCTGTCAGTAATGCTATTGCCTCCTCGAGGTTAAAATGTGAATAGTGTTTTTTTTCACGTAAAGCATTGACAATAACTACTTCAGATCCCCGTATCTTTTTTTTCTCCGGTTCCTCTATTTTGACGGCATCCGTTATATAGGTTAATTCCTTAATCCGATAACCGAAAACAAAATTTGAGGTTCCGTAATGCAGGGCTTTGATTGGTATTATTTGTAAATCGCCGATATGGAATGGTTTGTTATTTATCTTGCGCAAATTTATCTCCGGAACCCCTGGATACGGCTCCTTGTGAAATGCATAGGAGAATTCACGCCTGATCGATCGCTGTACCCCGGGTGTCGAATAAACATCTGTCGGCCGGCCGTTGAAATAATTAAATGCCCTTACATCATCAAGCCCTCCCAAATGATCTTTATGATCATGGGTGATCAGGATGGCATCAATGGTACTTACCCTTTCACGTAACATCTGTTGCCTGAAGTCGGGACCACAATCTATAACGATCCGGAGACCGTCTGTCTCTACCATAAACGATGAACGAAGCCGCTTGTCACAGGGATCTTCTGAACAACAAACGCTGCAATTACAAGCTATAACAGGTACCCCCTGTGAAGTGCCTGTGCCAAGAAAAGTGAATTTCATTAAGGTTCTTTTCCGGCAAATATAGTGTCTTTGCTCTATCAGACCATACTTTTTCATGTGACTGGTCGTTAGGTGTAGGATCATGAATGGTTGAATATTGATTAGATTCTCCTACCTTTGCACAACCTGAAAATATCAGAGAAAAATGTTTCGGAAAATCAGAATCAGGATTGGTAAATATTACTTCAGAAAAGAACAGGAACATCGCCAGCGAAATTGTAAGCTGATGAATCTTGGGGAAGCCAAAAGAATTGGGATTCTATATACACTGGATGATGTCCCCGATTATGAAAGGGTGTCGGATTTTGTTACCCGCCTTCAGGGAGACCATAAAGAAGTTAAAGCCCTTGGATTTGTCAAGAATAAAAACCTGGTTCAACGATTCCTCCCAAAGCTTTCTTACGATTTCTTTAGCCGCAGGGACTTGACCTGGTTCTATAAACCCATTCACAGCCAGGTTCGCGATTTCATTGAAAAGGAATTTGATTTGCTTATTGACCTGAGTATTGGCGATAATTTTCCCCTGAAATACATTTCGGGACTTTCAAATGCCTTGCTTAAAGTGGGATGCTTCTCATCTGAGAACACCAGCTATTACGACCTGATGATCGATCCGAAACCCACAATGTCATCCGATGAATACCTTGGACAAATCCAGCATTATCTCACCATAATCAATTCCCATGCGAAAAGGATTCAATAAATTCAAAGGTACAGGGGTGGCTATCGTCACACCATTTAAAAAGTCAGGAGCCATCGACTTCCAGTCATATGAAAAGATTCTAAACCATGTCATCCAAGGAGGGGTTGATTTTATCGTAGTTTTAGGTACCACAGGTGAAGCCCCTACCATTTCGAAGCAGGAAAAGAAGGCGTTGATTGAGTTTTCGGTTGAAAAAATTGAGAAAAGGGTTCCGGTCCTTGTCGGAATCGGTGGAAACAGTACTTCTGATACTATTTTGACAATCCACGGTTCTCCATTTAAAGGTGTTGATGGAATACTTTCTGTATGTCCCTATTATAATAAACCACAACAGGAAGGACTTTACCAACACTTTAAAACAATCGCAGAAGCAAGTCCCGTTCCGGTTATTCTATACACCGTGCCTGGAAGGACAGGCAGCAATCTTAACGCTAATACAACCCTGAGATTGGCAAACGATTTTGAAAATATTATCGGAATTAAAGAAGCCTCCGCCAATTTTGATCAGATCTTTCAGGTCTTAAAAAACCGGCCAAAGGATTTTTTGGTCCTATCAGGTGATGATGCATTGACATTGCCACTTGTTGCCAGCGGCGCTGATGGCGTGATCTCCGTAACTGCCAATGCATTCCCGCATGAGGTTTCACAAATGGTCAGATATGGTTTGGCTGGTCAGATGAAAGCAGCCCGGTCGATTCATTATCAACTACTCGACTTCACAAACACGTTGTTTGCCGATGGAAGCCCGGCAGGGATAAAAGCTGCGCTTGAAATCAAAAAATTATGCCAGAATAACTTGCGCTTGCCTTTGGTGAACGCAAATCATGAAGTTTATAAAAAAATCCGTTCACTTCTCCAAAAACTTGAACAATCCAACTAACCGACCCGAACAACCTACTTTCTATGAAAATGAATTGTCAACCAAATCTTCTTGTTATCACGTCCCTATTCCTTATTCTGTGCATGAATCCTTCTGGCGGATTTTCACAATTCCTTGATCCGGTTAACACGGATAGTGTTCTAAATGAAAGGGGAGAGGTTTATTTCACATTTGAGATTAAAGACCGGGAAGAAATCGGATTTCTTACGAAAATTATTTCATTGGATCATGTAAATAATGCAACCGTGTTTGCTTACGCCAATAAAGATGAGTTCGCTTCCTTTCTCAGGCTGAATATTCCATACAGGATCCTGCCGGCACCGGGCCTTAGCCTGTCAAAAGAAGAACTGGATTACAGATCCACCGGGAAAATGGATAATGAAACGACCATCTGGAACTACTACCCCAATTATAATGAGTACCTTACTTTGATGACGGGGTTCGCAACTGCCCATCCTGACCTCTGCCAACTTGACACCGTTGGCACGTCCGTTCAAAATCGCCTGATTCTTTGTTTAAAGATCAGCGACAATGTGGAACAGACCGAAGCAGAACCTCAATTTCTTTACACATCCTCCATCCATGGAGACGAACTTACCGGTTACGTACTGATGTTGCATTTCATCGACTATCTTCTTATCAATTATGGCACTGATCCTGCCATTACAGAATTGGTAAATAATACGGAGATATTTATCAATCCGCTTGCGAACCCCGATGGCACTTTTAATGGTGGAAACAATTCCGTGTATGGCGCAATTCGTTTTAATGCAAATTACATCGATCTGAATAGGAATTTTCCCGATCCTAAAGTGGGCCAGCACCCCGACGGCAATGCATGGCAGAAGGAAACAGTAGCATGGATGGATTATGCATCTCAACATCATTTTTCACTCTCAGCAAATTTTCATGGCGGTGCCGAAGTCTTTAATTATCCATGGGACACCTGGTCAAAATTTACTGCTGATGATGACTGGTGGCAGTTTGTCGGAAGAGAATGGGCAGATACGGTACATCAATATGCCCCGGCCGGCTATTTTACCTATATGAACAACGGAATCTCCAACGGAAATGCTTGGTATGAGATCAATGGTGGACGACAGGATTATATGAACTACTGGCATCATTGTCGTGAAGTCACAGTCGAAATTTCAGATATTAAATTATTGCCAACAAGTCAACTATTGAATCATTGGGAATACAACTACCGGACATTTCTGAATTTTATGAGACAAGCACAGTATGGCATCAATGGTATAGTTTCCGATACCGTCACGGATGAACCGGTAGAAGCTAAAGTACTGATACACAATCACGATAAGGATAATTCAGAAGTATACTCACATTTACCCACTGGGTTTTATTCTCGTCCTATCTTTGAGGGAACCTATAACCTGACATTTTCAGCCCCGGGTTATTACACCAAAACTGTGACAAATGTGGAGGTAACCAACTGGGAAACAACACCTCTCGACGTCCAACTTCGTCCGCTTACTTTTGATGCTCAGGATAAAACCACCCGGAAAACTATGATATTTCCCAATCCATCAGACGGGCATTTTAAATTGGTGTTCCCTGAACATCCGGTCAATCCATCCTGTGCGATTCAACTCCTGAACGAAATGGGTGTTGTAGTTTACTCCGACGACCTTTCCTGCGAAAAAGGCTGTACCCAAATCAGCATTTCACTGCCCTCATTGGCTCCGGGAGTCTATTTCCTGAAATTCAATACCGGTTACAGGATCTATTTTGATAAACTGATCCTGAGAAACTAGAATTTTTCAGCAAATGCAGGGATTCCGCCGTTTGCATACCGGCCTTCATCCAGTTTTTTCCTGACTTCTGCAAATGAATTAATGGTATATGTCACGTCTTCCAAGGTGTGAGCTGCGGTAGGAATCAACCGTAACATGATCACATCTTTAGGAACAACCGGATAAATAACCACACTGCAGAAAATACCATAGTTCTCGCGAAGATCCGCAACGACCTGAGTGGCTTCAGGGATGCCACCTTTGAAAAAGACCGGGGTGACGGGTGATTGGGTCTTTCCGATATCAAATCCTTGTTCACGTAATCCTGCCTGCAATGCCTTGACGATGGTCCATAACCTTTCCCTGAGTTCAGGCCGTGTTCTGATCAGATCCAAACGTTTTAGCGAACCCACGACCATGGGCATTGGTAATGATTTGGCAAAAATCTGTGATCGCATATTATACGCCAATGCCTTAATGATGCGCTTTTCGCTGGCAACAAAAGCACCGATACCGGCCATGGCTTTGGCGAAAGTTCCGAAATAAACATCCACACCATCCATCACATTCTGTTCCTCACTGGTGCCTGCACCTGTACTTCCCATGGTTCCGAATCCATGAGCATCATCCACAAGTAAACGAAAACCGTATTTATCCTTAAATTGAAGAATCCCCTTAAGATTACCAAGATCCCCGGGCATGCCAAATACCCCTTCGGTAATGACCAGTATTCCGCCACCGGTTTCATCGGCTACCTTCCGGGCATGCTTGATCTGCGCCTCAAACCGATCCAGATTGTTGTGGGGAAAAACAAACCTTTTGCCGATATGCAACCTCAGTCCGTCAAGAATACACGCATGCGACTCAGAATCGTACACAACAACATCATGACGGTCAAGCAGGGAATCAATTATAGAGACCATTCCCATGTAACCGAAATTTAATAAATAAGCAGCCTCCTTCCTTTCAAAAGCAGCCAGTTCATGCTCTAATTGTTCATGATATTTTGTTTGCCCCGACATCATGCGTGCCCCCATGGGAGAAGCCAGCCCGAATTTTTCAGCAGCTTCCGAATCTGCCTTCCTTACTTCGGGATGATTGGCCAATCCCAGGTAATTATTAAGGCTCCACACAAGGACAGGCTTTCCCCTGAAAAACATCCGGTTAGAAATTTCCCCTTCAAGCTTGGGAAAATAGTAATATCCATGACCCTGATCGGCAAGCTGCCCCAGCGGCCCCATGTTGCTCTCAACTTTATTAAAAAGATCCACGATACAATAAGTTTATAGGGTGTGATTATATAAAGATTCTGATTGCAAAATTACCAAAAAATAATACTATAAACCATGGAAAACCGTTACTATCTGCGAACATTATGATTTTTCAATTAATCTTTGTACTTTTGCAAAATGAAATATAAGGCCTTATCTGCACTGTGTATCTGCCTTTTACTGTTCGCTTCTTCATGTAAATTTCAAAAGGTACTGAAAAATGGCACAGCAGATGAAAAATACGAACAGGCGTTGAAGCTTTACGCAGAAAAAGACTATTCCAGGGCACTTCAACTGTTCGATCAACTTATCGGAACTTTACGGGCAACTGAAAAAGCCCAGAAAATTGCCTATATGTATGCCTATAGTTATTATCATCAAAAAGACTATACTCTGGCTTCTTATTATTTTAAAAGATATTCAAACAATTATCCCAACGCTCCCGAAACTGAAGAATGTTTGTTCATGAGTGCATACTGTAATTTCCTCAATTCACCGGAGTACAGCCTGGATCAATCCATAACACAGGAAGCGATCAAAGATCTTCAGCTTTTCACCAATACCTATCCAAATAGTAAACGCGTGTCCGAATGTAATGACTTGATGGATCAGCTCAGGTTTAAACTGGAACTGAAGGACTATAAAATGGCTAAACTCTATTACCGGATGGATGATTATGCCGCATCAATTCAGGCCTTCGGCAGCATCTTAAAGGAGTTTCCAGATACTCCGCACCGTGAAGAAATCCTCTTCCTCATCTTTAAGTCCTACTACAAATACGCAAAAGAGAGTATCGACTCAAAGAAAAAAGACCGCCATTCAAAAGCACTTATCTCTTATAATGAATTTGTATCGCAATTCCCCGAAAGCGAGTTCTTAAAAGAGGCAACCGATCTAAAAGAACGCTCCAAAAAAGAATTGGATGCACTATACCTGAAAGACCAGAAATTATTGAATTCCGAAAAATTTAAAGAGTCAACCAAATAATAAACCGAAGTAATTATGGATTACAAAAGAGTGAAAACGGATATCAACGCAGTTACCAGAAACATTGAAGATTTTACTGAAGGCACCAACAATATTTATGAAACTGTTGCTGTCATTTCAAAAAGAGCCAATCAGATTGGACTGGAAATCAAGGAAGAATTAAATCAAAAACTTTCTGAATTTGCAACCACCTCCGATAATCTTGAAGAAGTTTTTGAGAACAGAGAGCAGATTGAGATCGCCAAGTTCTATGAACATCTTCCAAAACCTACACTGATTGCAATTCATGAATATCTGGGCAGTGATATATATTTCAGAAATCCTCACAAAGAAAGACCTGAAGATTTCTGAAAAACATCCGGAACATGCTCAAAGGAAAAAAAATAGTTATTGGTATAACGGGCAGCATTGCTGCTTATAAAATCCCATTCCTGATAAGATTACTCATCAGAAATGGAGCTGAAATTCAGGTGATCATGACACCTGCGGCAAAAGAATTTGTCACGCCACTGACACTTTCGACACTTTCTCAGCGTCCTGTTATTATCGATCCTTTCGTTACCGGTACCGGTGAATGGAACAACCATGTGGAACTTGGCCAATGGGCTGATTTAATGCTTTTTGCTCCCGTAACTGCAAACACACTAAGCAAGATGGCAAGAGGAAATGCCGACAACTTCCTCATTACGGCCTATCTGTCAGCAAAATGCCCGGTTTATATTGCCCCCGCCATGGACCTGGACATGTACGCTCATCCATCGACGCAACAAAATATCAGGATGTTGCGATCATACGGAAATGCTGTTATTGAACCTCAGACCGGTGAGCTTGCAAGCGGACTGACGGGTCAGGGAAGGCTCGAAGAACCTGCTGTCATCTTTGATACTATTGTCGGACATTTCAGAAAAACAACCCTCCTGAAAAATAAAAAGGTCATGATAACGGCTGGTCCGACTCATGAAAAAATTGATCCGGTAAGATATATCTCAAATTACTCTACAGGGCAAATGGGTTTCTGTCTGGCCGAGGAAGCAGCATTACGGGGGGCTAAAGTTACACTGATCTCGGGGCCGGTGAACCTTTCAATCTCCCATAACTCCATAACGCAAATACCCGTTGAATCAGCCACTGAAATGCATAAAGAGTGCCTTAAAGCCGCCCCGGATTCGGATATCCTGATTATGGCAGCGGCAGTGGCAGATTTTAAACCGCAACATGCAGCAATTCAGAAAATCAAGAAAGATGGTCACCCCCTGCCACTCAGTCTTGAACCAACAATCGACATTTTAAAGGATCTTGGCAACCTGAAGAAAAAAAATCAGATTCTTGTAGGTTTTGCACTTGAAACCAATCAGGAACTTGCCCACGCCAAGAAAAAGCTTAAAGAAAAAAAACTGGATCTAATCGTTTTAAATTCCTTACAGGACCCGGGTGCAGGATTCGGTCATCTTACAAATAAGGTGACGGTAATTGAAAAGAACGGGAAGGTGCACGACGGCGTACTGAAACTAAAAAGCGAAGTTGCGGCCGATATTTGGGATATTATTACTGCTTAGTAGTTCGACCCTTATGATTAAATATACCTGTTACGCTATCGTAACCCTGTTACTTGTCTTCTCAAAAACCCTGGTTGCCCAGGAACTAAACTGCATGGTTAATATCTCCACACAGAAAGTTGAAGGCACTGACAAAAGAGTATTTGAGACGCTCCAAACTGCCATTTTCGAATTTATGAATAATCGGAAATGGACTAACTACAATATTAAGGTTGAAGAGCGGATCGAATGTTCGCTTCTACTGACCATTAATGACCGGCTGAGTGCGGATGAGTTCCGGGGAACACTCAATGTGGTTTTGCGCCGACCTGTACTGAATTCAGCCTATAATTCAGTGCTTATTAACTATATTGATAAAGCAATTCAATTCCGTTACGCTGAGTTTCAACCACTCGATTATTCCGACGGCACATTCTCCTCTAATCTGACCTCGATTCTTGCTTATTATGCCTACACGATCCTTGGATTTTATTTTGACTCCTTCTCGCAAAATGGTGGAACCCCTTATTATGAAAAAGCTCAGGAGGTTGTTAACGCGGCACAAAACACCTCAGAACCGGGATGGAAAGCTTTTGAAAGTGAGAAAAACCGATGGTGGATCGTTGGCAGCTATCTCAATCCCGCGAACTCAGGTTTAAGAAATTTTGCTTACAGATATCACCACATGGGATTGGACATGATGTATGATAAAGTTGACCAGGGGAGAGCAAGTGTCAGTGAAAGCATTGAAATCCTGCAGAAGGTTTATAACGAGAAACCAAATTTATACATACTCCAAATGATATTTGATGCTAAAAGGGATGAACTTGTAAATATTTTTGCGGATCAACGGGTTCCCCCGATGGAAAAATCAAATGTTGTGAACATTCTTAAAGATATTGACCCTTCAAACAGCTCAAAATACCAATCGATCCTTGACTCTAAATAGCAACTGCCGGATACATTATCATTAACCAAGCCAGCCGATGCTGTTAAAATTATCCATTCAAAATTACCTGCTGATTAAAGATCTGGAGCTTGATTTTGCTTCCGGATTTACCGTGATTACAGGTGAAACAGGGGCAGGGAAATCAATTATTCTTGGAGCATTAAACCTTATCTTGGGACAGCGGAACGATTCGTCAGTCGTATTCGATAAAACAAGAAAATGCATTATCGAAGGCCTTTTCAGGATATCTGGATACGTTCTTGATGACTTTTTTAAAAAAAATGATCTCGATTATGATGAACTGCTGACAGTGCGGAAAGAAATCAGCGATAATGGAAAATCCAGATCCTTTATTAACGATTCACCGGTGACACTTTCCGTACTTAAAGAACTTGGGGAACGGCTCGTCAATATCCATTCCCAGAATTCAATTATTACTTTACATAACGCTGATTTTCAGATTGCAGTAATCGATAGCTTTGCCAGAATTCAGGAAAAAGTATCAGCTTTCCGCAGTACCTTTCAAAACTGGAACTCTAAAAAAAATACCCTTGAAGAATTAATCAGGAAAGAAGCGAAACTAGCATTGTCACGCGATTATGATCAATTTTTGTATGATGAGCTGTCCTCAGCACGACTGAATTCTCAGGAATTATTGGACCTGGAAGAAAAACAACGCATTTTAATCAACCTGGAAGAAATAAGAGGAAATCTTCGTCGTGCATCTCAAGTTCTTTCAGGAGATGAAGTAAATATCCTCTCACAACTTAAAGAGGTATCCCAAGCATTAAACCAGGTTTCCGGGTTTCAGGCAGATATTAAACTATTAGCTGAAAGAATTAATTATAACTACATTGATATCAAGGATTTATCAAATGATATTTCATTGATCGGAAACCGCCTGGATGGCGATCCCGGTGAACTTGAATCCATTTCACAGCGACTCGATCAATTGTACCGGCTCCTAAAAAAACATCAAAAAAGTAATATCGATGATTTAATTGACCTTTACCATGAAATCGAATCGAAATTGTCCAGAACAGATAACCTGGGCCAGGAGATTCGTGAATTAAAAAAAGAGGTGACCGATCTTAAAACTGATCTGTTGACAAAAGCTAAAGAAATTTCAATCCTTCGAAAAAATATCATCCCTGTATTTACGTCAAAAGTTGAAAATTCTCTGGTGCAACTCGGGATTCCGTTTCCTACCTTCAGAGTAGAGTTACAATCAGCTGACGATCTTTTGACCTCCGATGGTTTAGATAAAGTAAAATTTCTATTCAGTGCAAATAAAGGTCTTGAAGCCAGTGATATAGAAACATCCATTTCAGGAGGTGAATCATCCCGACTCATGCTCACCATTAAATCGATGATAAGCCAAAAGAACCTTTTACCAACAATCTTTTTCGATGAAATCGATTCCGGTGTATCTGGAAAAATTGCCGGTATGGTGGGAAAAATTCTGAATGAAATGGGCAGTACCATGCAGGTAATCGCCATCACCCACCTTCCTCAGATTGCCGCAAAATCATCACAGCATTTTTTAGTATATAAAATTAATAATCAAGATATTACACAAACAAATATAAAGAAATTATCTAATAAAGAACGCATTGAGGAAATAGCAAAAATGTTGAGCAATGAAAAGGTTACACCTTCAGCAATAAAAAATGCTAAAGATTTATTAAACAATTAATTATTTATTATAATTAAACTTTTACTTAAGTTAAATTTGATCTTTAAACTATGGGACATAATTTGCTTCAAGGGAAGAAAGGTATCATTTTCGGGGCGCTTGATGAAAAATCGATTGCTTGGAAGATCGCTGAACGGGCTCATGATGAAGGTGCTGTCTTCACGCTGTCTAACACTCCTGTTGCATTGCGTTTTGGTGAAATACAAATGTTGGCTGACAAATGCCAATCCGAAATAATTCCTGCTGATGCAACTGTTGTTTCAGACCTCGAAAATGTGTTTACTAAATCCATGACAATATTGGGAGGAAAAATTGATTTCGTTCTCCACTCTATTGGTATGTCTTTGAATGTAAGAAAACACCGCGAATATGATGATCTGGATTACGATTATTTTCAGAAAACCATTGACATCTCAGCACTTTCGTTTCATAAAATGCTCCAGGTAGCAAAAAAGTTAAATGCCATTAATGAGTGGGGATCCGTTCTTGCCCTATCTTATATTGCAGCTCAGCGGACATTGGTTGGTTATAACGACATGGCAGATGCAAAATCACTGCTTGAATCAATAGCCAGAAGTTTCGGCTATATTTATGGTCGCGAAAAAAGGATCCGGATTAATACCATTTCACAGTCACCAACCCGAACCACCGCAGGTAGCGGAATAAAAGGAATTGATGGTCTGCTCGATTTCACCGACCGGATGTCTCCCCTTGGTAATGCAACGGCCGATGAATGTGCTGATTTCTCAATCGTGCTCTTTTCCGACCTTTCCCGCAAAGTCACCATGCAAAATATCTACCATGACGGAGGCTTCTCAAGTATGGCTATGAGTCTCAGGGCTATGACTCAATATAACAAATGCCTGGACGAGGATGAAATTAAATGACCATCTTTGACCCTTTTTCTTAACTTTGCACCCCAAAATTTAGTTTGTCATTCAACCTGATTTTCAATGAAAATATTAGTTTGTATTAGCAACGTCCCCGATACGACCACGAAGGTAAAATTTGTGGATGACCTTAAAAGACTTGATACAAACGGGATACAGTGGGTTATTAACCCATGGGATGAACTATCCCTGACCCGTGCACTTGAATTGAGAGATGATCCCGCCTCCGGGATAACCTCTGTTACAGTGGCCCATGTTGGTTTGATATCATCAGAACCTACTATTCGCAAAGCACTGGCTCTCGGTGCCGACGATGCAATAAGAGTAAATGCCGACCCAGCCGACGCTTTTTATGTCGCCAATCAGCTTTCAGAGATTATTAAGGCTACACCATTTGATCTCATTTTATGTGGAATCGAATCAAGCGATTACAATGGCTCAACGGTTGGAGGTATGCTGGCAGAATTTCTCGAAATCCCTTCTATATCATCCGTATCGTCGGTGTACATTGAAAATGGAAAATTTCTGATCCACAGGGAAATCGATGGTGGTAAAGAAATCCTCTCCGTTGATGGCCCTTTTGTCGCAATTGTTCAGAAAGGCATTGCAAAGGAACCAAGAATAGCAGCAATGCGTGGAATCATGTTGGCTCGCACAAAACCCATGAAAGTCGTTGAACCGGTACCCTGTGACCTCCTTATCAATCTGGTGAGCTTTGAATTACCTGCCCCCAGGACCGCCTGCCAATTTATCGATCCCGACCATCCGGGGCAACTGATCGCATTGTTACAAAATGAAGCAAAAGTTATTTAATCGTTGACCAATCAAAGATCCTATGTCAGTTTTAATATTCGTTGAGCACTGGGAAGGGAAGTTTAAGAAGTTAAGTTTTGAACTTGTTTCCTATGGAATTAAGATTGCCGAATCGCTCCAGACAGAAGCAATCGTATTATGTATCGGAGATATTGATCCTTCTGAGATGGACAAATTATCCCTGTATGGTCCGGATCGGATTATCAATGTCAAACCGGGAAATTTAAGCCATTTCGACAGTAAGATTTACACCGCAGTTATTGCTGGTCAGGCTGAAAAGAATTCAGCCTCATTGTTGATACTTTCCAACAATATTACAGGGAAAGCACTAGCTCCCCGATTATCAGTAAAATTAAAAGCAGCAATCGCATCAGGGGTTAGCCGTTTACCAATCAGCATCAACCCATTCATCGTATATAAAAAGGTTTTCTCAGGAAATGCCTATGCACACCTTGAACTCAAATCTGAAATCAAAATCCTGACACTGGCTCAGAATTCCTTCGAACTAATCACCCGCGATAAAGTACCTGCAGTCGAAACAATCACCGTCGAAGCTGATGCTGAAGCGTTAAAAACGAAACTGCTAGAAACCCTGAAACAATCAGGAAAGATATTATTGACCGATGCTGAAATTGTAGTATCTGGTGGAAGAGGCATGAAATCACCTGACAATTGGGGCCCGATCATCGAACTTGCCGGACTTCTTGGTGCTGCCACTGCATGTTCACGGCCCGTATCTGATGAGGGTTGGCGTCCGCATGAAGAGCACACCGGTCAGACGGGTAAGATCATCGCTCCGAACCTCTATTTTGCCATTGGCATCTCCGGAGCAACACAACACTTAGCCGGCGTTAGTTCTTCAAAATATATCGTTGCCATTAACACTGACAAAGATGCACCTATCTTTTCTACTGCCCAGTATGGTATTGTTGGAGATGCCGGAAAAGTGCTTCCCAAATTGGTAGATGCTGTTAAAGAATTGAAGACGAAATAAATCGGAGATGTTAAAACAAATTATTTTTGCTCTGACCCTGGTTGCAACGTTAGGTTTTTTTACTTATACCGTGCTTAGAATTGCGGAATTCGTAAAACTTACAAAACCAGCATTCCCTGTCAGGAAGATCGGACAACGCTTTTTAGTGACCCTCCGGGTCGCCCTTGGCCAGACAAAAATCTTCCGCCGACCAATCATAGGCCTGCTTCATGCATTGGTCTTTTGGGGTTTTTGCGTTATTCTTTTCGGAAGTATAGAAATGGTTATCGATGGTCTGACAGGCCAGGAACGATCACTTAGATTTTTGGGGGGATTCTATGACTTCATGATCGCTTTCGGAGATATCTTCGCTCTTCTTGTCGCCATTTCTATTCTTGTTTTTCTGGTACGACGCATTTTCTTCCATATCGCTCGTTTTGAAGGAGTCGAAATGAAAAGGATCTCACATATCGACGCCAATATTGCATTGACCATGATTCTTTTATTGATGGTTTCCCTACTTGGCATGAACTGCTCATATTACGAAGGACTTGATTTTTCGGGGCAACCTCAGGCAGGTATCTATCCGGTGAGTAGCCTGCTATCCGTACTTTTTTCAACGCTCAGCCATGACCAGCTCCGTATTCTGAACGAGTTTTTCTGGTGGCTCCACATACTTCTGATCTTCATTTTTGCAAATATTCTTCCGTATTCGAAACATTTTCATGTATTCATGTCCGTTCCAAATGTTTTTTTATCACGTCTTGAACCTTTGGGAAAATTGACAAATATGGATTCTATTACCAGGGAAGTGAAAATGATGTTAAATCCCACCTCAGATTTCTCAACAGATCAGGAAGGGCAATCACCACCAGAACGTTTCGGTATCAAGGATGTTGAAGACATCACCTGGAAAAATTATCTGGATTCACTATCATGTACTGAATGTGGTCGTTGCACTTCAGTTTGTCCTGCCAATCTGACCGGGAAACGACTTTCTCCACGGAAAATACTCATGGATGTAAGGGCACGAATGAAAGAAAAGGGTCCGGGTCTGGTTAAAAATGGCAGGTCGTTTGACGATACTAAATCATTATTGCGCAACTATATTTCCGAGGAGGAATTGTGGGCTTGCACAACCTGCAACGCATGCGCAAAGGAGTGTCCGATCAATATTAACCATCCCTCCATTATCGTTGACATGCGTCGGTACCTTGTGATGGAAGAGGCTTCGGCGCCTGGTGGACTTAAAAGCGTCTTTAACAATATTGAAAATAATGGGGCTCCCTGGCAATTCTCACCGGAAGACCGGTTGCTTTGGGCACAAAACCTGGAAATACGGATCAATTAAACGAACACCCTAAAATGGAAGTACAAAAGCTTGAAATTCCGGTGATGGCCGACCTTTTCGCAAAGGGAGAAAAACCTGAATACCTTTTCTGGGTGGGTTGCGCCGGCGCATTCGACGACCGCTATAAAAAGGTCACTCAGGCATTCGCCAAAATTTTATCATTTCTCCATGTCAGTTACGCTGTTCTGGGTAAAGAAGAATCATGTACCGGCGATCCGGCTCGTCGTGCAGGAAATGAAATGCTATATCAGATGCAGGCTTTGCAAAATATTGCGACCTTCGAACGATACGGAATTACCAGGATCATTACCATTTGTCCGCATTGCTATAATATTTTCAAAAATGAATATCCCGATCTGGGAGGCAAGTATACGGTGATCAACTATCTTCAATTTATTGAGAAAATGATTGCAGAGAAGAAACTGAAATTGGATACTACCAGATTCAAAGGGAAAACCATTACCTATCATGATCCTTGCTACCTGGGCCGTGCAAACAATATTTATAATGAACCCCGGATTATCCTCCAAAACCTTACATCGGGAATTTCGGAAATGGAACGGCATAAAAGTTTTGCGCTTTGCTGTGGCGCAGGGGGCGCTCAGATGTTTAAAGAAGCTGAGGCCGGTAATAAAGAAATTTTTATTGAACGAACCGAAGAGGCACTGCGAACGCATGCTGATATTATTGCCACCGCATGCCCATTCTGCATGACCATGATTACTGATGGGATTAAATATAAGAACCATGAGGAACTCGTGAAAAACTATGATATTGCCGAGTTAATTGTACAGTCCTTAGATATTTAGCAACTTAAAAGCAATAAAATGGAGCAAAAAAAAGTATTGAAGAGTGGAGAATTTCTGGTAGATGAAATTGCAGCCTCTGATGTCTTTATTCCTGAAGAATTTGATGAAGAACAAAAAATGATCGCTCAGACCTGTCAGGACTTTCTGGATACAGAGTTGTATCCCAATCTTGACCAGATCGACACTCCCGACGTATCTTTAATGAAAACGATCCTGAAAAAAGCCGGGGACCTGGGACTGATGGGTATTTCAATTCCTGAAGAATATGGTGGATTCGGGCAATCTTTTGTCACCCAAATGTTGGCTGCCGAAACCATTGGTGCAGGTCACTCTTTCTCTGTTGCATTTATGGCCCACACGGGAATCGGTACGTTGCCCATAATGTATTACGGAAATGAGGATCAGCGGCAACGATATGTCACACGGTTGGCCGCCGGTGAATTATTAGGAGCCTATTGCCTTACAGAACCCGGTGCCGGTAGTGATGCAAACTCCGGAAAAACCCAGGCTGTGTTATCCGAAGATGGCAAACACTATATTCTGAATGGTCAGAAAATGTGGATCACCAACGCTGGATTTGCCGACACCCAGGTGGTTTTTGCAAAGATTGATAAAGACCGGGTATTGAGCGCTTTTATTGTCGAACGCAGTTTCCCGGGCGTGGTAATCAATCCCGATGAACACAAAATGGGTATCAAAGGTTCATCGACAGCTCAAATATTTTATAACGACGTGAAGGTGCCGGTTGAAAATCTCATTGGAAATAGGGGCGAGGGCTTCAGGATTGCTCTAAGCATCCTTCATATGGGACGAATAAAACTGGGAGCAAATGTACTTGGCGCCTCTAAAAAAGCAATTAACGACTCGGTCAAATATGCAAACGAACGCAAACAGTTCGGGGTATTGATCTCTTCATTCGGAGCAATTAAACATAAACTCGCTGAACAAGTAATAAAAACCTATGCTCTTGAATGTTCTATTTACAGGCTAAGTAAAGATATCGACGAACTAATAGAGAAAAATAAACAATCAGGAATGGATAAAGGCAGGGCTTCCATTGAAGCAATTAGCCATTATGCTGTCGAAGCTGCCATTCTAAAGGTTTATGGATCGGAAGTTCTTGATTTTGTAATTGATGAAGCTGTCCAAATCCATGGCGGAATGGGTTACTCCGCTGAAATGGCTGTCGAAAGAGGCTATCGCGATTCACGCATCAATCGGATATTTGAAGGAACCAACGAAATAAACAGGTTGCTTGTTGTCGACACCGCGATGAAACGAGCATTGAAAGGCGATTTTGATCTCTTCGGTAAAGCTGCCGCCTTATCCGAGGCCCTTGAAACGATTGCCATAGAAGCTGCCTCTGAGGAATCCTTCTTTAATGAAAAAGCCCGGATCATTAAAAATTTCAAGAATTTAGTTCTGGTACTTATCCACGCTGCAGTTAAAAAATTCGAGAAAAAACTCGTGTCGGAACAGGAAATCCAAAATAACCTTACCGATATAATCATGGAGATATATCTGGCTGAATCAATGTCACTAAGAATTCAAAAAGTGGAAGCATTAAAAGGAAATTCCGGTGAAGTATACCGTAATATGCTCGATGTTTTCATTTATGATGCTGCCGGGAAAATCAGGAAAGCGGGATTCGATGCCATAAATTCTATTGAACCGACAAACCTCGCAGATAAGTATTATAACGCCATCAACAAACTTACAATGGTTCCCGGTATCAATGTTAAAGAGCGTCGCAGAAATATTGCTGACACTTTAATTGAACAGAATAAATACCGTTTCTAAAATTCATTTTATACTACTTCTCCTGATTTTCGCACAGGAAGCAACAATAATAACAGACACGGCAACAAGTGAAAACTTGTTGCCGTGATCTTTTTTAAACAGAATGGTAACCTGGATTATCCGGTTGGTAAAGCATCTGTACTGTCAGACTTTTTAACGACAACCAGGATTTCTTCCTTTTCCTTTGAATAATCTACCAGGATCGTATCCGTTTCAGAAATTTTTGTCTTGATGATCTCCTCAGCAAGAGTATCTTCGACATATTTTTGAATTGCACGTTTCAAAGGTCTTGCTCCAAACTGTGCATCCCAACCTTTATCAGCAATGAAGTCTTTTGCAGTTTCTGTAATAACAATTTGATAACCAAGTCCTTTGATACGATCGTACAATTGTTTCAACTCAATGTCAATGATCCTGTGAATATCTTCTCTTTCCAATGAATCAAAGATCACGATATCGTCGATACGATTGAGAAACTCGGGTGCAAATGCTTTCTTCAATGCATTTTCAATAACACCCCGTGCATAATCTCCGGAGGAAGCTTGTTTTGCTGAAGTTGAAAATCCGACACCCTGCCCAAAATCTTTTAATTGTCTTGATCCGATGTTCGAAGTCATGATCACAATAGTATTTTTGAAGTCGACCCGCCGGCCAAAACTATCCGTGAGCACACCGTCATCCAAAACCTGAAGCAGGAGGTGAAAAACATCAGGATGTGCCTTCTCAATCTCATCCAGTAATACAATTGCATAAGGTCGCCTCCTTATTTTTTCAGTAAGTTGCCCCCCTTCTTCATAACCCACGTACCCCGGAGGAGCTCCTATCAGGCGCGAAACAGCAAATTTTTCCATGTATTCGCTCATATCAATCCTGACAAGTGCATCCTCGGTATCGAAAAGATATTTTGAAAGAACTTTTGCCAGATGGGTCTTTCCGACTCCGGTAGGACCTAAAAAGATAAATGTTCCAATAGGTTTGTTGGGATCCTTCAATCCGGCTCTGTTGCGACGGATCGCCTTTACAACCTTCTTTATTGCTTCATTCTGTCCGATAACGGATCCCTCAAGTTCGGCCTCCATATGGATCAATCGATCACTTTCATTCTTTGCAATTCGTTGGACAGGAATACCGGTCATCATGGCTACGACTTCTGCTACATTTTCTTCGCCAACAACCTGCCGGTTCAATTTTGCATTTTCTTCCCACTTTTTCTTCTCCCGCTCAAGGCCTTCCTGTAGTTTTCGCTCTGTATCTCTCAGGTCGGCAGCCTCTTCAAACTTCTGGCTGTTGATTGCAGCCATCTTCTTCTTCCGTGTCTCCTCAATCTGATTTTCAATGGTTACAATCTCAGAGGGCACATTTATATTTGAAATATGCACCCTCGCTCCGGCCTCATCAAGCGCATCAATGGCCTTATCAGGCAGATACCGGTCGGTAATGTATCTGTTGGTCAGGGATACACAGGTTTTAATAGCTTCATCAGTATATTTGACAAGATGGTGGTCCTCGTATTTTTCTTTTATATTATGTAGAATCTCCACGGTTTCTTCAGGAGTCGTCGGATCAACCAATACCTTCTGGAATCGCCGTTCAAGAGCTCCGTCCTTTTCGATGTATTGACGATATTCATCCAGCGTGGTCGCCCCGATGCACTGTATGTCACCCCGGGCAAGAGCGGGTTTAAACATGTTGGAAGCATCCAGTGATCCGGATGCATTACCTGCTCCAACGATTGTATGAATCTCATCAATGAAAACAATTATATTGGGATTTTTCTCCAACTCATTCAAAACCGCTTTCATGCGTTCTTCAAATTGACCACGGTATTTCGTACCGGCTACCAGTGAAGCAAGGTCAAGAGAAACAAGTCGCTTGTTGAATAAAGCCCGTGATACTTTTCTCTGCACAATACGTAAGGCAAGTCCTTCAGCGATAGCAGATTTGCCCACGCCGGGTTCACCAATCAGAATGGGATTATTCTTTTTCCTTCGGCTCAGGATCTGCGCAATCCTTTGCAACTCCGTTTCGCGGCCGACAATGGGGTCCAGACGGCCTTCTTCGGCAGCCTTGGTTATATCTCGTCCGAAATTATCTAGGACCGGAGTTTTCGATTTTGAATCCTGGCCTTTTTTCTGATTGGCAGAAAAACCCTTTCCGCCTTCATCCGACTCCTCATCCTCTTCATCTTTCGGAAGAATGTCCTGCGGTTCAAAATTAACTTCATTGCTGCCACTGGCAAGAATTGATTTTAACTCTTCTTTTACGCTCCCATAGGTCGCACCATAGGTGGCAAGTGTCTTGGTTACCAGATTGTTCTCATCCTTTAAAATTGCCATCAACAAATGCTCTGTTCCAATCAATTCACTGTTAAACAGTTTTGCCTCAAGATAGGTTATTTTTAAGGCACGCTCAGCTTGTTTAATCAAAGGAATGTTCTCACCGGAAATTTGAACCTCTTTGTGACTGGCAACAGCCATTTCAAGTTTTTTCCGGACAACTGACAGTTCAACCCCAAGAATCTTCATAATTCTGATGGCAAGTCCTTCACCTTCACGAATAATCCCCAGTAATAGATGCTCAAGCCCAATATAATCATTTCCCAGTCGCTGAGCCTCTTCCCGACTATAAATCAAAACATCCTTAACACGTTGTGAGAATTTTGCTTCCATAATAATTTCAATAATTAGATGGCATACGACAAAAAGTGAACCATGTTATTTCCGGTAATTCTGTCATGTTTTTCAAAAATACAATCCTTATCATCAAAATGTTGCAGAAATGCCTTTATTTATGAACACTTTCATGTTAGTAAGACCATAAAAATCTCAATAAAAAAGCATGGTTTTCTGCCTGAAATTTCTTACTTTCGTATGCACTATTCGGATATTATATCTATCTGATTATTAAACTCATAAATCACAGAAAAAGACAATATGGAATCGGGTGAAAAGATCATTCAGGTAAACATCGAGAATCAGATGAAAACCGCTTACATTGATTACTCAATGTCGGTTATTGTACAGCGCGCTTTACCTGATGTCAGAGACGGACTAAAACCCGTTCATCGTCGGGTATTGTATGGTATGTATGAACTCGGTGTCTTATCAAACCGTTCCTATAAAAAATCAGCAAGAATTGTTGGTGAGGTACTGGGTAAATATCACCCCCATGGCGATACTTCGGTTTATGATGCTATGGCAAGGATGGCTCAGGACTGGAGTTTACGATATCCATTGGTTGATGGTCAGGGTAATTTCGGCTCTATGGATGGAGATAATCCTGCAGCCATGCGGTATACAGAAGCCCGTCTGCAAAAAATTGCCGAAGAAATGGTTGCCGATATTGAAAAGGACACAGTAGAATTCCGGAATAATTTCGATGATTCACTACAGGAACCTACCGTCATGCCTTCACGGATACCAAATTTACTGGTTAATGGGGCATCTGGAATTGCAGTAGGAATGGCAACCAACATGGCTCCTCATAATCTGAGTGAGGTCTCTGATGGAATTATAGCCTATATTGATAACCGGGAAATCACCATTCCAGAGCTCATGAAATTCATAAAGGCCCCCGATTTCCCAACCGGAGGAATTATTTACGGATATGAAGGAGTTAAAGATGCTTTTGAAACGGGGAGGGGAAGAATTATTTTAAGAGGAGAAACAAAAATTGAACAAGATGATCATGGCCGGGAAAAAATAGTTGTCACATCGGTTCCCTACCAGGTAAATAAAGCCGACATGATCAAAAAAACTGCTGATCTGATCAATGATAAAAAAATTGAAGGAATATCGGATATCCGGGATGAATCAGACCGCAATGGCGTCAGAATCGTTTATGAATTAAAACGTGAGGCAATTACCAATGTAGTTCTCAATAAATTATTTCGATTGACTCCTTTGCAAACCTCGTTCAATGTCAATAACATAGCGCTGGTTAAAGGCCGTCCAATGATGTTAAATCTAAAGGACATGATTCATCATTATGTGGAACACCGACATGATGTGATAACACGACGAACCAGATTCGAGCTCGAGGAGGCGGAAAAAAGAGCCCATATTCTCGAAGGGCTTCTTATTGCACTGGATAATCTGGATGCTGTCATTACGCTCATCCGGGCGAGTGAAACACCCGAGGAGGCAAAGCTGGGCTTGATGAACAATTTTGGTCTCACTGAAATACAGGCTAAAGCAATACTTGATATGAGGTTGCAAAGGCTGACCGGTCTTGAACGTGAAAAGATCAAGGAAGAGTATGCTGAACTGATGAAACTGATACAACATCTCAAAGAGATTCTCTCAGATGAATCATTGCGGTTGGGTATCGTCAAAGATGAGCTTCGCGAGATCAAAGAAAAGTATGGAGATGAACCTAAAACCCAAATTGTTTACTCTGCTTCCGATTTCAGAATTGAAGATACCATTGCTGATGAAAATGTAGTAATCACCATCTCACACATGGGCTATATCAAGAGGACCCCCCTGACCGAATACAGGCGTCAGAACAGGGGAGGAAGAGGAACAAAAGGAAGTGAGATAAGAGATGAAGATTTTCTTGAACATTTGTTTATCGCTACCAACCACAATTATCTGTTGCTTTTCACAGAAAAGGGAAAGTGCTTTTGGTTAAGAGTTTTTGAAATTCCGGAAGGCGGAAAGACCTCTAAAGGTCGCGCTATTCAAAACCTGGTAAATCTGGATGTTGACAATAAAGTCAGGGCAATCATTAATGTTAAAGATTTGAAGGACAATGAGTACGCATCATCTAATTTTATCATACTAGCCACTAAAAAAGGAACGATTAAAAAAACTTCACTCGAAGCATATTCACGACCACGTCAGAATGGTATCAACGCAATCACCATCAATGAAGGGGATCAGCTTTTAGAGGCAAGACTGACACAAGGAACCGACGAAGTTGTCCTCGCATTGAAATCAGGAAGAGCAATCAGGTTCAATGAAAAGACGGTGAGACCAATGGGTCGGAATGCGATCGGCGTGAGAGGTATCACTTTGGCCGGGTCCAATGATGAAGTGATCGGTATGATTTGCATTCCTTTAGACCGTAAAGCTGAAGTCCTTGTAGTATCCGAAAACGGGTATGGTAAAAGGTCTGATCTTGATGATTACCGAATTACAAACCGTGGCGGTAAGGGTGTGAAAACCCTAAACATCACAGATAAAACAGGTGCTTTAATTGCAATAAATGATGTTACTGATAATGATGATATTATGATCATTAATAAGTCCGGGGTTATTATTCGGATGGCCGTTTCGGATTTACGGATAATAGGCAGGGCAACTCAGGGAGTCAGGTTGATTAAAATAGATGAAGGCGATGCAATAGCCGCTGTTGCAAAAGTTGATGTGGAGGTTGGCACAGAAAATAGTGAAGGGGAGGTTGGCACAGAAAATGGTGAAGGGGAGGAGTCCCATGATGAAAGTGATAACACCAACTTAGAAAATTAATTTTATGATACGAATATAAAATCAGCGGGCTTGTTTATCTTTGCAGTCTGCAAATCAATTCAATGTAATCATCTATAACAACACACAAACCAATGAAAAAATTTGCTTTATTTCTGTTTTTCGCGGTCTCAGTTACCCTTGTATTCGGACAGAAGAATGTTCGGCAATCGGCCTCCAACTATCTGAAAGATGGTAAATTAGATAAAGCCATGGAAGCCATAAACCAATGTATTCTGGATCCCAACACCGCCCAGGATGCCAAAGCATGGTTCCTTCGTGGCAATATTTATCTGGAGTTATCAAACACCCAGGATGTCAAATTTAAGGCACTCGATCCGGACCCACTAACAAAAGCCCTCGAATCCTATAAAAAGGCTGTTGAATTTGACACCAAAAAAGAGTACTATGATGATATTGTTGCCAAACTGAACTGGCAGCGTAATAATTATTATAATGCTGCGGTGGATAATTACAACAAAAAAATGTTTAAAGACGCTATGATAAATTTTTCGAGAGGGGCAGAGGTTCTTGAAATGGCAAATGTTCCCGATACGGTATCATTATTGAATGCCGCCACCTGCGCTTCGCTTGCCAATGAGAAAGAAGCAGCAAAGGATCTTTATCTTAAATTATTGAAGTTGAACTACAAATCACCGCAAGTATTTATAACTATATCAGATATTTATCGTCAGGATAAAGATTCTGTGAATGCTTTGAGATTTATTAAAATGGGGCAGCAGCTGTACCCATCCGATTTTCGTTTGTTTTTGTCTGAGACAAATATTTACTTGACCTTTAACAGGACAGAAAAGGCTTTAAATAACCTGAAATTTGCTTTAAAACAGGATTCAACAAATTCCTCTGTTGCTTTTGCCCTTGGAACCATTTATGATAACCTTTCTAATGATACAACACGTACAACCGAACAACGGGCTGCGTCGTTCGGGAATGCCGTCGACACTTATAAAAATGCAATAAGGCTAAATCCTGATTACTTTGATGCTATTTATAACCTTGGCGCCATTTACGTCAATAAAGCTGCTGTGATTGAAGAAGAAGCCAATAAACTTCCGCTTGATGCTACTACAAAATACGAACAACTCAAATCTGAAGCAAATACACTGCTTTCAAATGCGTTGCCTTATCTTGAAAAGGCCACCATATTACAACCTACCGATATCAACACGCTGGTAACATTAAAGCAAATTTATGCAAGGACAAACCAGAATGATAAAGTTAAGGCTATTCAGGAAAAAATCAATGAACTAAAAAAATAGTAAAACGTTTTCATACCATTCGGTAGGAGGTCGATATCAAAGCCAGGTATTTTTTCCTGGCTTTTTTATACTTTTTCTATTTAACATAATATTAATTATAGGAAATAATGAAGTTATTCATTCAAATCATTTTAAAGGAAATAAAATAGTTGTCTGCCATTTCATGGTATCCTTTTCTTGATGCGGATCTGTAACATAGATTTCCCAAGGAGTTTCAACAGGAATCCTGCCTATTTCTTTTATATATTGGTCGAGAATATTATACACGATTCCGGTCTTACTGTAGGATCCAAAATATTGAGCAGCGACGACATCCTGCTCTGGGATATTGAGAACCTTAACCCTTCCTGATCCTTTGGATACATTCTCAACCGGAACCCCAATGTTCATGGTGGATTGTTGGCTGACAGAATCCCATTTCAAAAAAATTGCCAATGGTGCCCCGGAAACTTGAATCTGGTGTGTGTTGATATATGAATATATTTCATTATATGCTTTTGACATGATTTCAGGATACGTGTCAGGTCCGGCTGAATCTGTCACCACCAAAATAACCTGGGGTGTCATCCGAAATTCTTCAATTTTTGGCCATTTCGAACGTGCTTCTGCAACATATTTGAGTTTGAGAAGCCCTTTTTCAAAATCCAGTCCCATCATTCTGTCCATTAATAGTCCCATGTATCTTGAAACTGGATTATATCCAAGGTCTCCCTGGTCAGTCCACACCACTTTACAACTGTCGCCGGTACGTTCGATTGATATCCTGCCTTTCGATTTATGAGCGCCATTATTAAAAGCTAAATCGTATTCAACCAATTCATTTTCTATAGTTTCTGTTAAGATCATCTCACCTTGTCCAAACTTTTTTCCACTCCATCTCCATGATGAACCGACCAGCCCTCCGGTACCTTTCAATACAAAAACAGCAGTTGAATCAGCCTGTTTGGTCCATGGTACCCACAAGTACCAACGGTAGAAATTGCTGGTCAGTTGATATAAAATAGCTGGGGTTGAATTCACATACCGAACCCGTTCGACTTTATAACTCTTTGGTAATAAATATGATATTATCACCAAGACAGCAAGGATTCCCAGAATCCAGTATAAAATTTTCAACATTGTTTTCATATGGCAAAATTTTATTTGTGTAAAATTAATCCGTATTATGATGAAATGCAAAACAATCGGGAAATAATACTATTTTTGCCTTTACTCTAAAACACTCTGATGAAAATTGCTGTAACAGGCGCCAATGGTCACGTTGGAGTCAATCTTTGCAAAAGATTATTGGAATCAGGGCACGAAGTGAATGCCCTGATCCATCAAAATGCTGAAAATCTTAAAAATCTTCCGATCCGACTCTTTCAGGGTGATCTGCTAAAAAAAGAAACTTTACTTCCCTTTGCAGATGGCTGTGAGGTCATGTTTCATCTTGCTGCAAGGATTTCCATTACGGGCGACCAAAACAGTTTAGTGACCGAAACCAATGCCACCGGAACAAGGAATATCATTGAAACGGTAAAATACTGTAAAATAAAGCGATTGGTACATTTCAGTTCCATTCATGCTTTTTCACAGTCACCTTCAGATGAGGTGCTGGATGAGACCCGTCCGTTAGTTTCTCATAGAGGCTTCTCCTATGATTGTTCTAAAGCAGATGGTGAAAAATCAGTTTTAGAAGCTGTGAAAACCGGAATTGATGCTGTTGTTGTCAGCCCTACAGCCATCATAGGACCTGAAGATCCCGAACCTTCACTTGTAGGAAAAGCGGTGATAGACATTTATAATCATAAAATTCCTTCCTTAATACCTGGCGGTTATGACTGGGTTGATGTCAGAGATGTTGTTACCGGTGCAATTTCTGCAATGGAAAATGGTAAAAAAGGTGAAAAGTATTTATTGTCAGGACATTATCACAGCCTAAAAGAATTTTCAGCGAGTATTTCGCAGGCAACCGGGAGGAAAACTGTTCAGACTGTAGTCCCTGTATGGCTTGCAAGAGTAGGATTGCCATTTACTACACTTTACTCCAGGATTCTTGGAACTATTCCCCTGTACACGCATGAGTCATTAACGATTATTACGGAAGGAAGCCGATTGATCAGTCATGCAAAAGCCAAGAAAGAACTAAATTACCATCCCCGTCCGTTAACGGACACGATCGCTGATCTTGTTGATTGGTTCAAGCAGCAAAAACGAATCATTTAAATACATACTGAATGAAAGAATCAACTTTCTATCTGCTCGTGTATCTTTGGATAGCCATTGCACTGGTTTCATTTCCTTTTATACTCAAAATTGCTGCCCCGTATGGAAGACATGCTTCAAAACGATGGGGTGGCATGATTGACAACCGGATCGGATGGATTATCATGGAGTTACCTGCTTTAATTGTGTTTGCAGGTTTTTATATTTTTGGAACAGGAGCGCATCCACCCGTTACCTGGGTCTTTTTCGGATTTTGGGTTTTTCATTATATAAACCGTACCCTCATTTTTCCTTTCAGATTACGGACTAAAGGAAAAAAAATGCCACTGGCAATAGTTCTCATGGCAATTTTCTTCAACCTCGTAAATGGCTCCATCAATGGATATTTTCTGGGAACAATTGCAACTGAAGCGAGATATCCCCTGTCATATTTTGGAGATCCCAGATTCATAGCCGGGGTAGTATTTTTTATTTCAGGGTTAGCAATTAACTGGAACTCCGATTATATTTTAATTCATTTAAGAAAACTCGGGGAATCAGGCTATGTCATTCCTCAAAAAGGATTGTTCAAATACATCTCCTGCCCGAATCATTTCGGAGAGATTGTTGAATGGTCGGGATTTGCACTGATGACATGGTGTTCACCTGCACTAGCTTTTGCTATGTGGACCATGGTAAACTTACTACCCCGGGCATTGCACCATCACAAATGGTATCAGACTACCTTTCCGGAATATCCTCCAGAGAGAAAAGCGGTTATCCCATTTATCCTGTAATCCGGCGCTGTATAATTTTGTAATCCAGAACCGATTTTTGATTTTTTACCAGGTTTTTGGATTGAACCTCTTTCAGACCACTATATAACAACGATGGGAACCTCCTCTGGCCGAAGCTGTTCCCATCCCGCATCCAGTCGACCGTAGTCTTCCGGGGCGTCCAAGCTACAGTTATTGTGGGTGATCTTCTCAGTCAGGGTCTCCCCTTTCTGTTCGTTCCGGCTTCCGGTTTGAAAAATCCTTTCGGATCCATCTCCCTTTCGTCCCCGCTGTGAACTCCCCCGTGTTGTCGGCACCTTTCGGAGCGTGACTTATCGGGCTTTGCCAGGAGTGCATGTCGCCTTTCGGTTCCTGCTTTCACCAGCGTGTTTTCCAGCGTCCCTTTTATCTCTCGCTTGAGTTTCCAAATATACTGCAGACCATACAGGTAAAGCAAGTTTCAATCTCAGCAGTTACCAACTCCCTTTCAACAAATGTTTTAAACAAAATGTTAATAAACAATTTTTTTAATATATTTATTTACAGAATATTAGAACAATCAAAAAGGATTGTGTTAATAAAATGTCAGTAAGTTGTTAGTAGGAAAAATTCTTAATTATTCGATTGTTACTGTTAAACCGCGAACGGTCATCTCTTCGAACAGGGGTTTAATTTCATCATAATCACCGCTTTTAACTGCACATTTTCCCGTGTAATGGGCTATGAGTGCGCACTGTTCAGCTTGTATAGGTTCATGATTGCAGATTTCGATCAGCGATTGAATTACGAAATCAAACGTATTCACATCATCATTATACAATACCAGATTTTTTGGAATAAGGTCCTTTGTAAAGGGATGTGATACTGGTCGGTTTTCTTCTGCTGGCATGAGTAAATTTTATTTGCCACAAAGTTAAGCATTAACAAGCCAAACCAATAACTTTGGTAAAAAAAGAAGCATATGAATTTTGGTCCGTCTATTTATGCTCTTGAACAACGATTAAAGAAGCCTTTGCCAGGACGCAATGCTCAGTTGAAAATGGCATCCATGGTCAGAATTCAGAAGATGATTAAAAGTGGTGTTCCTAAGAATGCTATTCAGAGCAGCGTGCTTATTCTGCTCTATCCACACCTGGATACAATCGGAATGGTTCTTATGCTACGTCCGCAATACCAGGGCATTCACAGCGGACAGATTAGTTTACCAGGCGGAAAGGCAGAGCATGCCGATAAAGATTCCAGAGATACAGCACTTCGTGAATCAAAGGAAGAAATCGGCATTAATCCGACCCAAATAAAGCTTTTGGGAAAACTGACTGATTTATATATTCCACCCAGCAACTATTTGGTATCTCCATATATCGGGTATCAGGAGTCCCATCCGAAATTTCATCCGGATCCCGCTGAAGTTGCAAAAATTATTGAAATAACCTTGGATGAACTTCTTGACAGTAGGAATATCAGGAAGAAGAGGGTAAAATTAGTTTTTGGATTATCACTAACGGTGCCAGCATTTTACATTGATCACAACATAATTTGGGGTGCCACTGCAATGATTCTCAGTGAATTCAGGGAATTATTTTTAGAAGCATTAAATATTGCGTGCGAGGAAACCGGGTAGTTATTTCGATTTGGATTCGGAAAAACAAAAGGAACCAGGAATTCTTCCGGTTTGAAATTCCTTGAGGAGAGTACCAGTGTGATTATATTGATACGCAGTTCCATTTTGTACGTAATCTTTTGCATCGCTAACGAAAATATGACCTGTCAGTGGATGAATTGCCAGTCCATAAAGTAACCTTCCTTCGGACGGAATCAGGGATTGTGAAGGTAAAGCAGAAGCGCTGACGGCCATCATATAAACTCCCCCATTTAAATAATAAAGTGTATCACCGGTCGGGTTTATACAAAGTTTACTCGGTACTTTACCAATTTCAGTAAATGTGAATTTCTTTTCAATAATCCTGAGTTCAGGATTAATTCTTAACAAGGAAGGCTGTTCAAAATTATCATATCCACCTGAACATAATACCCATACTTTCTGCTTTTTATCAATTACCATTCCAATAGGTTCTTTTCCAGTGAGAATGCTATCGATTATCTGATCTGTCTGGGTATCGATAACGTAAACCACCGGAACCCTGTCGGAAGTCGGATCGCTGAATTTTCCGATACTGGTCACCAGCATGTATCTATCATATTTCAATAAATTTTCAGTCCAGGTGGCAGTTTTGATCACTTTAGAAATGGTATTGGATCTCAAGTCAATGACAGTAATATTTTTCTGAAGATTTGTAATATATGCCTTGGTTGAGTCAACAAATTCCATGAATCTGGGTGAGTTCAGGCCGGGAATGGTAGTCAATGATTTAAAATTGTCGACTGTTACCACTTCAATACGGTTTGAGTTATTTACAATCAGATATCCAAGATTATTTTTGATTTTCATTGATTCAGCAACGTCACCCAAACTCCGTGAGTTCGCTTTCTGAAAAATATCCTGGATCACCAAATTCTTATCAGGAAGGATGACGCTAACGGAAGCATTTCCCCAATTATAATTACCCTCATTAATGATAAAAATTCCGTTTTTATAACTAACCGGTACTGTAGTGGTATCGGGTGGACTAACCGTAACTTCTCGCACGGGATCTTTTGTACAACTGGCAATCAATCCAAAAAAAAGAAGAAGTTTTGTATATAAAATGTACCTATGGATCAGTGGGGTAGGAATCTTCACGATTTAAATTTTTCCATTAATTCTTTGTGCCTGAAAAACCAAGTTTAACCGTAATGGAGTAATTAATTCCCGGCATCGGCCGGCTGGCAACAGATTGATAGTCGAGATCAAACAGGTTATTAATATCAAGTTGTAAAGATAGAATAAAATTTTTCAATGTAATATTCTTTCCGAAAATAATATTTGACAAGTTATAACCTGGCATCATGGTCAGGTTATCTTTTCCAGTGTATCTTGCACTGACATAGAAGAAGTTATAATTTAGAAAAAACTTCCATTTCTCAATCGATAGGGTACTGTTGAGGGTGTTTTCCGGAATATAAATTTGTTGCTTACCAATTTTTTGATCATAGGTCGAATTTGCTTTTTCATAGGTCGACCTGCAAAAGTGGTAGTTGTTCTTCCATCCGATTGTAAACCCTGATATTCTTAAAAGCAGATTCAAGCCTGCTTCGATTCCGCGGGCATGGATCTCATCAATATTTTCGGGTTTAAACAAGGCGCTATTACCTTCAACCGGACTCCAGGTGATCATGTCGTACAACCAGGTATAATATCCGGTGATGTTTGATTCGAGATAGACAATTTTATTTTTTGATTCCCAATTAAATGTTGTTCCTGCTTCGGTTGAATAACTCAGCTCAGGTTTCAGATCGGGGTTCCCAGCACCTTGCCAATAAAGATCATTAAGGGTCGGATACCGATAATTCCGGGCTAAATTCAGATTCAGCATGAAATTGTATTTATTGAACGGTTTGTATTCAACTCCAAGAGCGGCAATCAATGGATTCAGGGAAAAATCGATGATATCCTCACGGAGAACTAGGGATGAATGAAAATGTTTGTTAAAACTGTAGTTTAGTTCTACAAAAAGACTTGTCAGCGATCTTGTTTTTCGTCCGGAATAATCATCAGAACGTACCCAGTCATAAGTAAAATCGATGCCTGGCTTTATTTTTAGATTTTTAATTTTCGACCAGGTAAATCGGATCCGGTTGATCCAGGAATAAGTCTGATGAACAGAATTCATGTCAATCGTACTGTTTGAATAGTTCATATACTGGTCATTCAATGCCGATCGAATGAGAAGGTTGTAACCTTTATCAACCAGTTTATATTCCAGTACAGCCCTGACGGCACGATCATGAATTTTTTCCGTTTTGTTGGTGTCAAGATTCGATGTTGTCGGCGGTAGATTTCTGTTATCTTCACTTAACCAAACCTTTGCCGAGAAAAGGTGACGGTTTTTAAATTTCCAGAAAAGTTCCTGTGATAACCCATATTGATAATAAGATGCATTTTCCTGTTTAACTTCCACCCCGTTGTTGTTGGTAAAGGGAAAATCATTCTGAGCCGACGTAAAGTTCCATTTTGTATGCGATTGAAGCTTTTCCGACCCAAAGCAAAGGTTAAGATTGGTTGTATAGATCGAGAAACTGCCAATCGATTGTGAAGCCAGCACATTGATCCGGTTATTCCAATCGGGCATTGTAATCAGATCAACAATTCCGCCAAAAGCGCCAGAGGTACGGGCTATGCCGGCGGCACCATACAGAATTTCCAGACCATCGAACTGGGAAACAGGTACCTGAGAAAAATCCATCTGCCCCAACATCGGTGAGTTAAGGCTGATTCCGTTCCATTCGACCTGGGTATGCTGCGCAGAAGTACCTCTGAATGATGGCGTTGCCAGGGTACCATTACCATAGGACTTGATAAATATCGTAGAGTGTTCAGAAATTATTCGTGAAAGATCAGACCGCAGGTTGGGGATAAAAAGGCCTGAGTCCATGTGGATCTTTTTAAATCCTTCATTATCTATAACAAAGTTTGATTTAACTTCTAATTCGGGTAGCCGGAGCGTATCCCTTAGTACCTGGGCTTGACCAGAGACAAGCGAACAAATTGAGAATAGTGCCAAAATTCTCCGAAAGAAATATTTACGAAAGCTTATCAAAAACCAGGGTTAAGCTTATAGAGAGTCATTTAACAATTTTCCTGATAAAAGGTTGCATCCCGTCAAACTTAATGTCAACGAAGTAAACACCCTGTGCGAGGTTACCCAGATTGAGGGTGGTTTTATTTTCGAATACAAATGAGTAATACCGGCGGCCGTTCATATCGAACAAAGTCAGCGTACCCGGAGTGTGAAATCCACAGATCACATTGAGTTGATCCCTTACGGGATTGGGATACAGGATGACCGTCAATAAGGAATCCGGGGTAGGGTAATGGTCTAAAACTGAAACTGCATCCAGGTCAAAGCCGCCAGTTCCAAAAGGTGTCGGCCACGGGTCGTTAATAATCCTCCCCTCTGAATCAACACTTTGAAACCCAGGGTTCAGACATCCCCCGACATCAATTATTTTAACATGGGTTATGTTTGAAGGATCAATTCCAGTGCTATCAATAACATCCTCCAGGTCGAAGGGAGTACCATAACCCATCCGGTACTTTCCAGCAAGGTTATTTATCTTAGTCGCATCCAGGGTATCAAAGGTTCCAACCTGTACTGATGACTGGGTCAAGGATGTTGACGGAAATCTGACAAACCTTTTACCATCGGAACTGACTTCCACAAAAGCCAGTTCAAGAAAGGAGTTGCTAAAGGAGTTTTCAAATACAGAGAAGTCGGGACCAACGCCATTTTTTATCGGCGGATCAAAGGTCAAAATTGCTATCCCTTGATCGCCCAAGCTAACAACCAGATCATCAGCCGGTCCGCTTCCATAAAGACTACTTCCATAAGTTGCCTTATTTGATCCTTCAAAGGTAACAGTCGTATCGGTCTGATCAATATAACCCCTGAATATTGAGCAGGTATTTGCCCAGTCGATATTGATCAGGCTGTCTTTGTAAATTGCTGTAGATCCATATTTTCCTGCTGGGGGAGGAAACTGTGCAGATGCCAGAGAGACAGAAAATGAAAAACAAATCAGAAGAAAAGTGTAAATAATGGCTTTATACATTTCTAAATTGTTCCGGGATCCTGTTGATAACATAAGTCGATTCAGTGGGAAACGATATTGTTGTTGACAAGAACAAACAAAAGTAGGAAAAAATGTCCTTACTGGCATTAATTTCTTAACTTTGCTTAATCCAATTATCCCTATTCAGACTGTGTAATGAGTTTAAAACGAGTTCTTTCCTATGGGATTGTCTGGGTGTTTTGCTTCACCCTTTTAACGGGAACGGGTTGTTCCTCAAGAAAATCGGTATGTAGCTCAAACAATCAATATTCCGTTAAAAAGCATAAGAAAAACAAAAGTGCATACAATATCCGCTATGAGTACAAATCAAAGCCTGTAAAAAAATCCTATGTTATCAGGAATAGGAGATAATAGGAAAACCGGGTCACTTTTTCTTCTGTTCGATCCCGTTTTTATACTTGATTACAGCCTGGATTTTACCAACTTCATCGTACTCAGTCCAGGTTCCATCTTTCAAACCCATTAAATGTGTACCTGAAACTTTTACCCTGCCATTCCTGTAATATTCTTTTGATTCACCAGAAAGCAGATCATTAGTGTAAAAGTTCAAAGATTGTAAAGAATCATTTTCGTAGTAAGTTTTTTGGGGCCCTTCGAATTTCCCGTTTTTATAATTATATTCCGCTATTAATTTTCCTGATTTATTATACCATTTTGAAGCGCCATCTTTCATATCATCCTTGAAATTTGTCTCTTCCTGTATTTTCCCATTATCAGCAAATTTTCTAAAAGTACCATTCTTTATACCATTTTTGTATTCACCATCAGAGAGCGGAAAATCATTATATTGTCCATATGATACCGTTTCCCCATTTAAAAGTCCGTCCTTATAATTCTCAACAAGGCTTACTTTTCCTTTACGATCAAATTGAATAGAAATTCCGTCCTTATTGCCGTTGGTGTAATAGTCGATCCGATAAATCATTTTGTTTGGATAGTATCCGACCCAGTTTTTTATTTTTCTATTGTTCAGGTATTCCCCTTTAAAGGTCGCATCACCCTGTTTTTCGATCCAATAACCATATTTATTTCCCTGATTATCAGATTTATTTGTTGTGTCAGAAATTTTGTTGTCTCTTGAAGGAGTTTGTGCTTTCATGGTTACTGAAAGCATTAGGAGGATCACTAAAAAAAGGATTTTGTTCTTCATAAAGTAAAATATTGATAGATTGTCAAAATTACATTATTACCGCAAATAAATCAAAGCTTTCATTTCCTGTTACGCGCACTGTACAAAAAGTTCCGGGTGCAATTACCTGATCCTGCCTTTTTATCAGGATCTCATTATCAACCTCGGGTGAATCGAATTCTGACCGGCCAATGAAATAGTCGCCTTCACTGCGGTCAATGATAACAGTCATGATTTTGCCTATCTTGTTTTGGTTCAGTTCATGAGATATCTGATCCTGCGTATTCATAAGTTCTTCGAGTCGGTTTTCTTTGGTTCGGGTGGTAACGGAATCCTTGAAAGTAAATGCTGACGTGCCCTCTTCGGCTGAGTAGGTAAAAGCCCCGAGACGATCGAATTTGAATTCTTCTACAAACTTTTTCAGTTCAAGAAATTCAGACCTTGTTTCTCCCGGGTAGCCCACAATGAGCGTTGTTCGGATTGCAACCCCGGGTATCCTGTTTCGAATTTTTTCAATAAGCATCCGTGTTTCTTTCCCGTTTATGCCCCGTCGCATTGACTTCAGGATACGATCGCTGATATGTTGCAGCGGAATATCAATGTATTTGCAGATATTTTGGTATGAATTTATTACCTCGAAGAGTTCATCTGGAAATCCATCGGGATAGGTATAGTGAAGACGAATCCAGTCCAATCCCTTGATTTCTGCCAAATTGCGCAAGAGATTCGGAAGGCGCCTTGTATGATGGGTGTCAAGTCCAAAATAAGTCGTGTCCTGGGAAATGATATTAAGTTCTTTGACTCCACCTTCCACAAGGATTCTTGCTTCCCGGAGGATCTCATCTTCCGGTCGGCTAACGTGGTTTCCACGGATAGATGGAATGGCGCAGAAAGAGCATCTACGGTCACATCCTTCAGCAATTTTCAGGTAGGCATAGTGGCGGGGAGTGGTTAACCATCTCTCACCGACCAACTCTTGCCGGTAGGTTCCCCCGAGCCGTTCAAGGACTCTCTTAAAATCATTGACTCCAAAAAAGCCATCCACTTCCGGGATTTCTTCTGTTAGCTCTGATTTATACCGCTCGGACAGGCATCCCATGACAAAGAGCCGACCTATCCTGTCATTCTTTTTAGCTGTTACAAATTCCAGGATGGTATCGATGGATTCTTTTTTGGCATCGTGAATAAAACCACAGGTATTAATAATTGCAGCATCGATATAATCTCTGCCATCCGGGTTATATTGGATATCAAAACCGTTGTGTTCTGCCTGTTTCATCAGCGCCTCGGTATCGACGAGGTTTTTAGCACATCCGAGGGATACAAATCCGATTTTCCGAAAGTTCGGTTTTGTTTTCAATGAAATCAGTTATTGAACAGGCTGTCGACGAATTCGATCCGGTTAAATACCTGGAGGTCATCAATTCCTTCGCCCACACCAATATATTTAACCGGAATTTTAAACTGATCTGAAATCCCGATCACAACACCTCCCTTGGCAGTACCATCAAGCTTGGTCAGAGCCAGTGCATTCACTTCGGTGGCAGCCGTAAACTGTTTAGCCTGTTCGAAAGCATTCTGTCCGGTAGAAGCATCTAAGATGAGCAATATTTCATGGGGCGCTTCCGGCATTAATTTTTGCATAACTTTTCTGATTTTCGAAAGTTCGTTCATCAGGTTGACTTTGTTATGTAATCGGCCGGCTGTATCGATAATGACGACATCGGTATCACGGGCTATTGCTGATTTCAACGTATCGAAAGCGACCGAGGCAGGATCGGCGCCCATTCCCTGGGTAATAACGGGGACCCCTACCCTATCGGCCCAGATGGTGATCTGGTCGACCGCGGCTGCGCGAAAAGTATCTGCTGCGCCCAGCAATACACTTTTTCCCGACTTAACAAATTGATTGGCCAGTTTGCCAATGGTTGTAGTTTTACCCACGCCGTTGACCCCAACCACCATGATAACATAAGGTTTTTTCCCTTCAGGAATCAAAAATTCAGTAAAATCCTGAATATTGTTTTCCTGGAGTAACGCTGCAATCTCTTCTCTCAGAATTGAATTCAATTCCCCGGTTCCAAGATACTTATCCATGGAGACACGTTTCTGAATCCGGTCGATAATCTTCAGAGTCGTTTCAACGCCAACATCCGATGTGACCAGTATCTCTTCCAGGTTATCTAGGACCTCATCATCAATGGTTGATTTCCCAATGATGGATTTAGAAATTCTGGTAATGATGTTTGATTTCGTTTTCTGGAGCCCCTGGTCAAGGCGTTCTTTCTTATCCCGTGAAAATATATTGAAGAGACCCATATTGAAAACCTCATATATAAAAAAAGCTTTTTTCCGAAGAAAAAAGCTTTACAGTAAAATGGTTGACTTTACTAATTTTCTTTATTGGCTAAAAAATCCTTAACCATATCGTTGGCGACAATCGTTTCTTTAAAAACATAAGCTCCGGTTTTGGGAGACTTAACCATCCGGATAACTTTCGTGAAATCTTTTCCAGAGGTAGCTTTAAATGATGCAACAACTTTCTTTGCCATATCTTGAATTATTTAATTTCTTTGTGAACCGTGACTTTTTTCAGGTAAGGGTTGAATTTTTTCAATTCAATTCTCTCCGGTGTATTTTTCTTATTTTTCGTAGTGATGTACCGTGATACACCTGGGACACCGCTTGTTTTTTGTTCGGTACATTCGAGGATCACCTGAATCCGTTGATCTTTACTCTTCTTTGCCATCTTTAAACGCTTTATTTTTCGGGACTGCAAAATTAAACGATTCCCTCGAAAAAACAAAATATATTTCAGGCTAAAATAAATTTCCTAATTTGGCCTGATTGAATTGTTTTCTCATTTATGATGTGGCAATCTTATATCAATGGATTTAAATCTTTCCTTCGGCTTGAAAGGTCGTTGTCGGTCCATTCGGTGGAGGCATATGTTCATGATGTCACAAAGATCTTACAATTTCTTGAATCCCGTGGATTGAATGTCACGCCGGAAACGATTGAATTGCAACATTTTCAGGATTTTCTTAAATGGGTAACTGAACTGGGAATGACAGCCCGGACACAAGCCCGGGTAATTTCAGGATTAAGATCATTCTTCAGATATCTTTTGCTTGAAAACCTGATCGACAAGGATCCGACCGAATTGTTGGAATTGCCAAAAATAGGGCGGAAACTTCCCGTTTTCCTCAGTGTGGAGGAGATCGACCGGCTCATTGCTCAGATCGACCAAAGCAAACCCGAAGGAAGGCGGAATAAAGCTATGCTTGAGACCCTTTATGGATGCGGACTCAGGGTTTCAGAACTGATTACGCTTAAGATATCCAATCTTCATTTTCATGAAGGGTTTGTCAAAATCACTGGAAAAGGTGATAAAGAACGGCTGGTTCCAGTCGGGCGGGTTGCTCAGAAGGAACTTGAATACTATCTTCAGGAGGTTCGACCTCTGGGGAAAATTGCTTATGGTCAGGAAGATTTTGTATTTCTAAACAGGCGCGGGAGTCACCTTTCGCGGGTCATGGTATTCCATATCATCAGGGAACTAGCGATTCTCGGAGGAATAAAAAAGAAGATCAGTCCTCATACCTTCCGGCACTCCTTTGCTACCCATCTGGTTGAAGGCGGAGCTGACCTGAGGGCGGTGCAGGAAATGCTCGGACATGAATCCATTACCACGACCGAAATCTATACCCATTTGGATCGCAACTATTTACGCAGCACAATCATTCAGTTCCATCCAAGATCAAAATAAACTGACGATCCCAGGTTATTTGAAAGGTGAGTTGGGTTCTTTTGCCATATGGTTATAGACCATCCGGTCCATGAATTTTGGGAAGAATTTATTGAGAAGGACGGTCATCCTTCCCGTTGTGGTTAGAACAATACGGTCTTGTCTTTTTTCAATTGCGCGGATGATGTGAGCTGCAACTGACTCGGCCGTCATCAGCATGCTTTCGTCGAGTGGGGTCTCTCCCTGTGCTGATCCATCTTTAGAGAGTGCCACATTGCGGATGTTGGATGCTGTGAATCCCGGGCAGGCAATCAGAACATGCAAATTTTTCTTCATGTTTTCGATCCGGACGACTTCAAGAAAACCCTGCATGGCAAATTTGGAGGCAGAATATCCTGTTCGTCCTGGCAATCCTTTATAACCGGCTACCGATGAGACTCCAACCAGTGAACCATGGGACAGGAGCAGATAGGGCAATGCGAATTTTGAACAATACACGGTTCCCCAAAAGTTGGTATCCATTAGTTTCCGGATTACATTCAGGTCAACATCTTCAAACAATGCCCTCATCGAGATCCCGGCATTGTTGATCAGGATATCGATACGGCCGAATTTTTCGATGGTTTGGTTTATCAGGTTTTTGCAATCTTCTTCACGGGTTACGTCGGTCTTCACGAACAATATTTCCGGATGATCTCCTGAAAACTCCGGTTGGTTTACGGGTGTGCGTGATGCAAGTACCAGTTTGGCTCCCCGGCGGGCCAATTCCAGCGCCAGGGCTTTCCCTATTCCGGATGATGCGCCGGTGATGATGACAACTTTATTTTTCATGGGTTAAATCTTTTGAGAAACGATTTAGATGTGTTGAAAGAATGCAACGGCTCTCTCCCACTGCAAATGTATCCAATCTATACGATTTTATATCTTTGGCCTGTTATATACCGGATCAGAACAGGTTTGCAATAATGAAACCCTTCTCTTCACCTTATGAAATCATAGCAAAGTAAATGTTTCGCATTTTTGTTGAAATACAGTTTTAATTCTATTTTATGACCGACAGAGAAATCTTTTATCGTCACCTGGGATTACCCTCCTTTAATGCCATGGATCTTGAAATCGTGAAAGCAGACGGTATCTGGTTTTATGACCGAACAGGAAAAAAATTCATGGATCTGGTGTCGGGGATCACTGTAAGCAATGTGGGGCACCGTCATCCGAAAGTCATTCAGGCAATCATTGAACAGACAGACAAATATTTGCATCTTAATGTTTATGGTGAATTTATTCAATCCCCACAAGTGAAATTGGCTAAGAAACTGGTGTCGCTGCTCCCTGAAACACTTAGTAACGTTTTTTTCGTTAATTCAGGGAGTGAAGCCATAGAAGGAGCCTTAAAGCTAGCCAAACGATATACAGGTCGGAGCGGGATCATCTCATTTTACAATGCCTATCACGGGAGCACCCACGGAAGCCTGAGTATAACAGGCAATGAATCATTGAAAAACGCTTTCCGCCCCCTACTTCCGGGTATCAGACAAATTGAATTCAACAACCTTAGCCATCTGGAAACCATCACTTCCGACACGGCATGTGTGGTGCTGGAAACAGTGCAGGCGGAAGCCGGAATTGTATCAATTCATCAGGAATTCATCGACTGTTTGGTAAAAAGATGTCGTGATCTGAAAGTTCTGATCCTGTTGGATGATATTCAAATGGGCCTGGGTAGGACCGGTAAGATGTTCAGTTTTGAGCATTTCGGTTTTATACCTGATATTCTGGCCCTGGCTAAAGCGCTTGGCGCCGGGATGCCACTAGGAGCCTTCATTTCATCAAAAGAGATCATGGATACCCTTGCATATAATCCTGAATTGGGTCATATCACCACTTTTGGCGGGCATCCGGTTTCTTGTGCTGCGGCAATAGCCGGATTGGATGTATTGTTGTCAGAAAATCTGCTCGGGCAGGTGGAAGGGAAAGGCAGGATCCTCGAAGAAAAACTGGGGCATCATCCCGGGTTCAGTGCAGTACGCCGGGCAGGACTTGCACTTGGGATTGATCTTAAAAATCCGGATAAGAAAGAGCACTTTATGAGGTCGGCGATCGGCCATGGAGCCATCATTGATTGGTATATGTTCCGACCCGCTACCTTCCGGATTGCACCTCCGTTAACAATAACTCCTGATGAGCTGGAAGAAGCCTGTCAAAGGATACTTGCTGCCGCTCATGAAAGCCTTGAATAAACGCAATAGATAAAGTAAACTTTTTAAGATTTCATTCGGAATGACAGTTTTTCTTTTACCGGATGAGCCGGTATTTCCACCGGCAGAAGAGGCTGACCCTGACGGGTTAATTGCCATCGGTGGAGATCTTTCGCCTGTCCGGTTATTGAATGCATACGCTCAAGGTATATTCCCCTGGTTCGATGATGGTTCTGATATTTTCTGGTATTCTCCCGACCCCCGAATGATCTTGTTTCCGGATCGATTCAAGGCTCCGAAAAGTCTGATCAGAACTGTACAGAAAAATATCTTTGAAATTCGGTTCGACACCTCTTTTTACGAGGTGATCCGCGCATGTGCCGATACTGCAAGGCCAGATCAGGAAGGTACCTGGATCAGTGACAGGTTCATTGAGGCTTACAGCACATTATATGATATGGGCATTGGGCATTCAGTCGAAGTTTTCCTGAACGATTCACTGGCAGGCGGATTATATGGCATTTCACTCGGTGAAGTATTTTTCGGTGAAAGTATGTTCCACACTGTCAATGATGCATCCAAGGTAGCTTTTTATGCACTCGTTGAGCGCAGCAAACAATGGAGGATCAGGCTCATCGATTGTCAGATTTCAACCAAGCATCTGGCCAATCTCGGCGCGACTGAGGTACCCAGGGCAGAATATTTACTTCTGCTGAAGGAATCGCTGAACCGCCCGACACAAAAAGGCCGATGGTAAGCTCTGTGAATCGGAATATTTCACCACCAGACACACAGTGTATTAAAATCAGAAGGATTATTCCGGTTGTCTGATTATTTCATTTCAAGCTTATTTCTTAAATCCTTTGGTACAGCATTTTTATGGACCATAAGATCCATAGTTTTCAGTCGGATATAAGCTTCTGAAACATAAATATAACCATTGTAAGGACTGCCGTCGAGGCCCCAGGAGTTTTTTACAAGATAATATTTGGTACCGTTCTGGTCTCTGGCAATTCCAACGAGATGAAGCCCATGGTCATCGGTGGTCTGGTAGTTGTCAAATTCTACCTGACGCATCTCCTGGGTTATATCTTTTTCCTTGACGGGATGTTCAAATTTTAACAACATCTTTTCCTTCTCTGCATCACTGAGCTTGCCCCAACGGTCTTTATCCATTCCCGTTATTTCACTGACATTTTTATCGGGCACGATGGCAATTCCGTTTTTCCAGGCAAAGCCTTTTTCACTGACATCGGCACCCCAGGCTACCGTGTAGCCCTGGTCAATTGAATTGTCAATGATCCTGATCATGTCATCAAGGGGAACATTATAAACCTCATCCATGGCCCAGTTATCGGGAATTTCAATAATGAATTTTGAATAAAACGGATGGTGAGTATAAGATGTAATCTCAACATAATCATCCGGATTTATTCCGAGCATATCGGCAAATGAACGGGGGGTGTACTCGGTGCCTTTGTAGGTAAATTTATCCGGAATGGTTCCAAGGTACGCGTCAACCAGGCCGTTGAATCCCTTCTGCCAAACCGGTGTAAGTTTCCGATTAGGGTTTTTTGCAACGGCTTCGACTGTTGCTTCCAGTACGGCATCCATTTCACCATGAACCGGATTCACTTCACCAATCACATGTCCGGAGTATGCCGACTCGGGTGTTATACCATATTTGCGCAACATATTGATTACATCATGCGCTGCCCCGCCTGGTCCGAAATTATGCTTTCCGTTAAACCGAATGTACATCTCTGCTTTCTCCGGATAGGCTTTGTGAACCGGGAACATGTCGGAAAGATCAAAGGTATCCTTTCCCATACGCAAAAGTTCCGACTCAAGGAACGAAATCGTTGAATAACTCCAGCATGTGCTCGAACGATATTGATTTTTTACAGAAGTAGCAGGTAATTTCTTGACCAGCGTAAACTGATAACCGGAATCAGATTTTTTTTCTTTTTCCTGCGCAGAAAGTCCCGTAGTGGCTAAGATGAACAATGCAAGGAATGACAATGTAAACAAATTCTTCATGACAAATTTTTTAAAGGAGATTTTTGATAATTGAATCGGGTTTCAAAAATAAACAGATTTCAACAAGCAGGCAAAGAAATTAGTTGAATCCTCCGGATTTATCCGACTTTGATCTACCGCATTATAATTCAAATGGATGGTCACGGTTAAAATCGGGGCGGTAAAAGTCACTGCTGTCGAATTCCTGAATCCATCCATGGTGCATTCCAAGCTTCTCCATGGCACTTATGACTTCACGGTACTCTTTGGAGGTCACTCTCCTGCCAAGTTGCGGATGATTGCATACCCGCGGTGTTGGATAATACTGTGCCATAAGTGAAACATGAATTCTTGGAGAGAGTTCTTCAGCAAGAAAACGAAGTACCTGAATGCTGTTTTCAACCGCTCCCGGAAGAACCAAATGACGTACTACCATTCCTGATTCTGCGTTCCTGTTTTCATCCAGAATCAGGGTGGAACCTTTCTGCCGAAACATCTCTTTCAGGGCATTTCCGGCCACTTTCGGATAATCGTGAGCATCAGAAAGAGCAGCGCCCAATGAGGAATCACTATATTTAAAATCAGGAAGATAGACATCTATAATTCCTTCCAGCATCCTTAAAGTTGTTACCTTATCATATCCATTTGAATTATAGACCCATACAGGCCGAAAACCCAATGATCTGACACTTTCAATAATCATCAGCATCTGTGGTATGAAATGAGAGGGTGAAACGAAACCGACGCGGTTTATGCCATTCTCCAGTATTCTGACGACATTCTTCACCGTTTCTTCCAGGGTCAAATCCTGGTCTGAACGGTCAGAAGTGTTATCGCTGATCTGGTAATTCTGACAATAGACACATTGAAGGTTACAGTTGGTGAAAAAGATGTTACAGATACCTTTTTCACCGCTAATAACCGGTTCCTCCCCCCTGTGTATGCATATCGACCCGATATTCAGGCCAGCGTCACTTCTGCAATAGCCCAGTTCACCCTTCAACCGGTTAACATGGCATTCGCGCGGGCACCATGCACAGTTTTCAAGCATAGTCAAAGGTTTTATTCCAGATTGATTTATAGTCATCATTTTTGAGAATAAAATCACCACACATGAAGGAACTTTACGAACTTAGCGCCGGTTTTATACACAATCTGCACTTTTACAAAAATACAAGGAAATGATGAACCAGTACCGGTACACCCATGTTATCTGGGATTGGAACGGAACTTTACTTGATGATGCCTGGCTTTGTGTAGCCGTGATGAATGGAATGTTGCGGGAAAGGGATCTGCCAACCAGGACCCTCCGGCAGTACAAGGAGGTATTTGATTTTCCGGTCCGGGATTATTACGAAAAATTAGGTTATGATTTTTCCAGCGAGCCTTTTGAGGAGGTCGGACTGGAGTTCATGGTCCTTTACAACCGGCGCCAACATGAAGCCCGGCTCCATACAGGTGTTATTGATATTTTGTCATGGTTACGGGATCGGGGAATCAGGCAATCCATACTTTCCGCAAGGGAACAGTCAGAACTCATTGATGAAATAAGTGCAGCAGGAATTTCCCCATTTTTTGACCATATTTACGGACTAGAGGATCACTATGCCCATGGGAAGACTGAAGTCGGATTCCGTTTAATCAATGACATCCACGTTCCAAAAGATCAGATCCTTTTTATCGGTGATACAAAGCATGATGCTGAGGTTGCCCGGGAAGTCGGGATTGATTGTCTACTGATGCCAAATGGGCATCACAGCAGGAAAAGACTTGAATTGACAGGAATTCCGATTGTAAAACAATTTGAGGATTTAAAAGAAAGGTTATACAGAAGGCAACCTGATTGAATGGTCGAAAAAATCGTGTATATCGCATAATTATCAACTATCACTTCCTTTGTTACTTGATAATATGAATAAGCTTTTCATACTTTTCATAATAGGATCTCTTCAGGTTTCACCGGTTCAGATTTTATTCGGACAATCGGTTAAAGGAAAGAGCATGCAAATGCATACCATCCATTTGGATAAGAAAAATCCCGATTCTGGTCAAAAATCCTGCAACCACCCAATCGCTTTTATCAATATTTCAGATTCCGACAAGGTAAATCCCGAGACAAGATCAGTGTCAGCTTTTCTTAATAAGCAAAGTGAATTATCGGCAGAAATTCTTTCGTTTAGCAATTTCGTAAGTTTAAAAAAGCAATATAAAAAGTACCGGATCATATGGATACACGCTGCGGGATCTTTTCCATTAACCGGGATTGACGGCGCCGCCGACTGGATCGTACGATTAAAAAAGTACGTAGAATCAGGAGGAAAACTTCTGCTGACCGGTCAGGCAGTTCATTTTCTTAATATTTTAGGATTTGAACCAATGACCATTGAAGACAGTACAAAACAATGTATTGATGAGGGGTATGGGAGAAGGCTTGGTTTTCATGCATTCCGCAATCATCCCGTTTTCGATGGATTGAACGGTGGCGCTTATATTTTATGGCCCTTATCGGACATGACCACGCAGATTTCAGGTTTTTTCGGTGAAAAGGCACCTGTTAACGGACGCGTGGTGGCTGTTGACTGGGATTACATTTTTTTAAGGGAGCAGACCAAACTTCTGTTCGAGTATAGTCCCGGCTATGGGAAAGTCCTTGCAGTGGGTGGGTATATGAATTTCAGTCTCCCGAACAGGAACCGGGCGCATCTGGAGCTTTTTTCGGAAAACTGTCTGAAGTACCTGTTTGAAGACGGGCGACATGGTCATTACTGGGATTTTTCTCCAGCCAAAGTAATCGCATGTGATTCAGTACCCTATGTTGATAAACATCCCGACATAATTCCTCCTGCAGTTCCATGGATTACGGGTGATCAGGAACTGTCACTCCGGAACCCGTCGGGTGGAGGGAACTTCTGGGATGTTGCAGGTAAAAGAATGGTAACAATGGGAAATGAAAGACATGGGATTGAAGAGGTCTGGACCCATCCATTCATGGCGCTCCGGGATTATGAAGCAGGTTTGAAATTTAAAGATACTGACACCATATTGTGGTTATCTGACCTTCAACCGGCTGTAACTGTGGATCCTTCCTTCTTCAGAAGAGATTATCAAGTCGGAGGAGGCAGATTAACCGAAATCATCGTGAATGACCCTGAACGACCCATCGGGATAGTGCATTATCAATATGAAGGCAACAATGATCCGGACCTGGTAATTCAGTTCAAATCGAACCTCAGATGGATGTGGCCTTATTCAGAACAGGCAACCGGGAGTCTTTACCACTGGTGGGATCCCACATTGCAGGCTATCGGGATAAGGGATCAGACCGGGGACCTCAATGTGATCGTTGGCGCTAACAGTCCGGCACTTATCTATCTTGAAGGTCATTACAATGGATATAAGCCGGATCAAAATCATAATAAGTACTCAGGTATTCCGACTGACCGGATGCAGGTTGCAGGCCTTCTGCAGTACCAGATCCAGCAGGAAAAACCACTCGATGTGATTTTTTGCGGAACCAGTGAAGGAACTGATTCAGCCTATCAGTATTTCAAATATGCCTGCAGCAATCCGCATGACATCCTGATCAGGGCACAACAGAATTCAATGGCGAATCTGAAGGATAGACTTATGGTTACTACTCCCGATTCTGATTTTAATACGGGTTACAGATGGGCGTTAGTCGCTACCGATCGTTTCATGGTGAAGACACCCACGATGGGAGAAGCTTTGGTAGCCGGGTATGCGACAACGCGGCCGGGTTGGGATGGCGGGCATAAAATAAACGGGAGGCCGGGTTACGCCTGGTATTTCGGCCGTGACGCGGTATGGAGTAGTTTTGCTTTACTTGATTATGGTGATTTTACAAAAGTGAATTCCCAGCTCGAATTCTTCAATAAATATCAGGATCTGACCGGGAAAATATTTCATGAAGCATCAACATCCGGATTTATTCATTATGATGCGGCAGATGCTACTCCGCTGTATGTCGTTCTGGCCGGCAGATATTTCAGATATTCCAATGATACAGCCTTTCTTCGAAAATCGTGGGACCATGTAAAAAACGCCATCGATTTTTGCTATTCGACCGACACTGATCAGGACCATCTGATCGAAAACACCAATGTAGGTCATGGTTGGGTTGAAGGCGGCGAATTGTACGGTTCTCATGCGACCCTATACATGGCAGGGATCTGGTCATCAGCCCTGTCAGAGGCAGCGAATATGGCTTCGTTCATGAATGACCGTGATGCAGAAAAATACAGGATGGAGGCCGTTACTGTAAAAAACATCATCAATAACCGGTTTTGGAATGAGGAAAAACGCTTTTTCGCTTATGGAATGAATCAGGACGGTTCTTTCCGACACGAGCCCACAGCTTTACCTGCAGTTCCGATCTTATTGGGAATCACTGATCTTGAAAAGGCCGAACCATGCCTTCAGCAATATGCATCAAATCTCTTTTCGACCAACTGGGGTATCAGGATTGTGCGGGACGACAGTAAAATGTATAAACCAACCGGATACCATCACGGAAGTGTATGGCCCTTATTCACCGGATGGGCATCACTTGCAGCATACAAAACCGGGTATGAGGTTCAGGGATTCACACACCTGATGAACAATCTGAAAGTATATAAAAACTGGGGACTTGGTTTTGTTGAAGAGGTACTGAATGGTGCGGTCTACAAACCCACCGGTGTTTGTCCGCACCAATGCTGGTCAGAAACCATGGTTCTTCAGCCAGCCATTGAAGGGCTTCTTGGGTTGAATCCTGATGCCGGGAGCCAGCGGCTGACCTTCGCCCCTGCCCTGCCTGCAAGTTGGGATTCTTTAAAGGTTAATAATATCCGGATCGGGGATCAAAGAATTGATTACAGTTATAAAAGAAATACAATCCTCCAATTGTCACAAGAGGCATCGGAAACTCAGGGTAATAATCCCGGCAGAATTAAAGATGATTCTCAGGTTTACCTGGAGTCAGAATTTTCTTTTTCATTTGACCGGGGAAAACCTGTAAGGGTCGAATTCATGCCCACCTTCCCGGCCGGGACGCGTTTCATCAGGGTCACCCTCGATGGCATTGAAGTATCCCATTCTACATTCAAAACTGCACATTCGATGAAATTGGTTGTAAACTTTGTTTTAAAATCCAAGTCCCGTCTGATTGTTCAGTCTACCGGCGGTATCTCCGTTCTTCCTGTGATCGCCGATCCGAATCCGGGAGATTCTGCTGAAGGATTGCGGATCATATCGTCGTATCTCAAAGGAAATGAATACGTTGTCGGTGTGGAAGGAGCAGGATCAACTTCCGGATCGTTCGAAATATGGAGTCAGCGACCTTTCAGTACCCTTTCTGACAATGTACATTTTTTAGGTCAAAAGCTGAATATCAGCCGGTTCTCTGTAGGTTTCGAACCTTCAGGACAGAAATATTCCCAAAGAACAATCATTTTCAAATATGACGATTATTGATCTGATCATACTTACACTTGCATCCTTTCTTGCCGGGATCGTTAATGCACTTGCCGGAGGCGGTACCCTGATCACTTTCCCTGCGCTTACTGCACTTGGAATTCCGGCATTGATCGCCAATGTCACCAATACGATCGCGTTAAGTCCAGGGTATCTTGCCGGCGCTTTGGCACAGCGAAAAGAGCTGTACGGACAGAAAAGGCTGTTATGGATACTTTTACCTGTAAGCCTGGCCGGAGGGGTAGGCGGAGGATTTCTGTTACTTCAGACCGGAGAACGGAGCTTCAGGGAAATTGTTCCCTGGCTGATTCTCTTTGCCACTGTATTGTTAATACTTCAGCCTTTAATACGTAAGTGGATCAACCATTTACAGGAAGGATCACATCATAGGATAAGTATTTACTGGGTATTTCTTTTTATCCTGCCAGCGGCCTTCTATGGCGGTTATTTCGGTGCCGGAGTAAGTGTAATCATCATTGCAACCCTCGGAGTAATGATCAACGATACGCTGAACAGGCTGAATGCGCTGAAACAGGTCATTTCATTCGTGATTAATGTTGTAACTGCCCTGTTTTTCATTTTCACTACCTCCTTTAGCTGGACTATTGTTATCGTCATGGCAACTGGGTCCATTTTAGGTGGGATTGCTGGCGGACGGTTAGCCGGGATGATAAAACCTCAGGTGCTCCGATGGACCATCATTACTATTGGATTTATTGTGTCGATCATATATTTCATCAAATGACCCGTTCTCTCAATACCAGTTTTAAAAGCCTGGTTCTCACATCAGATGATAAGAAAAATGTGTTCCCAATAAGCAAATAAGTAATCGGCATTTCTGCAGCTTACAAGTAAAATGAAGAAGTAATCGTTCAGACAGGATTCAGTCTTAATAATCAAATTTGAGTACTATGAAATTCAAAATTCTTTTGTTGATCGCTGGTTTAGCATTCATGGCTGATGGATGTGTTTCGAATCGTGAAAAGAATATTCTCGAAATACGGAAAGCGGAGGCAGCATTTGCCCAAATGGCGTCAGAAAAAGGAATTCCTGAAGCATTCTTTTTTTATGCCGCGGATAGCGGTGTCATCATGAGGAATAGCAAACTGATTGTGGGAAAAGATTCAATTCTCGGGTATTACAAAAGCCGGACTGTTGGAGAAGCTCAATTAAAATGGTCTCCCGACTTCATCGATGTAGCCGAATCGGGTGATCTCGGGTACACCTATGGAACCTACACATTCACCTTTCGCGACACAGCCGGAGTTATCAGAGAGAGCCGGGGATTCTTTCACACGGTTTGGAAGCGGCAGTCAGATGGAAGCTGGCGTTTCGTTTGGGATTAATCCTTTTCGATTTTAAAAGCATTGAAAATCATATCCATACCGACCTGGGTTGCGGCATGATATGTTGCTTCCAGGATATCCTTATCATTCCACCCGAGTTTCTTCAGCGCCTCAATGTCAGACTCGATTATTGAATTAGAATTATTTACCACTTTAAGTATAAATAGAAGCAACGCAAGTTCTTTTGCATCAAGGGGAGCCTTCTCAGGATCGCGCTTGATCTCTCCTATCTGATCAGGTAAAACTCCATATTGAAACAAAATTCCCGTATTGGCACTTACACAGTAAGCACATTCTTCCTGTACCGAAACCAGCAGCCGGATAATAGCAAGCAGTTTTCCGCTCAGGGTTTTATGCCGCATGAAAAAACCAAGATTGTTTACCTGGGTTTCAAGAACATGCTCACTTGCACTGAATATTTTAAATGCATTTGGGACAAACCCCATTGCATTGATCATGTTTTCATAAATGGAGGCAACCTTTCCGGTAGCCTGATCCTTTTCAATAACGTTGAGGAGCGCCATAAGCCTGATTTTATGTGAAAATAAAAAGATATAAAATGAAAGTAACTTCCGTTCTCATTCTTTATTGTTAGGTCTTGAATTATTTTCAAAGAAAAAGCATACCTTCACCCCTTCCAATTCAATTCTGGTAACATGTTTAAAAAGGTCATCTTTACAGTATTTTTAGGATTTCAGATCGTTTTACTTTTTGCACAAAACTTTAAACCTATTGAGGATTACATGCGGATCGATGCACGTGCAAGCGATCCTTTGTACACCACTTATGCCGCAGCGATGTCACGGTCGCACCTTTATGGTGACAAGGCATATAAAATGGATTATTATTCCGATTGCAACCCATTAAGTTATTCTTCTGACCATGCCGGCACTTTTTTCTGTATCTGGAAAGTTGATCAGGTGGTTATTCCCAGGATCGGAGAATTTAAATCAAAACCTGTAATACATTATTCATTTCCCGATATGGTAATTCTGGAATACGAACCCTTCCGTGGTATTCGTGTTAAGGAAACCTTTTTCGTGTACAGTTCAGCCATTGCACTGGTCAATATGGAAGTGCGAAACATCGACATGGTAAGTCATGAAGTTGCCGTTTATCCTATTCTTGATAATGGAACCGATTCCATCACGGTGAAAGAATATACCGGGGCATCAGATGGTTACCTGACCGAACGATTTGAAAGTCCTTACCGGTTGATCAGCAGTTTAAAGCTTGAATACGGGTACCCGCAAAATGTCAGGGATTTCTTCACATCCGGTTATCCCACCTCTTCTCATGGCGCCTATATCGGGAACATGGATCATTTTTACAATCTGATCAAGACCGATTTTTATTCGGATCGCAGGAGTGATTCGCTTAAAATGAATGACACAGGATCATACAATTTCATTGCCTTGCATCTGAAAAAAAGACTGAAACCGGGCGAGGTTGTAACGTTCAGATATTTACGTGGTTATCAGGATCAAAAATCCAACCCACTTGATCTTATACGTGAAGTAGATTCTGTCAAGAATCTGATGTTGAAGACCTATTATGAGGACAATCTGATCCTGTATTCCAAAATTCCGAAAATAAGATTCAATTCCACTGATGATAAGATAACTTATATCAGCGCCTTCAACCTGGTTCGTGGCTGCATGTACCCTCCTTCAGGAAAGACCACTTACAATTTTTATGTTTTTTCAAGGAATCCAATTTGGGGATGGGGTCATGGCCATCAGGTACTGCATGAGTCTCTGTCGATGATAGCTTATGCCTATATGGATCCTGTCTCAGCCGAAGGATCGCAACGTGTTTACATTGAACAGCAGCGCGATGACGGGTTGATAGCTTATCGTCATGGTCCCCGTGGGCTACAGGATTACCCGCATAATAACATGAGTACTACCTCTGCGCCATTTTTCAGCTGGATCAATCTGGAGGTTTATAAAGCAGGAAAAAGTAAACGATTTCTCAAGGATGCTTATACATCAGGGTGCCGTTACATGGAGTGGTTGTTGGCAAACCGTGATACCGATCATGACGGAACTTTTGAATGGGGTCCATATGGAATTATCGAAAATGTAAGGGACTGGTATAATGCTGTTTTCCAGGTTTCTGCCGAAAGATATCTCGATGTCGACAAAGAAGATATTTCGGATGAACTGGAATGCCTTGATCTGACCCTGATGATTATCAAGGAGTTTCGATGTCTATCGCAGATGGCTCAGGAATTGGGCCTTGTCGATGATGTCAGGAAATGGAAGCAACTGGCAGACCAGACTTCGGTTCTTGTTAATGAAAGAATGTGGGATGACAGCACTCATTTTTACTACTCGATAAACAAAAAGGATCATTCATTCCGGTTCATGACCCGTGATCTAAGGAGGCAGGAAATCATCGGATTTCTCGCTTTATGGGCCGGTGTTGCGCCAAAAGAACGGGCCGATCAGATTGTTGCGATTCTGACCGACACGACCAGATTCTGGCGACGGTACGGCATTCCGACATTATCGGCGCAGGATCCGTGGTACAGCCCCTATGTGGATTATTGCTGCAAATGGAACGGGCCGGTTTGGTTATTATGGAATTACATGGTGTACGAAGGGCTGCGGGATTATGGATATCAAGAAGAAGCGCATGAATTGGCAGACAAGATGATAAAGAGTGCAGTTATACAACTAACCAAGAATCACAATTTCTGGGAGTCCTACTCGCCCGATAACGAAGTGTTGAATTGTCCATCCAACTATATCTGGGATGCCATTCTGGCAAAATTGTTCATTGATGAAAATCAGAAGTAGTACCTTTGCAGATTGACCATATTTTTATGAAAAGGAATTTCCTCCCGTTGTTCACAGTATTTATACTGCTTTTATTTTCATTTTCCGGCTGTAATTCGGTGAACCGGACGGATATCCAGCACCTCATTTCTCCTTCAGCACTCCCATACCTTAAGAATAGTAAAATGATCCAGGTCTCAAGTTATGATACCTCGGGGGGAGATATGGACATGATCAACATTCCGGCAGGGAAAAAAGCAACTATTCTTGATGTTGAGGGCCCCGGTATGATCGTTAGAATATGGTTTTCCATAAAGTCACACGATCCGTATTACCTCCGGCGTACCGTTTTGCGAATGTTTTGGGACAATGAACAGAAGCCGTCGGTTGAAGTACCTATTGGGGACTTTTTCGGTTGTGGATTTAAGTACACCCGTTATTCCTCACAATATCTGGGCATGACTGGTGACGGGTTCGTGTGTTATTTTCCGATGCCATTTGAACGTCAGGCTCGCATTGAAATTCTCAATGATACCCGGTATGATTTGCAGGGATTGTTCTATCAGGTCAATTACCAGAAATTCGAAGGCGCTCTCGAGCAGGATGTCGCCTATTTTCATGCATTTTGGAACCGAAGCGTGAGCACCCGGTACGATTCGAATTACACGCTGTTAAAGACCGAAGGAAAAGGACATTTAGTGGGCGTCAACCTGAATATCCAATCATACGATGGAAAACTGGACTTTCTTTATGGCGATGAGATGATATATGTTGATGGAGAGAAAAAGCCCTCAATCAGGGGAACCGGAACAGCAGATTTCTTTTCAGGGGGATTGAATTTTTCGAGCGGATCCTATAACACACCGTTCAATGGCCTGATATATAAAAATGATTCTTTGGGTCAGATCTCCGCTTACCGACTGTTTATTTCGGATCAGATTTCATTTAAAAAGAATATCCGGGTGACAATTGAACATGGGCACGGTAACAAGCTGACTGCTGATTACAGCTCCACTGTTTACTGGTATCATATGGAGACGCATGCCCCCGTGACTTCGCTGACAAAACCGGGTCAACGAATCCCATTAAGGATTGTAAAACCTACCGGATTGATTGAAGCAGAAGCATTACAATTGAAATCGGGAGGACTCAGATCTAAAATCATGGATATGTCGGATGAAGGTGCTGACTGGAGCGGCAACCGTCAGCTATTTATAGAGGCGAGGAACAGTACTGATTTTGAGCTTATTCTCTCCGGAATTAAGCAAGGGAGTTACTATGTTGACCTCTATTTTACGGTCGGGCCAGTTTATGGGAATGCCGATGTATACGTAAATAGTATTAAGTCAGGGTCCCTAGCCGGTTATTCCCCCTATGTATTACCCCAGGGTAAAATCAGGCTGGAAGGTTCACCGACTGCTGAAGGGTTGATAAACCTGAAGTTCAGAATAACCGGAAAAGACCCCTCTTCAAACGGTTACAACGTGGGTATTGACGGGGTTTATCTGACTCCGATACTGTCTAAACCATTGTAATTATTATAATCATATAATGAAATTCTATTTCCGACCTATTTTGTTTACCCTGATCCTGTTTGGATCCGCAGCCCATTTCCCTGTTCGGATCATGGGTCAATCTATGGGAAAAGGAAACCAGGTGCCTGTCAACTTCTGTATCGGGAGTAAGGAAATGAAGCTTTTTCAAATGGTCAACGAGTACAGAAGTATCTTTGAGCTTCCTGCTATTCCTTTATCAAAATCATTGTGTTACACTGCGTCACTTCATGTAAGAGATTTATTTCTGCACCATCCTGACCAGGGTTCCTGTAACCTTCATTCCTGGTCGGATAAAGGCTTCTGGAAAGCCTTTTGTTACCCTCGGGATGAGGATAAAAAAAACTCTGTATGGGATAAACCCAGGGAGTTGACAAAATATCCTGCGAAGGGTTACGAGATCGTCTATTGGGAGAACGAAACGCCTGACATTGACAGTATTATGTCGGTATGGAGGACTGAGACCTATTTTAATGATTTCCTGATGAATACGGGAAAATGGGAGGGTAAAAAATGGAATGCTATCGGGTTGGCGGTTTATGAAAATTTCGCGTGCGCCTGGTTTGGAGAAGCCGCGGATCCGGAAGGTTCACCCTGGGTTTGCGGGAATCCGCCTGTTATAAGAGGTGCTGATAATGCTCAAACAAGTCCTCGACCGGTAAGTAAAGTGTCGAAAGTAAAAATAAAAAATGATAGTGTTGTAGAATTACTCCAAGCCCCCGGTATCACCGGGAAAGGAGACTCCACCAAGGTTGTCAGATCTGACAGTACATTCACCTACTACATCATCGTCAGAACCAATGTTTCCAAGAAAATGGCTGAACAAATTTCTACTGATTATAAATCAAAAGGAAACAACAATGTCAGGGTCATCGAAAAGAATGGTAAAATCCGGATTTCAGTTTATGAAACCAAAGACCGGTTGGAAGCACTGACAAAATTGAAGGAGGTTAGGAAGACCCTTGTCAAAGATGCCTGGTTACTGAAAGAATGAATGTTCAATCATTCGCAATCTTTTACACATCTGAACCCCACCGTAGCATTTCGGTTCAGACCAGGTGCAATAAGCAACAGCATTTCAGGGTGATATGCCGGAAGTGGCCCACCGGTTACATACCAGATACTCTGTGTCGGATGAAAATAACTTCCTCCTCTGATGATGGTAAAATAATATGCCCCGTTGTCATAAATATCGTTTGTCATTTGCCATACATTACCAATCATATCCTGAACCCCGAAAGAACTTGCGCCTTCAGGGAACTGATTAACAGGAGTTAACAGATTCAGGTTATTATTACAACGGTTTTCAACCATTTTATCACCCCATGGGTATTTCTTCATTGCTGAACCCTGAGCCGCGTATTGCCATTCCACTTCTGATGGTAATCGTTTTGAATTCCAGTTAGCATAGGCCTTTGCATCTTCCGGATCTACATAAACGACCGGTAAATTTTCAGTTCCTGAAACAGGTTTCCCATTCAACCAATGCTTTAAGTAATTTGATGTATCTTTAGGTAAATAATTACTTTCAATCACAAAATTATAATACTGTGAATTGGTAACCGGAAAACGATCCATGTAGAATTTATTCATTTTCACCTGCAGGGTATCGGAGAAATCGGGGAAAGCGATGAACGGTTCGAGTGTGGAGGAATCGCGTTGTGTATAAAAATTAAAAGTTCCGGCAGGAATTTCCACCATACCCGCCGGGATGGTCGCGGAACCTGCTGTTTTCCGGACAGTGTTGATCAGTTCGGGGATGCCCTGCCGGAGAAAGAGGACCTGTTCATCCAGCAGTTCCCGGTCGGAGAATAACTGAAGGACTAATTTCTTCGCAGTTTTCAACCCGAGCGACCTGATATCTACCGTCGATCCGGCAGGTGAAAATTCAAAGATTTTCGAATGATAATCCGGGTTTCCTGCTGTCAACACGATTCTGGAACCAGTATTTGCCGAGATTTTTAACAAATGCCCCCGATGTTCAGCCCGAAGTTGTTTGTTAAAGACAGCGAGGCAGCCTACATTTCCTTCTCTTCGGGTGTGAAGCCAACCCCGGTTAAACGACTCAATTTCAGCAGGGAGATATACCTTTCCTTTTAAATGTACCGTATCAACTTCCAGGTGATTCCATAAGTCGACAAAATGCAGTTCTGAACTTTTCTCTTTCAGTGCTGATTCCATTTCAAACGATGGACATTCGAACAAGAGACCGTTGAAGCCTTCAGGTTTCAGGCTGTATATGGTAAAGATTACTTTTTGATCAGATCTCCAGGAGTTCACATAGATCGAATCGGTCAGCGTGGGAATCAACGGGACCCAATTATAATTATGAAAGACGGAATTATTTTCACGAAGAATCCGAAGTGTTCTGCCCAGGCATGCATAGTCCTCCCCTATCCAATCAGGACGGCCCGGTCGCATGGTATTCACCTCAACCCCATAGCCATTGAAAAATGAGACCGCTATTTCCCTGTGAAGCCTGTCATCTGCCAACTGAAGTACCCTGAAAATGGCAAAATCAGGCTTGATCAGTTTATTCAGATTAAGCGGTGGAGGCATTACCAGGGCATCATGAACCCTTCCGCTCACAATCCCGGGCATATCTTTCGGAACCGCCATCCCTTCACTATACATAATGATTCCGGGTTTCACGCTGTCGGCAGTTTCCTGCAAATCCCGACTGGATTCTCCTTTTGTGTCAAGTACCACTCCATCGGCATCGGTCGCCCTCAGCAGTTCCTCCATACCAAATAACTGTTCTTCTTTCCGGGTTCCTTCATCCCAGGGATTATAGGATATGAAATATTTCTTACCGAGCCTGTGAACAAAGTCGGCCTGGCATTTCAATTCCGGTAATCCACCTGGTAAATCACGGTACATATCCCACTGATTCCGCGGATCAAGTCCGAGTCTTGGCCAGGTCGGCCACAAAGTGAATATGTCATACCCCCCGGTCAACGAATCAAACTCGGTAAAATTCTCATAAAAAGTAAAACGTTGTTGTTCGTAATCATAAAACTTTTTATCCCAGGCGAACTGAAGCAACATAAAATAGGTATTCTTCATCCATCCCAGGTCATCTCTTTGGAAAAGCCTGTTATCAAAGGACTTCAGATCATAAAGCCACCGTTCCTGAAACATCATTTTCATTCCCTGATGCCAATCACCCGAATGAATATCAAACCACAGGCTATATTCAGCCCATCCGCCTGGCTTCAGGGTCACCTTCCAGCGATCAATCGCTGTTCTTTCTTTATCCCTTTGACCTCTTCTGGCTAAAGCTGTCAATGAAATGGTATCATCCAATGTGATATCTGTAAACCCGAGGTGCCAGGCATTATCAGGTAAAACTACTCCGACCGGTCCGAACCCGGGGCGGTACAGGACTGACCGACACAGGTATCCGGGCCACTCTTTCGAACCTTCAGCAGTGATATAAACCCTGTCATCACCTTTTCCCAATGGGATTAAATTCTCGATAGAATGATCACTGTGTCCAACATTCAGAAAGTGCAGAATGTACTTTAATCCGGGTCTGAAACGCTGATCCAATACCATCCATCCGATGATGGAATCATTCAGATTAAAGTGAATGGTATCATAGATCATCTGCCATCCGGCCATTGCGGAACTGTAGTCCTTATCATCGATTAAAGCGGTAAAAAATTGTAATTTATATTTCTGTATATCAATGATATGACTATCAATACTTAAACTTTTTATTGATAATTCATTGCGATCTGCAAGAGGAATGAAAAGTTCCCGGGATTGAGAACAAACCGACAAGGTGCCCAGGTTGATAAGGAGCAACAAGAGAAGGTTTTTAACCATGATCAGGCTTTTCCGTAAAAGAGATCCCGCTGGATAAAGGCATGCTCATGTTCGAGTAGCCATTTTTTCCTTTTCAAACCCGCTCGATAACCTACCAGTTTTCCATCGTGGCCAATAACCCTGTGGCACGGAACAATGATCGATATGGGATTGCTGCCATTTGCATGTCCTACGGCTCTGAGTGCATTTGAATTGCCTATCGTGGAAGCCAGGTCATGATATGTGATGGTTTTGCCGAACGGAATGCTTTGCAACGCATTCCATACCTGAAGTTGAAATTCTGTTCCGTCGAGGTCAAGTTTAAGATCGAATGTTTGACGGGTTCCGTGGAAATACTCTTCCAATTGTGTTGCACAATCTTTCAAAACTGCCGGTGTCCGGACAATTTTCACACGAAAATCAAGAAAATAGAGGTGCTTAATACCTTTTTCAGAGCCTGCAATTTCAATATACCCAATTGGGGTTTTGAGAAAGGCCCTTTGGATCGGGTTCATATCAGGTGTGTTTTGACTTTTTGCTTTTCCAGGCTAAAAACAGCATGATACCACCGAACAGCAGCATACCAATGCCAGACCACAGGTTCACATTGACCCCTAGGGAGCGGGAATAGAGCATGGCATCAGAACTGGTAAAAAGGCCATAAACTGTAAGGAACAATCCCAGGATGCTGAACATCAAACCAATCGGAAATTTTATATCTATGCCCATCTGAATCTTTAGATTAAAAATATTGAAGGTTACGACAATTTAAGATTTACAAATTTTATCCTACCAGAATAAGATAGTGAGAACGGTTAAGATGATCAATACCAGGATAGCAAGGGAAGTTGATCTTTTATACCAGGGCACATGATCGTCTTTTATTTTTGGTGTAAGCGAATAGACCAGTCCCTTGAGTTCTTCGTCTGTTTTTTTCTGTTTGGTTGAAAGGGATACGACAAGGGTGACCAGTGCGCTGGTGGTGCAGGCGTAGATGGCAGTCCAGAAATTCTGTGCCATCTCAACAGGATAGGCATAGCACTTACAGAGCCATCCACCTTTGACCAGTGTATCGGCGCCTTCGGGATAGGTAATTCCATGATGAATCAGAGCGATCAGGAAACCTGCAAGGAGCCCTGTAAAAGCAGCATGACCGGTTGATTGTTTCCAGAACATTCCAAGGAATATTACAGCAAACAACGGGGCATTAATCATGGAGAAGATGGTTTGCAGAAAATCCATGATGTTTCCAAACAAACTGGCGAGGTAGGCTGCACCGATGCTTACCAGAACACCGAAAACGGTCGCCAACCTGCCGACCTTCAGGTAGTGGTTATCATCAGAGGTTTTATCACCGGTTGGCGGTCGTAAATAGCTCTGATAGATGTCGTAAGTCCACACGGTATTGAAAGCAGATACATTTCCTGCCATGCCCGACATAAAAGAGGCCAGCAACGCGGTTATTCCAAGTCCGAGTACACCTGCCGGCAGATATTGTTTCAACAACATTATGATGGTGTAGTCCCAGATTGGCTGGCCTGCTTCATTCATTGGCAGCACAAATCCCTTTCCCGGGGTATTCATCAGCACCAGCGCTGCGATTCCAGGAACGATAATCAGGAACGGAATAAACATCTTCGGGATGGCGCCGATCAGCGGGGTATTCCGGGCTGCGGTAAGAGAATGGGCCGACATGGCGCGTTGAACGATGAGGAAATTGGTACACCAGTAACCAAATGAGAGTACGAAACCAAGTCCGGCAAAAATGCCATACCACTCTACCCCTAAGGGGTTTGCCCGGGCCGATCCGGTATATTTCCAGGTTGTGGTCCAGGTATCCGGTGCAAATCCCTTCCCTGAAACTATCGGGGCAAGCTGGTCCTGCAAACCGTTCCACCCTCCAAGATCCTTCAGACTCAACAGAACGATAGGCAGCAATCCGATGACGATAATGAAAAACTGGAGGACTTCATTATAGATGGCTGAAGACAACCCGCCAAGGTAGGTATAAGCAAGAACTATAGCCGCTGATAACAGAAGGCTCAGGTGGAAGTTCCATCCCAACACTTTTTCCATAAGGATTGCCAGGGCGTACATCGATATACCTGAAGCGAGAATGGTCATCACGGCAAACAAAATCGCATTCAGTCCACGGGTTTTTTCATCATACCGAAGCTTCAGATATTCAGGGACAGACCGCGCTTTTGATCCATAGTAAAATGGCATCATGAACAGGGCCAGGAATACCATGGCCGGAATAGCTCCGATCCAGTAAAAGTGTGTCGTCAACATTCCGTATTTTGCGCCTGATCCGGTCATTCCCATCACTTCAAGCGCCCCGAGGTTGGTCGAAATGAAAGCCAGTCCGGCAACCCATGCCGGCATGGAACGACCTGCTTCAAGAAAGGCATTGGCATCTTTCATATAACGTTTCAGCGCCCATCCGATCCCCAGGACAAAGACAAAATAGACGATCATGATGGCATAATCGATCCAACTCAGAACAAACCCGGTATCAACCATTTCTGTATTGTTAAAATATTAATATTGAATTTATTATTGAACAGATAAATCTGTCATGATTTGGAATAATGAAACAAATTTAACAGGATATTTTTATGAATCGATATCTTTGCAGCCATAAAATCAAGAATAAGAGAAAAAAAAATTGAAGACCGGAGCGTTTATTATCTTCTTTACCATTGTTATTACCGTTTACGGTTTACTTAACAGCTACATTTTTATTCGCGGATTACAAGCTTTGCCGGCAGGTTCATGCTGGCGATCCTGGTATAGTGTCGGTTTCTGGTTGATCGCATCGACCTTTATTCTTGCACGGGTATTGGAACGTGCTTATCCGTGCGGATTTACGGGTGTCATCACCTGGATCGGATCGTTCTGGCTCGCATTCCTTCTCTATTTCACCCTGGCCGCCCTGCTGGCCGATTTAGTGAGGTTTCTCAACCATTTTATTCATTTTTTACCGTCGGCATTGCTTGCCGATTACGGGAAAACCAAAATGATCCTGTTGATCAGTGTTATTGGAATGGTTGCTATGGTTGTTGTTGCCGGATACATCAATGCCAGAAATCCGCGGATTAAAAAGCTAAACCTTCATATTTCCAAGACGGTAACAGGGTCGCGTGAGCTCAACCTGGTGATGGCATCGGATATTCATCTCGGAACCCTGATTGCGAAGAGGAAAGCCAATAAACTGGTTGCTACCATTAACAGTCTGAATCCCGATCTCGTTCTCTTTGCAGGAGATGTGGTGGATGAAGATCTGACGCCGGTAATCATGAATAACCTGGGTGCAAACCTCAGTCAGATCAGGGCAAAGCTGGGCGTTTACGCAATCCCCGGCAACCACGAGTACATCGGAGGCGCCGAACCGGCCATCCGGTATCTGGAGGAACACGGTGTGAAAGTGTTGCGTGATACGTCCATCCGGATCGATAACCGGTTTTACCTGGTAGGTCGGGACGATCGCGATAAAAAGCGTTTTACAGGCAAGGCAAGACGTGAACTGGGTGAACTTATGAAAGGCGTTGACCATTCCTGTCCGGTTATCCTTATGGATCATCAACCCTTTTATCTTGATCAGACGGTTCACGAAAACGTAGATCTGCAACTTTCAGGGCATACCCATCATGGTCAGATATGGCCGCTCAACCTGATAACATCAGCAATGTATGAGATCAGCAGCGGATACCTGAAAAAGGGAAATACCCATTTCTATGTCTCTAACGGATTCGGCACGTGGGGACCTCCTATCAGACTTGGTAATCGTCCCGAGATCGTGCAAATTAAACTGACTTTTGACTGACCCTATGTATAAAACTCGTTTCAGACTTGTTACGCTCATAACCCTGTTTACGGTATTGGGAATCATCCTCCTGATCTGGTCGCTGTTTCCGTTGTTCCATCAAAAAGAACCAGTCAAAGCCAGTGTTCCAAAATCGCACATCGCCTACAACCTGGCCCTCGACTCCGTTGATATAACTTACGGCAAGGTGAAGGGCAACCAGAATCTGTCGGCGTTGCTGGCCAAACTGGTATCACCCCAGATCATTGACCGGATCGGTAAATCTACCTGTGAAATATTCGACGTCAGGAAAATCCGTTCAGGAAATACCTATGCACGTATAACATCCCGGGATTCGGCAAGACGTACCCTCTTCTTCATTTATGAAATCAATCCCATTGATTTTGTTGTTTATGATTTCAGGGATTCGCTCCGGGTTTACCGTGATAAGAAGAACGTTAAAATGAATGTTAAGACTGCAACGGGAACCATTACTTCTTCATTGTGGAACTGTTTCGCGGAGCAAAACCTTGACGTTGAGCTGGGGTTGGCGCTTTCGGATGTTTATGCCTGGACGGTCGATTTTTATGGGTTACAACGGGGTGATCACTTTAAAGTAATCTATGAAGAAGTTCATGTAGATGGAAGGATGGTAGGGATTGAAAAGATTCTTGCTGCGGTATTCAGCAGTGGCAATAAGGATTTTTTCGCATTTTATTTCCCGCAACAGGGTAAGCCGGCATATTTCGATGAAAAGGGACAAAGCCTGCAGCGATCTTTTCTGAAGGCTCCCTTGAAATTTTCCCGGATCAGTTCCCGGTTTTCCAGAGCCCGCAAACATCCCATCCTTAGGATTGTGAGGCCCCACTATGGCGTCGATTATTCCGCACCACGCGGCACTCCGGTTGTATCGCTCGGAGACGGACGTGTGGGTGAGGCAGGTTTTAAAGGCGGCTACGGACGATTTATCAGCATTCACCACAATTCGTCGTATACCACAACCTATGCACATCTTTCGGGCTATGCAAAAGGGTTAAAGGCCGGAAATCATGTGAGTCAGGGTGAGGTAATTGGTTATGTCGGGAGCAGCGGACTGTCGACCGGCCCCCATCTCGACTTCAGGGTGTATAAAAACGGGAAACCCATCGATCCGTTGAGATTGGAGTCACCGCATGCGAAACCGGTAGATTCCAGGGATATCCCTTCTTTTTCAAAGACCGTCCAAAAGTATAGAAATCAATTATCCGATTAATCGTACGACTCCACCGTAAAAGGATGTTCGTGTTTCCACATTTTCAGTATCAGAAATACCGGGAAGAGGCACCACGGCGCATTTGCCAGGGTAACAATCAGGGGTGAATGGGTTGCATAAGGGCCCCAGTATTCCTCACTCATAATGATAAAAACGTTTGTAAATAACATGGTGGAGTATATAATTGTAGGTATCCTTATCCAATCCTTACCCCTGATAAAAGCAAAGATCGCAAAAGCATAATAAGGCCCGAAGAATACTACATCTAACCAGATTGTGGCTTTCCACCAAACCGGACGGGCCCATTGGAGGGGATCAAAATTACTGCCCCACCAGTGCACCATATCGACCAGGAACGGCAAGGGCCAAATCGGATAATTGAACTGAGCAGGATTAAAAATCACAATTTGCTCAATATCTACCACGTAAGTTATGAAAGATAAATTCAGAACGAAAAATGAAAGGTAGATATAGTCAGATTTTCGTTTCTTCAGTGGAATCGGGCTCCTCATAGATGAATATTGGTTAAATAATGATATGAATGTGTTGAAATTGCCGATCTGATAAACCGATATAATTTCCTGATTGAACTTTCAAATTCATTTGAAATTCACAGTTTCCTTTTGAATTCTGCACAAAAATAAACTTTTGAATGCATTGAATACGTCATTTACAATTTCTTTTGCAGTGGTCGCTGATTCTGAAAATAAAATTCTTAGGTTTGTATCATGATATATTTGGGTTAGAACTTATCAGCCTTTTAAACCAGTTATGAATTTCCTCAGAAACATTTTTCTTTACCTGTTTCTAATGGGTATTGTTTCGTGTCATATTAATATGAACAACCAGGAATGGGGTTCCAGCGACACACATAAAAAGCCGGCCATCATGAAAAAATCGTTCGGAACTGTTGATAACAAAGAGGTATTTTTATATACCCTTCAAAATGCAAACGGGATTAAAGTCTCGATTACCAATTACGGCGGAATCATCACCTCTATTTTGACTCCCGATAAA
>JAQWBQ010000044.1 GCA_028706295.1 Bacteroidales bacterium
GAGATGGATCTTCTTAAACCGATCTATGACCGATACAAAGACCGGATCTCATTTATCAGCATTTCGGCGGATAAGTCGTTCTCCAAAATGAAGTTTTTTATCAATCTCAAGAAAGATTATCAGTGGAATTTCCTTTGCACGGAAGACCAGACTGAGATTCTGAAGGATTATGATGTCAGGTCCTATCCATTGTTCCTGATCCTCGACAAGGACGGAAACATCTACCAGTACCCGGCAAAATTTCCCGGGAGCGGACTTGAGACAGAATTACAAAAATTTATTGTTGAATAACTCAATCTATGTTCGATTTTTTTAAAAAGATGCTGGGAAACAAATCTCAGCGCGATATCAGGGTAATCGACCCGTTTGTTGACCAGGCACATGCGGTTTATGAGGAGATCAAAAACCTTTCGAATGATGAATTGCGTGAGCGCACCCTCGATTTTAAAAGACGTATTCAGGAGCATATTGCCGGCAAAGAGCAGGAAATTACCGACCTGAAGGTGCAGATTAATGCTGAGGAGACCGAGATTGATGAGAAGGAAAAGCTTTACGGGGTACTTGACAGGCTCGAGAAGGAGATGTACGATCTGACCCAGGAGGTCCTGCTGCAGATTTTACCGGAAGCTTTTTGTGTGGTCAAAGATACAGCCCGCAGGTTTTTCGAAAATGAATATATCGAAGTCACGGCGACCCAGCATGACCGCGATTTGGCGGCGAAAAAGGCAAATGTCGAGATCGTGGATGATAAAGCCAGGTATCAGAGTAGTTGGATAGCCGGAGGTAATATGCTCCGGTGGGATATGGTGCATTACGATTGCCAGCTCATCGGGGGGGTGGTGCTTCACCAGGGTAAGATCGCTGAAATGGCCACCGGTGAAGGTAAAACCCTCGTTGCGACACTGCCCATGTTTCTGAATGCCCTTCCCGGAAAAGGGGTTCACATCGTTACGGTAAATGATTACCTGGCCAAACGCGACTCCGAATGGATGGGACCGCTCTTCGAGTTTCACGGACTCAAGGTCGATTGCATCGACCGGCATGAACCCAATTCGCAGGCCCGTCGAAATGCTTATCTCGCCGATATTACCTATGGCACCAACAATGAGTTCGGATTTGATTATCTCCGTGATAATATGACGAGCAACCCGGAGGAGCTGGTTCAGCGTCCTCACAATTATGCCATCGTCGATGAGGTTGACTCCGTGTTGATTGATGATGCCAGGACCCCGCTCATCATTTCCGGCCCTACGCCCAAGGGTGAAAATCAACTTTTTGAGGATCTGAAACCCAATGTCACCAAGCTTTACAATGCCCAGCGAAACCTGGTCACCAAATTGCTCGCCGAAGCCAAGCAATTGGCTGAAGATCAGAAGAACGATGAGAACATGAAAAGAGCGGGCGAGCAGTTGCTGCGGGCGCATCACGGACTTCCAAAGAACAAGGCCCTGATCAAATTCCTGAGCGAACCCGGCATGAAGGCCCTCTTGTTGAAAACAGAAAATTTTTATCTGGCGGAACAATCGAAGAACATGCACATCATCGATGATGAGCTGTACTTTGTGATCGATGAAAAAAACAACACAGTCGAGCTCCGCGACATGGGAATCGATCTGCTCACCGAGTCGTATGAGGATCCGACCTTTTACATTCTTCCCGATATCGGTTCGGTGATTGCGGATCTCGAACGGCAAAACCTAACCGACCTTGAGAAACTGGACCGGAAAGATGCTCTGATGCGTGATTACTCGATAAAGGCCGAACGCGTCCATACCGTAAACCAGCTTCTGAAGGCATATGCGCTGTTTGAGAAGGACATCGAATATGTGGTGATGGATAACAAGGTGAAGATCGTGGATGAGCAGACCGGGCGTATCCTCGAAGGGCGCAGGTATTCCGACGGTTTGCACCAGGCCATCGAAGCCAAGGAGAACGTGAAGATTGAAGCCGCCACCCAGACTTACGCCACCATCACCCTGCAGAATTACTTCAGGATGTACAAGAAGCTGGCGGGGATGACGGGTACCGCTGAGACGGAAGCAGGTGAGTTCTGGGATATTTACAAACTCGATGTGGTGGTGATCCCGACCAATAAGCCGGTGATCCGCGATGATCGTGAAGATATGGTTTACAAGACCAAGCGTGAAAAATTCAACGCGGTTATTGATAATATCGAATCGCTGGTCGAGGGCGGAAGGCCGGTGCTGGTGGGAACCACCTCGGTGGAGACCTCGGAATTACTAAGCCGGATGCTCAAAAGAAAAAACATTCCGCACAATGTCCTCAATGCAAAACTCCATGCGAAGGAGGCCGATATCGTTGCAGAAGCGGGACGCGCGGGTACCGTAACCATCGCGACCAACATGGCAGGCCGGGGTACCGACATCAAGCTTGGTCCGGGTGTGCGGGATGCAGGCGGATTGGCCATCATTGGCACCGAACGTCACGAATCGCGAAGGGTAGACCGTCAGCTCCGGGGCCGTTCCGGTCGTCAGGGAGATCCCGGGAGTTCGCAGTTCTTTGTTTCCCTTGAAGATGACCTGATGCGGATGTTCGGATCCGACCGTATTGCCCGGATTATGGACCGGATGGGGATTCAGGATGGGGAGGTGATCCAGCACTCGATGATCACAAAATCGATAGAGCGTGCACAAAAAAAGGTGGAGGAGAACAATTTCGGAATCCGCAAACGGTTACTGGAGTACGACGATGTGATGAACATCCAGCGTGAGGCAATTTATAAAAAACGGCATCATGCACTCTTCGGAGACCGGCTGGCAGTCGATATTTCCAACATGATCTTCGATGTCAGCGAGACCATCGTCATGGACGCTCAGGAACAGCGCGATTTTGAGGCCTTTAAGATGGATCTTCTGAAGGAATTCGCTGCCGATTCTCCTTTCAAACCGGATGATTTTGAATCGTCGAATAGCGGAGAACTGGCCACCAGACTGTACGAATACATATATAAGCGGTATAAGGCCAAATGTGAAAATATTGCGATGAAGACCTATCCGGTCATCCGGAATATTTTTGAGAATGACACCCGGTACGAGAATATTGCCATCCCGGTGACCGATGGACTGAAGACCATGCAGGCCGTTGCGAATCTGAAAAAAGCTTATGAAGACAAAGGCCGGGAGGTGGTGCTCAGCATTGAGAAAGGGATTGTATTGGGAATGATCGACAATGCCTGGAAAGAGCATCTCCGGGAGATGGATGATCTGAAACAATCTGTACAGAATGCAGCCTACGAACAGAAAGATCCTTTGTTGATCTACAAATTTGAATCTTTTGAACTGTTCAAAACGATGGTTCAGAAAACAAACAAGGAGATAACCTCATTCCTGATCAAAGCCGATGTCCCAATCCAGGCTGAGAATGTGCGGGAAGCCCAGGCGCCGCGCAGGCTCGACCGTTCGAGAATGAAGGAGGAACGGTCGGATCTTTTATCGCAGGCCAATTCAAATACACAGGAAAAATCCAAGCCGCAGCCGGTAAAAGTGGAAAAGAAAGTCGGACGTAACGACCCTTGTCCATGCGGAAGTGGTAAAAAGTACAAGAATTGCCATGGTGCAGGGGGAAACGAATAACGGAATGAAGGCCTGCTTACCCTTCACCCGGTCTTTAAATCCAGATGATGAGTAATCTTTTTCTTTAACGGTAGCAATAATATGAAACTGAGACGTGTATTGTTAAAGTTATCCGGGGAATCCCTGGAAGGATCACAGGGTTACGGAATTGACCCGGTCAGGTTAAATGATTATGCTGCGGAGATCGTATCGGTCGTAAAAGCGGGCGTCGAAGTTGCCATTGTGATCGGTGGCGGGAATATTTTCAGAGGTCTTACAGGCACCGGGAAAGGAATGGACCGGGTACAGGGAGATTATATGGGAATGCTCGCGACGGTCATCAACAGCCTGGCGTTGCAGGCCGCAATTGAAATGGCCGGTCTGAAGGTAAAGGTACTTTCAGGCCTTTCGATTGATCCTGTTTGTGAATCCATGAGCCGCAGAAAAGCCATCGATTACCTTGAACAGGGTTACCTGGTGATTATTGCAGGTGGTACCGGGAATCCTTATTTTACCACCGACAGCGCCGCTGCATTGCGTGCGATTGAGATCAAGGCAGATGTTATTCTGAAGGGAACCCGGGTCGACGGGATTTACACGGCCGATCCCGAAAAAGACCCGGCAGCCGTCAGATATGAAAAGCTGACCTTTGAGGAAGCTTATTCGAAAGGACTGAAAATTATGGATCTCACTGCCTTCACCCTGTGCAGGGAAAATAACCTGCCGGTCGTGGTTTTCAACATGAACGAAAAAGGCGGATTGCAACGGTTGATAAAGGGTGAAATGGTCGGAACGCTTGTGACAAACTAAGGAGCGGGAAGGCCGGATCATCTTCAGCGTGGGTAAAGCTGATCGTTTTTTTTTGATTTTTGACATTGGCCTGTTAATTTTGTATTCGCTAAAAGAACAAAACCTGAAACTCCATGCATGAAGAAATAGAGTTCACCATCGAAGAGGCCCAGGAAGGGATGCAGTTGACCATTCAACACCTCGAAAAGGAGTTCCAGAAACTCCGGGCAGGAAAAGCCAGTGCACAGATGCTCGAGGGGGTCAGGATCGATTATTACGGCGTGATGACCCCGATTGAACAAACTGCCAACATCAGCACCCCCGATGCCCGCCAGATCATTGTCCAGCCCTGGGATAAAAGTGTCCTTGGATTGATCGATAAAGCCATACAGGCCGCTAACCTGGGATTCAATCCAAAAAATGAAGGTGAGATCCTCAGGATCATGGTTCCGCCGCTGACCGAGGAACGACGTCGTGATCTGGTGAAAAAAGCAAAGAACGAAGCTGAAAATGCCCGCATCGGGATCCGGAACATCCGGCGCACTGCCAATGAATCTGCAAAAAAGATGAAAAAGGACGGTATCCCCGAAGATGAGGTTGAAAAACTGGAAACCATCATTCAAAAAATTACGGACGAAAATATTGCCCGGGTTGAAAAAATCCTTGAGGTCAAGGAACGGGATATTATGACGGTCTGATCTCTTATTCAGGATCCGGTGCGCGGAAAACGGGTCGTGGTCTCCCCGTGGCGGGCACAGGCTTCACACAATCAGGGTACTGCTAAAATACCACGATCTCATCCACGAACATCCAGCAGGATTGCCCGGCACCTTCGTGCCACGCGGGACAAACCTTTACATTTTTGGCTTTTACATGGAGATACCGGGCTTTGGTGCCGGCCATAAACTGAAAGTTGAAGGGTTGAATAACAGCCTCTTTTTCCTGCTGGGAAACATTGTGAGTCACTTCGTTGAACGAATGGTATTTTTTACCATCCGATGACAATGAGTACTCTACCATTACCGGTAAGAATATCCAACTGCGGCTGGCCTGGAGGAAGTTTATCTGCACCGAATTGACCGGAATTTCCGAACCCAGATCGATGACCACGTCGAGATCATCACCCAGGAAACCCTGCCAGAGCCCGTCACGGTGATTTGAAGAGCCGCGGAGCCCGTCGGTCAGCGAGCCCGCCCCATCGCCCGGATATCGGTAAGAGTAACAGGTGTAATATTTCACAGGTCGCCCGATGGCATGGTGATACAGAAACGGCATTTCGACGGGTTTCTCCTTCAGTGTGCCACCGACATACATTCCCGCACGGATCACGCCATTGCGGTTCAAATCCAATGGCATCGTATAGACCGGCGATGTGGATGTGACTTCATTCCCGTCCAGCGTATAGTGGATCGGCACATCCAATTGCTCGGATCCGAGGATCAGCTTCATGGAATGGCTTTCAGGATCCCATTTCGTATGGACATCCACCTTAAAGGATCCCTGGCTGAAATTCATCTTCATTTTATCTAACCGCAGGTATTGTCCCCGCAAACGAACCCGGAAATCATTCCAGTCCCTTGCACTCTTCTGACTCCAGCCTACTTCAGCAAGGGCGATCATGCGTGGCAGAACCATGTATTCGGCATGTGAGGGATCGCTGATGAATTCTGTCCACAGATTGCCCTGAACTCCCAAGATATGGCGGGCCTCCTTTTTGTTGAGTTCTTCCGGAGCAGGTTCATAGGAATAGACCTTTCGCAGGGTGACAAAACCACCAATGCCTTTGGGTTCGAAGGCGGGGTCGGCCTGGTAATAATCTAAATAGCAATGCGATGTAGGGGTCATGATGGCATCGTGTCCCTGGCGGGCGGCTGCGATACCGCCTTCAATCCCGCGCCACGACATCACGGTCGCCTCCGGAGCCAGTCCCCCTTCTAAGATTTCATCCCAACCGATCAGTTTCCGGTTCTTGGAGATGATAAACTTTTCAATCCTTTTAATAAAATAACTCTGGAGCTCTTTTTCATCTTTAAGGCCTTCGTTTCGCATTCGTTCCTGGCATTTCTGACATGTTTTCCAGTTGGTTTTGTCAGCCTCGTCGCCACCCACATGAATGTAGCTCGATGGAAACAATTCCATCACTTCGGTAAGGACATCCTGGAGAAAGGTGAATACCGAATCATTGCCGGCACAGAAAATATCAATATTCGGCCAGTAAGAACCGGTAGGAACGGTAAAGGGACCTCCGGTACAGGATAGTTGCGGGTAAGCGGCCAGTGCTGACACACAGTGGGCCGGCATCTCGATTTCCGGGATAATGTTGATATACCGTGAAGCAGCGTAACGGACCACATCGCGGATTTCATCCTGGGTGTAGAATCCCCCATAAGTGGCTTTTTCTCCCGGTTTTTGCGGTGGACGTTCATTCCATGGCAGGTCTTCATGATCGACCCGCCAGGCCCCGGTAGCGGTCAGCCCGGGGTATTTTTTAATCTCTATGCGCCAGCCCTGATCATCGGTAAGGTGCCAGTGAAAGGTATTCATCTTGTACATCGCGAGCACGTCGATGTATTTCTTAATAAATGATACCGGGAAGAAATGACGGCAGACATCCAGATGCATACCGCGGTAGGAATAACGCGGATAATCACGGATATCCACGCAGGGTATTTCCCATTCCGTATAAGTCATCGGGAGGTTGTAGCGGCAGATCTCGGCGCCCATCAACTGAAAAATGGTCTGGATTCCATAAAAAAGCCCCTGGCCGCTCTTCGCCGAAAGCACCAGTCTTTTCCGGCTTATCTGAAGCCGGTAACCTTCATCCTCTTTGGTCGATCGTGTAGCTTGTTTTTTTAAAAGAATACCCTGAAAGTCTTTTTCCCCTGTGGTAAGTTCCCGGATGGTCAGTAAGGGACCTCCGGCCCAACGGATCCTTTCGAGCAGAAGTGTGGCCAGCGTTCTGAGTTCGGGGTCACCGGGAGGTATCGCAATGACCGTCAGGCGGCTGATGGTAAAGGTATCCTGCAACACTTTAACAGATACCGGTTTCGGTACAATGCTCAAACCGGTTGAATCGAGCGGGCCGGCTGCGGATGTACCGATCAGCATAAACAGAAGCAGAATGAAAGGCAGGATGGGTCGCATACCATAATTGATTTAAGGATTGAATGTGCAAAGTAAGCAAGAATTTGTGAACCATTTCCATTGGATTTCAACCTGCAGCTTTCCGGATAATGGCATCCATTCTGGCAGCTTGCTTTTCCATACTTTGAAGGAGTTTGAACTGGGCGCGGGCACGTTGCAGGTTGTGATCGGGATCCGCGATTTTGTAATATCTGTCCCCGTCAAGGTAATCGGTCAGAAAACGCAAACCGATGGTATAGGTCATCAACCGGGCCGAGAATGCAAGCGCTCCGATCTCTTCCTGTATTAGAAATTCTTTGGCTGCATTCAGATATCCTTCCGCATAGGCCTGAAAAAGCCCGAGGTCGATCCCGATCCTGGTGGTATCGGCTTCATCTTCAGCCGCGGTACTTGCTCCCGTCCGGATAGCATCTCCAAAGTCATAGAGCACAGTACCGGGCATCACGGTATCAAGGTCAATGACCGCGATAGCCCGATCGTGTGAATCAAAAAGTACATTGTTGCATTTGGTGTCATTATGGGTCACCCTGACGGGAATTTTTCCGGATGTTACCAGACGGATCACCCGGTGCATTTCATCGGCCCGCGCTTCCACAAACCGGATCTCCTGTTCGACCCGGCCGGCTCGCCTGACCCGGTCGTGTGCGACAGCCTCCCGGAACATCCGGAGTCTTTTACCGATGTGGTGGAAATCGGGAAGGATTTCGACGAGTGAGCGGGAATCCATATCAGCGGTAAGGGCTTGAAAATTTCCAAAGGCAAAACCTGCCTGAATTGCACGGTCAGGATTCTCCAACCGATCGTAACAGTGGCTTCCTGCAATATACTCGTACATTCTCCAGTAGTTCCCGTCAGGATCGTTGAACCACCAGCCACCTCCGGTTGCAGGGATCAGCCGGATCACTTGAAAGGGTTGTCCAGTGTATAAATGGAGTTTATGTTGCAGGTGGGAAGTCACTTTGAGGATATTCCCGGTCAGGTCTTCGATATTCGTGAAAATCTTATGGTTGATGCGTTGCAGTAAATAGTCCGGTGTTTCCGGAGGAAGGGTGCTGACCCGGTAAGAATCGTGGATGTGCCCGGAGTCAATGGGTGAAACAGCATCCGGGCTGCCTTCGATTTGAAACTTTGCAGCAAGAGTATTCAGATTTCCGTTCATGATAAGGGATTAGAAAATGTGTGGTGCAGTGTTAAAATCAGCCCGGCAACATCAGTACCTTCCGAAACAAAATGGAGGGAAGGGGGCAGGGCCGTGCGGATTCAGGTGCGAAATAGCGAAAATTATTTTAAAGTTCAAAACCTTCCGAATCATTTGTCAACAGTTAATGATGGGTTGAAAACCGCAGGAAGACCGGGCAGTTACCATGGTTTTTAAGAAACAGGATTATCGATCTTTTTTGTATTTTCGAACCGTAAAGCTTATCTGAACAATGAAAAACGTGTTCTCTTTTTCCCGGAACTTCTGGACTGCCATCTCGATGGAATTTTTTGAGCGGGGATCCTATTATGGTGTAATGTCGGTGTTGTCGGTCTACCTCGTTTTATCAAGGGATGAAGGAGGAATGGGGTTTTCAAGGGAAAGCGTGGGAGCCATAAAAAGCGTCATCACACCGCTGCTCTATTTTTTGCCTATTCTGTCCGGAGCTATCGGCGACCGTTTTGGTTACCGCAAAGTGCTTTTTTTCGCGTGTTTTACCATGAGCCTTGGTTATCTCTTCGCTGGTCTTTCATCAACTTATGTTACGGTCTTTGGAAGCCTGATCCTGATGGCCCTGGGAGCCGGTTTTTTCAAGCCCATGATCGCGGGCACCATTTCAAGGGTCACCGATGGGTCGAACGGGTCGCTGGGTTTCGGAATCTACTACTGGTCGATAAACCTGGGTGCCTTTCTGTTTCCGTTGATCCTGGTGCCGGTGCTGAAATCAATAGCCTATCACTACATCTTTTATATGGCTGCGGTTGGAACCGGCTTATTGATCTTTCTCAACTATTTCCTGTTCCGGGAACCCGCTGTAAACCGGGTTGTGAAGCCTATCGGACAGGTTTTTAAGGAGATGCTGAGCGTTTTAGGCGATTTAAAGTTCATCCTGATGATCGTGATCTATGCCGGATTCTGGATTATGTACTTTCAGGTCTATGATTCAGTCCTCTGGTACCTTAAGGAACGTGTTGATATGTCGGGCTTCAACAACCTGATCAATCGGGGACTCTCTCTTTTTCTGGATAACCCGTCATGGAAGTTCGATGCTGAGCATGTGACGGTTATGAATGCCGGAGCCATTATTCTTCTTCAACTGGTGGTTTCGGGAATAGTCAGGAATTTCAAGCCCCTACCGACAATGATCTTCGGAATAGCGCTTGGGTCTCTGGGGATGGGAATGTTGGCAATAGCACCCAGTGGCTGGATTTTTCTCGCTTCGATGTTCATATTCACACTTGGGGAGATGACCGCGCATCCGAAATTCATATCATATGTGAGCCTGATCGCACCGGATGATAAAAAAGCTTTGTACCAGGGATATTCCTTTCTTTACGGCGTGATCGGCAGCGGGGTTGGGGGAATTTTAGGTGCCTGGCTGTATGTTCAGTATGTCGATAAAATGAACATGCCGCAACTGCTGTGGCTTACTTTCAGTATGATCGGCGTACTCACCATCATCGGATTGTTGTTATATAACCATTTTCTGGCGCCCAAAAACAGGTGAAATTTATGACTGTAATTTTTTATCTTTGCATTAAACTTGAACTTTTCAAATGGATAGTAACCCTGCCCAACTTGTAAATCAGGCGGTATTCCGCATCCTGGAGCGTGTTCACGGACAAACAGATCTGAACGCGCTCTTTTCGGCCATTCAGCAGATCATCCTAGATCTGATGGAAAAATGCAAGGATTCGGTACGGGAAGGAGGTTTAATTCCCAGGGAAACCTTACTGCGTTTTGATCATGACCTGCGAACCCCCATGTGCGGGATCGTTGGATTCGCTGAATTGCTTGCCGAGGAGCTGGAAGATCCCGCACAGAAGACCAATGCCGAACAGGTTCTCCAATCAGCCCGGAAGGTAATGGAAATACTGAACCATATCACCAAGGAATTTGATATTGGCCTTCAATCGGATAATCTCGATATTACCGAAGAGGAAACCCCTGATTTGCCATACCCTGCTGAAATGATACCGGCATTTGAAAACATTAAAAAGCCACCAAAAAGTAAAGGCCGGAAGCTGCCAGATGTACTGATTGTGGAGGATAATATGATGAACATTCAACTCCTGATGATCTATATCCGAAAATATTGCAATATCTTCTCTGTCCGTAATGCGAAAGCAGCGGTCGATTTAGCGGGCCGTCAAAAATTCGATGCCATTCTCATGGATATCCACCTGGGCGCCGGTATGAACGGGATCGAGGCCATGCATCAGATCAGGAAAATTCCGGGCAACGAAAATATTCCCATTATTGCGGTCACCGCCTATGCCTCTTATGGCGATCGTGGACGCTTCCTCCGCGAAGGTTTTACCGATTATGTTCAGAAACCCATCGATCGCGGCATGATACGGGAAGTCATGGAACGGTTGTTCAAAAAAGAGTAGGGAATCCTCTCTTTTCATCGCTGATTTTCCTGGTTACAACGCACTGGAACTTTTATGAAATGAACCTATACTATAAACTATTACTATGAGACCTCTTTTTTGGATCCCTTTAATCCTGGTGTTGCTGTTGGCCACAGGGATTAAACTCCCGGCCCAGGTAGCCATTTCAAACGATGGTAGCCTTCCCCACAACTCGGCTATGCTCGAGGTGAAATCTGATAGCAAAGGTTTTCTGCCTCCCCGCGTTGCTTTAACCGCATCCAATCTGGCTGCCCCGGTAGCCTTACCGGCAACGGGATTGCTGATCTACAACACGGCCACGGCCGGAACGGCGCCTTACAATGTTACTCCCGGTTTCTATTACTGGAACGGCCAAAGCTGGATTCCGGCAGTATTATCGCCGGGCAGTCACCCGGGCGATCTTTTATACTGGAATGGAACGCAGTGGGGTGTTGTACCACAAGGTCAGCCCGGTCAGTTCCTTCAGTTATCGCAATCCTGGGTGCCTACCTGGGTCGGAAATTCCTTTGCATTGATTTCAACCTCCGATCCCGTGGCGGTTAACGCTGAAGGAGCCATGGTCGGAGGATCGATCACTTCCGACGGGGGAGCGCCGGTTACCGAAAGAGGTATCTGTTTTAGCATCGAACCAGCTCCAGATGTTACAGATAGCGTGATCATTTGTGGCAGCGGGACCGGGAATTTTGACTATACGTTGACCGGACTCACCGGCGGGACAACATACTATGTCAGAGCTTACGCCAAAACGTCGGTTGGCGTTGCTTATGGAAATGAAGTCTCCTTCACAACGCTTACACCTCCTCCTACCTGTCCCGGCATCCCGACAGTTAACTATGGCGGAAAGACCTACCATACCATCCTGATTGGCGCCCAATGCTGGCTGAAGGAAAATCTGAATATCGGAACCAGGATTGCCAACACGGTTCACCAAACCAATAACGGCACCCTGGAAAAATACTGTTACGACAATCTGGAGTCGAATTGCGATGTTTATGGAGGACTCTACCAGTGGGCTGAGATGGTTCAATACCTGAACGGCGCCACCAATATTTCCTCGTGGGATCCGGCACCGTCGGGCCCGGTTACAGGTATTTGTCCCCCGGGCTGGAGCATTCCTGCAAACAGCGATTGGATACAATTGGCCACCTATCTCGAGGGAGAGGCGGTTGCCGGCGGTAAAATGAAAGAAACCGGAACGACACACTGGTCCATTCCCAATACAGGGGCATCCAATACCACCGGGTTTACAGGGCTTCCCGGCGGGTGGAAGCATATGGATGGTTATTTCAGTGAAATTATGCTGAATGGCAGTTTCTGGACCGCTACCGAGTGGTCTGAGCGCAGCGCGTACGTCAAATATCTCAGGGCTGCATCCGCCAACCTGGGATCGACAGATCATTACAAGACATATGGATATTCGGTACGGTGTTTTAAAGACTCCTGTACTTCAACAGTTCCGGTCAGCGTGACCATTACGGCTCCTGTGGGAACCCTCTGCGCAGGGGAACCGGTCAGCCTTACGGCGACTCCCGTCAATGGCGGAACCACACCATCATTCCAGTGGAAAGTAAACAACATCATGGTTGGAACCAACAGCCCGACTTACACATACACACCAACCAACGGCGATCAGGTGGTTTGCATATTGACTTCCAACCTGTCGTGTGTTTCGGGTAACCCGGCGACCTCTAATACAGTCGCAATAACAGTAGCTGTTCCTGCAACAGTAAGCGTAACAATTGCCGCATCAGCAAACCCCGTCACTGCAGGTACAGCAGTCACTTTTACCGCGACACCGGTCAACGGAGGCGCTTCGCCCGATTACCAATGGAAAGTTAATGGCATCAATGCCGGTTCCAACAGTTCAAATTATACCTACAATCCGGCCGATGGCGATGTGATCACCTGTGTGGTTACTTCGAACGCAAGCTGTATTACAGGTAATCCGGCCGTCTCCAATGCCATTACCATGGTCGTGAATCCGGCGGTTCAACCGTGTTCGGGGATTCCGACAGTAAGTTACGGAGGTAAGACCTATAACACTATTCAGATAGGAACACAGTGCTGGCTGAAGGAGAACCTCGATATCGGCTCCCAAATTCCCGGCTTACAGGATCAAACCAATAATGATGTCCTTGAGAAATATTGTTATAATGATCTCGAAGCTAATTGTGCTGTTTACGGAGGTCTTTATCAGTGGAATGAGGCGATGCAATATGTGAATTTGCCTGGTACCCGTGGCATATGCCCTTCAGGATGGCACATTCCTTCTGATCAGGAGTGGGGGATTTTGGCGGTCTATCTTGGCGGGGAGAGCACAGCGGGCGGAACCATGAAAGAACCCGGTACCTCCCACTGGGCAAATCCGAACTACAATGCGACCAACAGCAGCGGGTTTACCGGACTGCCTGCCGGAAAAAGATTCAATCCACTCAGTTTTAACGATCTGACAACTGCCGTGTATTTCTGGGCTTCTACCCTGGATGGATCAAATTGGGGTTACTACCGTTCCCTGGTAAACTATACGGATCACCTTTACCGGTATGTTTCGCCCCAAACGTATGGTTATTCGGTTCGTTGCATGAAGGACACCTGCTCGTCCTATTCCACAGTCAGCATTTCGATCGGAACCTCAGCAAATCAGGTTTGTTCAGGAACACCCGTCACTCTGACCGCTATTCCGGTCAACGGTGGAACAGCCCCAGTCTATCATTGGAAGGTGAATAACGTCACAGCCGGGACAAACAGCGCGACATACACCTTCACTCCGGTCGACGGGGATCAGGTTATTTGTTTACTTACCTCCAATCAGCCCTGCGTTTCAGGTAATCCGGCGACTTCCAATGTAATTGCTATAGGTGTGACAGCCCCATCACCAGTCAGTGTGACAATTACGGCTTCTGCTAATCCGATTGCTTTCGGAACTCCGGTCAATTTCACTGCAACACCTGTTAATGGCGGCACTTCACCCGGTTACCAATGGAAAGTAAATGGCATCGATGCCGGTTCCAACAGTTCTAATTATACTTTTACGCCGGTCAATGGGGATGTGATCACCTGTGTGGTTACGTCGAATGCAGCCTGTATCACCGGTAATCCGGCTATATCGAATGCAATCACCATGGTGGTCAACCCGGTCGTGGATCCTTGCCCCGGGATCCCAACCGTAAACTATGGTGGAAAGACTTACAACACGGTCCAGATTGGCACCCAGTGCTGGTTCCGGGAGAATCTCGATATCGGGACCAGGATCAACGGTACGATTGAGCAATCCGACAATGGTATTCTTGAAAAGTACTGTTACAACGATCAGGAATCAAACTGTGCCGTCTATGGCGGGATGTACCAATGGAATGAGATGATGCAATATGTGACTTCAAGCGCGACTGGCATCTGTCCACCGGGCTGGCATATCCCCTCGGATGGTGAATGGAATGATTTGCAAACAATCCTGGGCAGTAATCCCGGTGGAAAAATGAAAGAGGCAGGATTTACCCACTGGCAATCACCGAATACCGGAGCTACCAATTCGAGCGGATTTATTGCGCTGCCGGGTGGATTGCTTTACCCGGCTAAGAACTTTGATGAACTGACTCTGGATTGTTACCTCTGGTCGTCGACCGATGATGGCAGCTCGGCTCCCCATCGTACCCTGCGCTATACCACGGCAAATCTGGAACGGTATGTTAACCAGAAAACGTTTGGCTTCTCGGTAAGGTGCCTCAAGGATAACTGCCCTTCATTGGATCCGGTAAGCGTGTCGATCAATACCTCCGCCGAACAGGTTTGTGCAGGAACTCTGGTAACCTTTACGGCTATACCGGTGAACGGGGGAAATGCACCAACATACCAATGGAAGGTGAATAACCTCAACGTCGGAACCAACAGCCCGACCTATACCTACGCCCCGGCCGACGGCGATCAGGTCCTGTGCGTTCTGACCTCCAATCAGGCTTGCGTTTCAGGAAATCCGGCCACTTCCAACAAAAGAATCACGGCCGTGGTACAACCATTTCCGGTGAGCGTCACCATTTCGGCTTCAGCCAATCCGGTCGGTTCAGGAACACAGGTTATATTCACAGCAAACGAAGTTAACGGTGGCGCCAATCCGGTTTACCAATGGAAGGTAAACGGGAACAATACCTTCTCAGGGGCTTCTTCATACACCTACACTCCGGTAAATAACGATGTCGTGACCTGTGTGCTAACCTCCTCCATGATCTGTGTGACAGGCAATCCGGCTACTTCCAATGCCATCACCATGCAGGTTGCAGCGCCGGGAGGCCCCTGTCCGGGAACGCCTTCGGTAATCCACGGGGGAAAAACCTACAACACTGTTCAGATCGGCCAACAATGCTGGTTTAAAGAAAACCTGAACATCGGGATGAAAATTCCGCCGACTTTTAACCAGACTGACAATGGTCTTATTGAAAAGTACTGTTATGACGACCTGGAAACCGATTGCTCCGTTTACGGAGGTTTGTATCAGTGGGCTGAATTGGTACAATACATGAACGGCGCCACCAATACAACATCGTGGTCGCCGGTTCCATCCGGTAATGTCCAGGGTTTATGTCCCTCAGGATGGCACATCCCTTCGGATGATGAATGGGTAATTCTATCCAATAATTTAGGCGGAGAATCCATTGCAGGCGGGAAGATGAAGGAAACAGGTTTATTGCACTGGTGGGATCCAAATTTGGCCTCGAATTCAAGTGGGTTTACTGCTCTCGGGAGTGGCATCCGGGAGCCTGATGCGACATTTATTGTTTTAGACCAATATACCAACTTCTGGTCATCGACCGAGAACGGTGCATTATTTTCCTGGAGCAGGGCCTTGGGGCATTGGTCTGAATCACTCTGGCGTGATGGAAATTACGATAAAACAAAAGGGTTCTCCGTGCGTTGTCTGAAGGGGGACTAGCGGACGAAGAGTTGAACGAAGGGTTAGACGGAGAGTTGGACAAAGAGCGGACTGGTAATTGTTTCCGCCATTCCACTATTCCACCATCTCACCATTTCACTATTCTGCCACACCGGGCGTTGGGTCTGTGGAGGCGTCCAAGAATGGCGGGCAGGCAGTTTTTCATATGTTATTTACTTGACATTGAACTTTCTTTGTTCTAATTTTACCGGGATTTAAATTTTGAATTCATGGTAAAGTTATTTGCACTCACCGCATTTGTTCTGCTTTTTTCTGTGGTAACAAGTGCTCAGGTAGGAATCAGCTCCGATGGTAGTCAACCGGCATCGTCGGCAATGCTCGATGTGAAATCGACCAGTAAGGGATTTTTACCACCCAGGCTGACAACCTCGCAACGGGATGCAGTTCCAACTCCGGAAAAGGGTCTTGTTGTTTACAATACCGATTGTAATGATCTTCAATTCTTCAACGGGGGTGCCTGGGTACCTTTGGGGAATGCGGGGATAATCAGTGAACCCGGTTCCATCAATGGCAGTACCCTTGTTTGCCCTCATGTTACAGGTGTTAGGTACGTTGCTTCGGCTGTCGCCGGGGCTACTGGGTACAACTGGGTTTTACCGGATGGGGTGGTGATCGAATACGGGCAGGGTTCTAATGTTCTTGTTGTGGACTTTGACACCACCGGTGGATCCATATGTGTTTATGCCTTCAATGATTGCTGGAAAAGTCCGGTGAAACGGCTTGAGGTCTATGTCGGGGCGCCAGAGGCGCCGCAAACAGGTGTGCATGTTCCCGCCAAGTCGGTAATTAAGTGGAATTGGCTTCCTGCCAAAGGAGCAACCGGGTATAAATGGAATACTGTTGATAATTACGCATCAGCGACCGACCTTGGGAATGCCCTGACCTATACCGAATCCCAACTTGTTTGTAATACGGAATATAAGCGGTTTGTATGGTCATATAATGTTTGTTCCCATTCACCGGTGACAACTTTAACTGAATCGACCCTGTCGTGTATTGAATGCGGCGGTACCGTTACCGACACCAGAGACGGGAAGGTTTATCATACCATTGCAATCGGGAACCAATGCTGGTTCAGGGAAAACATGGACATCGGAACCCGGGTCAACGGGACGGCAGACCAGATCGACAATCAGATCATAGAGAAGTATTGTTATAACGACGCTGACTCCATGTGCAATATTTACGGTGGCATTTACCAGTGGGGTGAAATGGTACAATACCTGAATGGCGCTTCAAATACTGCAACATGGATTCCGGCGCCGACCGAGCCTGTAACGGGTGTGTGTCCTCCCGGATGGCATATAGCCAATGAGGACGAGTGGTGCACCGTGGCCCAGACGTTGGATCCGACAGTAGATTGTTTTGCTTTCAACGTAGTCGGTACGGATGTAGGAAATAAGATGAAAGAGGCGGGAACCGCACACTGGTCGCCACCCAATACCGGGGCGACCAATTCAAGCGGTTTCACTGCCCTGCCCGGCGGCCAACGTTATGAATCCGGGACGTTCAGCGGCCTTTCGTTTGACGGTAATTTCTGGACTTCAACAACAACGTATGAATTGAGCGCCCGGTATAGAAAGTTCAACTATAACGATGGCACGATATTCCGGTCATGGGAACCAAAAGGAAAGGGGTTCTCAGTCAGATGCCTGAGAGACGAATAAGATGCAGGTTCACCCTATTTTTTCGATTTCAGAGGCTCGATAGTAAAACTATAGCTGTACTCCTTCGCCTGCAACGTGTACTGCTGATGCGGCCGGGCACCCCAACTGTCATCCCCGCCAACGCCGGTCTGCCCGTAATCCAGGTTGAGGTCGATGAACGGTTTTTTCTCCAGGTCGCCAAGATGCTTTCCTCCCTGTTTGAAACCCTTCAGGTCATCGTATGTATAGGGCAGCGCGCTGAAACAGATGACAGGCGAGCCGGTAAACCTGACACCAGCGTTGTTGGAATCGGTGAATTCGACCCACCGGACCTCTGTGCGGTAACCATTCTCCTGCGGCCGGACATACGGGGTGAAAAGATCGTCGACAGTGGATTTGTAAACGCCAATGAATGACGCTGTCTTACGGTCGCAGTAGTTCTCCCAGGGACCCCGGCCATAATAAGCTACCTGGTTGAATTGCGGACTGAGTTGGAGGTTAAGTCCGAAACGGGGCATTTCGGGCAACTTTTCCTTCAATGGTTTTATGGTGGATGTCACTGCTATTTTCCGGTCAGGGGTAATAATGTACGACACTGTTTCGCTGGCAATATTTTCAGGCAAAGAAAAATGGACCACGATCTCAACGTTCCCCGATTCGGCGCTGACAACCTGCATCTTCGAAACAGACCTGTTTTCAGAGGCGTCGAACCAGGCTTGGCAACGTTTTGGCATCCCGTTTCCGATATCGTTGTCGGTTGGGGCCCTGCGGAAATTGGGAACCGGTCCGGCTTTGAGGATCTCTGAATTTCCATACTTTATGGATGACAGGGTTCCGGCGTTCCGGTTGAAGACACAGGAAAAGTCATTTCCGGTTATCTCGACAGATTGCGGGTTTTCGGATACCTTAAGGCTTGATTTCAAGGTAACTGCGGCAGGATCGCTTCCAAGGACAGGCAGGATAAGCTGTTCTGATGCCAGGATATGGCCAGTGCCAAGCAATCCCCATGCTTTGGTGGTTTTCAGGTAAACATTCAGAAAATACTCCGTTTTCACCGACGGGTTCATGCCGGGTAATTGCAGCGCAATTCTCTTTTTTCCACCGGGAACAACCGTACCGGATTCAACTTTTCCGGAGGTAATGGTGCTGCCGTTTGCAATCAGATCCCAGGTTATCTCTGTGTTCCTGAGATCATAAAAATCATAGTGATTGCTGATTTCAAAAGAAGCGCCGTCAGGATCAATCAGGTTGAATTTGACATACTGATAAACTTTCTTAACTTCCCAATATCCCGGATGTGGCTGCCGGTCGGGGAAAACGATGCCATTGCACAGGAAGTTGCCGTCCGACGGAACATTGTCGGGGCCAAAGTCCCCGCCAAAGGCCCAGGAGATCTGTTCATACCGGTAGGCCGGGGGCTGATCGGTCCGGTTAATGTCAGATGGAGCATTGGCGGGTACTTTGCCTTTGAAGCCTTTCAATTGGGGTGTGACAAGTAATCCCTGGTCCACCCAATCCCAGATACAACCGCCCTGCAACTGCGGATACTTTTCGATTACATCCCAGTAATCCTTGAAATTCCCCGTACTGTTTCCCATGGCATGCGCATATTCACACATGATCAGCGGTCGTAGTTGCCGGGAATAACCGTACCACTTCAGATCCTGTGGCGACCAGTACATCGGGCAGAAGATATCGGTATTGGCTCCCTGTTCTGCCCGCTCGTACCAAACCGGCCGGCTTTTATCCCGCTGCTTGATCCAATCATAGGTCGCTTCAAAATTACATCCGTTACCGGCTTCATTTCCTAAGGACCAGATGATGATACACGGGTTGTTCTTATCACGCTCCACCATCCGGATGGTACGGTTGAGATGGGCCTCCTTCCAGTCGGGGTTATTGCCCAGGGTCTTGTCAGGATTGTAACCCATGCCGTGCGATTCGATATTGGCTTCATCGATCACGTAAAGCCCGTATTCATTGCAGAGTTCATACCAGTAGGGCGCATCCGGGTAGTGACAGGTCCTGACCGTGTTGATGTTGCATTCCTTCATCAGTCTAATGTCCTTCTGCATCATCTCCTTGGTTATCACATGGCCCAGCACCGGGTCGTGTTCGTGGCGATTCACTCCCTTCAGGAGCACGGCTTTCCCGTTTATTAAAAATTGTCCGTTTTTTACTTCTGCACTTCTGAATCCCATCCGGCTCCCGGTCGATTCGATGATGTTTCCTTCCTTATCTTTCAGCAGGATAACGAGGTTGTATAGGTTCGGGATCTCGGCGCTCCAGAGACGCGGATTGGGGATGTGTTTTTCAAAATACAAGGTATCTTCCGCTTTTTCCGTCATCCTGAATGGAATCGCTTCCCTGATCAGGGGTTGTTGACTCAATTTATTTTCATAGAGTGCGACTTCCAGAATATATTCCGGCAGGAGATACATCCGGTCAAGGTCGGCAGGGGGATTGGGCTGTTCATTTTTGATGATGGTGGTGAGTTTTAGAATCCCATGGCGGTAATCTGAAAAAAGATCCCCGGTCACAAAAAAATCGCGGATTCGTGTTTTCGGTGTGGAAAAGAGATAAACATCATGGTTGATCCCGCTCATGCGCCACATGTCCTGGCTTTCAAGATATGTTCCGTCAGACCAGCGGAAAACCTCAACCCCGATGGTGTTTTTCCCGTCGCGGAGGTATTTGGTGACATCGAATTCAATCGGGGTCTTGCCATCTTTTGCCATCCCGATCCGTTCTCCGTTCAGATAAACATAGCAGAAGGATTTTACGTTGACAAATCTCAGGAAAACTTCCCGCTCTTTCCACGAGGATGGCACATCGAAATCACGGCGGTAAGATCCGACTGGGTTGTATGCTTTTGGAACATGTGGGGGATCGGGTTTCATCAGGTGGATGAATTCATAGGGCTGGTTTACATAAACCGGGTACCCGTAACCCTGCAACTCAAGGGTGGAAGGGACTTTGATATCGCCCCATCCGCTTACATCATACGAATCCTTGTAAAAATCGGACGGGCGTTTTTCGGGATTTTCCGACCAGTGAAACTTCCAGTTTCCGTTGAGGATCATGATCCAGGGTGATGCCCACCAGTTGTTTGTTAATGCTTCCGCTTCAGTATTGTATGGGAGGAAGGCGGCATGCGGCGGTTGGTTGTTGATGCCCGTCAGCTTTGGATTTTCCCAGTCGGGCGGGGTCTGTGCGATGGCAGGTAGAAAAATCAATAACAATAAAAGGGTTGCCGCGGTACGAAGCGACAGGATTGAGAAACCATGACTTTTTGCAAGGGTTGCACTTATTCCTTGCATGTTCGTCGCATTAAAATAGCAGAATCGGGAACTCATACGTTTTTTTTTCGAAGATAATAATTTTCTTAGAATGACAGACTCCTTTAAAGTGGTATCAAACCGGTATTAAAAAAATGCGAGAATCGAACAAGGATGCGGAAACCTTTGAGATTTACCAAACGGTGTTCCTGACAGACTCCGGTAAAAAGTACTGGTAAATGTTCCTCATCCGAAAGGTTTTTTTTTAATAAATATGTACCTTTATCGACAACCGGTAGAATTAATACGGTCTTTATGGCTTTTTGATAATCATCCGGGAGCTGATCCATGTTGAAAAAGAATATTTTCCGTATCGTCCTGATTCTTCTACTCCTGTGTGATATTGGATACTCGTTCGAACAACACCGGAGTCAACCCCTCGATGGCGACCTGCCCTGGAACGTCGTACCAGCCGATGAGGTGATACCCATCCTGGCCGATCCTTTTGGGTGGACCGTGATCACGCAGAAAGAGTCGTACCCCAATCCCAATCGTTATTTCAGCCATATAACCATAAAGGTTTGGTATGAAAAAGTTCCGCTCTTTCTGCAGCGGTTTGTCTCACCCATCGAAAGTGTTTACCTGGCCAGCGCCATTTTTAAGATATTGATACAGGCACTGCTGATTTTTCTGCTTGCGGTTGCCATCAGCGGAACTTTTCGTGTGTTCAACATCGATTTTCTTATAGCAGCGATCCTTGTCACGCCTTTCTTTCAAACAGAGGGTTACCAGAGTTACATGGGAATTATCGACAGCGCACCCACCTATGTGTTTTTTTACGCGATGCCGCTCGCATTGCTCCTGATCTGCTTTCTTCCCCTGGCGCTGAGGTTTTACCATGGGAAGAACTATTCATATACCCCGTTGCAATTGTTATTCTGGATCCCGATGGGTATCGTCGTAAGTCTGAGCGGGCCGTTGAATCCCGGTGTTGTCCTGATTTTTTCACTCCTGTTTTTCCTCGAATCATTCCACGAACAATATCTTCTACAGCCGCAGAAACGATTCCTTAACCGAATGGGTTGCTCGGTTCTGCAGACGCCTCGGGTATTTTGGCGATTCCTGCTGCCTGTCAGTATTTTTTCACTGTATTCACTCTTCCTGGGCTCGTTCAATTCAAACAATATCGCCATACCGCTCCCGGCGCTTTACTTAAAGCTGCCGGCAGGGCTTTTCAACCTGATCACGACCAAACTGGGGTATCCGGTAATTCTGATGACCCTGGTATTAAACATGATCCTGGTCAGAAAGTCGAATGATCAGGATCATGGCCGGAAGATCCTTCAGCTCTATAAATGGTTTGGACTTTTTGCACTGATCTACATCCTGCTCTTGCCTATGGGTGGTTATCGTGAGAACCGTCCCAACGTAATCCGGTACGATACCATGATGCCGGTATTGGCCGGCATCGTGTTTTTGGTCGGTCTTTCATCTATGTTCCTGTTTAAAACACTATCGCCAAACCGTTTGAGGTGGTATGTTCCCATAATAGCCGGTGTTCTGGTCTTATTCACGGTCAATGATCAACCAGCATCCCGCAAAGCGGATAGTCAAAAGGCAGCCCTTCGGCAAATTGCAGAATCACCTTCCGATACGATCGGATTGGATCCCGATTGTAACCTCATCTATTGGGGAAAATTAAGCAAGCCCGGGGATTCGAAACTGGTATCGCGGATGCTTACGAAATGGCGGATAACCGGCCATGATAAACTGTTTTACAACAAATAGCAGCATAATATGGAATGTTATCCATCAATTGGAGACTACATTGATTAAAATTTTCAGAATATTTGGGCTGGATTGTAAGAGCGGGGAAAAATCGTATCTTTATTGGCGTAATGAAAATTTACAGTTTATGAAATATCCATGAAATATAAAATTATTAATACATGAAAAAAGGAATGTTTCTAATGTCTTTTCTGATGATTGGGTTATCGACCCAATCGTATGCCGCTAAAGGCTATGCGAATGACGGACTGGCATTCATGATGGTGGTTGCCGGAGCGCTGTTATTATTGGCAGGCTTGTTTTCAACCATCGATTTCCTGAAGCGAAGAGGAAGGATTTTGGTCCGTTATACCAGGATGCGGGTCAGAAAAGCATTCTCAATTATCATTGGCTATCTCCACCGGCGGATGGCCGGCAATTTCGGTTTGCCACTTTCATCGGCCTCTTCCTGAAAATCAAATAATCGCATCCTGAACAATAAGCAGCGCATCTGCTATCGCTTGTTGTGAACTTTTCCCAACCGATTTGTTGCTTTCGCTTTGGACTGTAACCGGGATACCGGGTTCTCTTATTCCAGCAATTTCCTGATCTTACGGATCCGTTTCCAGTCGGTTAATACATGTTCAAATTCCGACTGTCCGGGGTTACCCATATACACGGAGGTTTGCCGGAAAACCATGCGGCTGGGTTCCTGCTTCTCCAGGTGGATATGGAATTCTGTGGCACCGGTCTTATTACGTAAATCGACAATATTGTGCTCTTTGACTCCGCTTCCCGGCATGATCCTGATCCTTCCGTTGGCTTTCAGGATCATTTTTCTGATAAGATCTGCCCCTTCAGGAGCTGTAGGCTTTTGGCCGGAGGTAAGGATACGGTCAATGCCCAGTTCCATGAGGTCATCCATTGCCCTGAATGGATCCGGGGTCATGTCGAAGGCCCGGTGACAGGTAACCTGCATTGGGAGGGCAAGCTCAACCAGCATACGCATACGTTCCCGGTCGAGGGTGCCATCCGGGTTCAGTATGCCAAATACGACGCCGTCGGCTCCCGAATCTTTAGCAATGACGATATCTTCGGTCATAATCCGGAATTCGTCCTGCGAATAAAGGAAATCGCCGCCCCGTGGCCGGATCATCACGAACAGTCCGATGTGAAGCTTTTCCCGCGTAAATCTGATGGCTCCGGCGCTGGGTGTGGTGCCGCCGTCATGCAGGTTTTCACACAGTTCCACCCGGTCGGCACCGCCCTTCTGGGCTTCAATGGCCGACATGGCAGAGTTGACGCAGGCTTCGAGGATCATAGGATTATTAAAATTCAAGATTCAAAATTCAAATGTCAAAATTCAAAATGAGAATGCAAAATGCAAAATGCAAAATGCAAAATGCAAAATGTTAAAATGCAAAATGCGAAGATACGGGGAAAATGGGAGACAAAACGGAAGAATAGATCTGACAGGAAGGACGCCGGAAAAGTTTTTTTGTTAGGGTCCGTAACGATGAATATTTAAATATATTTGTATAGGATAATATTACTCTTCTCCTCTTATGATTACTGATAATTTCAATGAAGAAACAGGCATTGCTGAGGCTTTGCTGACAGGTGAGATCACGATGACGGAAATACTTGGTTGGTTTAACACCCTAACACCGGAACGTTTTAAGGTGCAGGATTTTAAATTGCTTTCCGATGCTTCAGGAGTTGACTACAAATTTGGGATAGATCAACTTGACCAGTCATACCAGGCCATCGGGGATCTTTGCCGGCGGTTCATCCGTGTTCGAATTGCAGTAGTACATTCGCATGCAAGGGGAACAGCCTATTCCGAGATTGTGGTCAATAAATCTGATTTCACAAATTATACGCAGAAGATATTTTCGGAAAGAGATTCTGCCATAGACTGGCTGATGAATGGCAATTAATAACAATCCCTCCTGAAAAATCAGCTTATATTTCAGGATCTCCGTAACCTTTAGATCGTAAGCAAAGACGTTGTCAATGATAAGGATGGTAATGCCCTCCGATCTGACCGGATCTTCCGTTTCAGGAAAGAGCAGCAGGGTGATATCATTGCAAAACGCCAAAAGTCTCGCGGAGATGAAAACCGGAAAGCAATAATATTTGAAAACAAAAACGAATACCTTTACACCCCTTATCCAATTCTACCTTAATGGACTATACCGAAATCAGAGCAGTCGTCACCCGGCATGACCTGGATCAGTTTATTGCCTTTCCCTTTCAGTTATATAAAGGAAACCGGTACTGGTGTCCGCCGTTGAAATCTGATGAGTTACGGACACTTTCGGAAGAGAAGAATCCGGCCTTCGAATTTTGTGAGGCTGCTTACTGGATGGCTTATCAAAATGGGGTGCCGGTGGGTCGGATTGCCGGTATTATCAACCACCGGGAAGCGGCCATCTGGAATGTAAAGCTTGTCAGGTTTGGCTGGTTCGACTTTATTGATGATCCCGAAGTTTCGCAGACATTGATCACGACCGTAACAGAATGGGGAAGATCGAAGGGGATGACCGGGATCCACGGTCCGCTGGGTTTTAACGATATGGATCCGGAGGGAATGCTGATCGAAGGATTTGAAGAACTGTCCAGTATGGCCGCTATTTACAACCATCCCTATTATCCTTCCCACATGAATACGCTGGGCTTTCGTAAGGCAGCCGATTGGATCCAGCTCGAAATTCAGGTGCCCGTCAAAGTCCCGGAAAAAATAGAGCGGATGCACCGGTTAGTTCTCGAGAAATATCCACTCCATTTTCTGAAAGTGCGGAGTTCAAAGACGCTGTACCCTTACGCCATGAAATTGTTCCGGATGTATAATGAGGCATTCCGGCATTTGTACGGATTCATCCCGCTTTCGGAACGACAAATTTCGTTTTATACGGATCAGTATTTCAGTTTCATCCATCCCGATTTTGTTGCCCTGGTGCTTGACGACCGGGATGATGTGGTGGGTTTCGGGATTACCATGCCGGATTTAAGCAGGGCGCTCCAGCGGGCCAATGGTTCTCTCTTTCCATTTGGATTTATTCACCTGATGAAGGCCATGAAAGTCAACGACACCGTGCACATGTACCTCGTGGGGGTTCGCCCCGATTACCAGGAAAAAGGTGTGCTGGCCCTTATCTATCATAAACTTACCAAAACCTATATCGAGAAGGGAATCAGGGTTGCCCGGACCCATGCCCTGCTCGAAAATAATCAGAGAGTCGTATCCATCTGGAAAAATTATGACGGCAGAGTCAACATCAGACGCAGGTGTTGGGTGAAACAATGGACAATTGACAATGGACAATTGACAATGGAAAATTGAAAACGAGAAATGTCTATTCGCTGATTCCTAATCGCCTATTCACTATTCGCTAATCCCTGTTCGCTAATTTTCATTCGCTGATTCCGGCTGCTCCTTCTCCCGTTTCTTCTTTTTCTTCCGCTTCGACATGAGGGCTTTTCCGAAGGTAAACGCTTTGCCCAAAAATGTCGCACTGTGTGTAACTTCGCCCAACAGGCTTGTCGAAAGATTCCTGAGCGTAAATGCATCCAGGATTTTCCGGTAGTCGCGGTGAATGTGTTCCTCCGTCCTGAGGATTTCAAGTTTGAGCCGCTGCCGTTCCAATTCCAGATCTTTCAGGGATGTAATGCTTCCCGGTTTTATGGTATATCGTTTACTCATGCGACGCATCCTCCTCCATTAAAACTTTGGTGATCTGAGTGACCAGGGGATTGAGGAAAATCTGATGGCGTTTCCGATAAATGATAAGTCCGGCAATAATATACAGTGCGGTTACAATCAGCGCTCCGGCCCAGGTCGGCCCCACGACCTCGCCGAACCAGAACATGAATGCCAGCGAAAGAAAGAGCAGCATGAACATCGCCAGTATAAAAAACACCACTGCGATCAGAAAAGCGGAGACTACCCGCGATATTTTTTCGGTGATCACCAGTTTGAAAAGGTCGATCCGCAGGTTTATGTAGTCTTTGACATTCTCGGTTAGCGACGAGATATTGTCGGAAATAGGGCCCGTTTCCATTAACTTACCTCCTCCTTATCAGATTCTTCCTGATCCGGGTCAGGACCGGTCTCTTCTCCGCCCAGAGCCGATTTCATGGCACTTAGCTTCTCGGAGAGCCCGTCCTCGATGAAATCGGCGAATCCCATGATCCTTTTCTTTAATCTTTTCCGGGTCTTTGAACCCTTGGCAGGGGCGATCAGCATCCCGATCCCGATTCCCGCGGCCAGTCCGAAAATTCCCGCCAGCAATGCATTTGATCCTGTTTTAGCCATATCTGTAGGTTTTATGTTTATTACAACGTTAAGAATTGCACATCTGTTATGTGGGTCCGGCAACTTCCGGAATCCGGTGATTTTCTGTCAGGTCCGACCGGGCAATAACGGGGTCCCCCTGAAGGTGGCCCTGAATTCGAGGACAATGATTTTCAGGAGACCATAAGCAGGAACTGCCACGACCATCCCAATGATTCCCCCGAAACTTGCTGCGGCGATAACCACCAGAAAAACCTCGACCGGATGTGCTTTAACGCTTTTCCCCTGAATGATGGGAGCAAAAATATTGTTATCGATCATTTGCACGATGAACATGGCAGCCAGAATCCTGATAACCGTTGGCATGATGAGCGTGTAATCACCCAGGGCTACGACCCCCGTCACACCGATCAGTACTCCCATAATCATGGAGATGATGCCACCGATGTAAGGGATGATGATGACGACACCGGCAAAAAAACCAATCACCAGCGCACTGGGAACGCCGACAATGTATAGTGCAAGGGTATAGGTGGTGATGTTGGCAAATATCTGAAGAATGAGACCGACCATATAACGGGATAAAAGCTTTTTGCTTTTTGCCATGATGTTTTTTACCTGTTCTTCATACGCCCTGGGGGTGAATACCAGAATTCCATGCGAGAGGAGTGTGGGATCTGAAAGGAAAAAGAAGGAGAGGAAAGCGATAGCGAACAGGTTTATAAAAAATGTTCCGGTGAACGAAATAATAGAGGTGAAAACGCCGGAAAGAAAGGTCAGATCCAGGAATTGGACTATGGATTGTTTGATGCTTTTTTCAATCGTGACCCCCTTGGGCATAAGCCCGTAGTGATTGATCAATTGCTGGAGGCTGGCCATCTCTTTCTGGTAAAACTTTAGCAATTCCGAACTATCGATGCTGCTTATTAGTTGTACCTCATTGATTACCAGCGGAATAATCGTTGCGAAAATTCCCAGGAACAGCGCGAGGATCAGTACCAGGGTTATGATGACGCTCAGAACATGAGGAAAATGAAGCCTTCCGATCCGGATCCGGTCGAGCAGGTCGACCAGGGGTGAACCAATAATGGTGATGACTCCCGCAACGATGATGAAGATCACGATTTCGCTGAAATACCAGACTAAAAATCCGGCGCCAGCCACCAGGAGGATGAGGAAGAAAAGTTTGTTTTTCTGATAGAGTTCACGCATAAGAGTGGTGCATGTTAAGAACCGGAATGCCCGGTGATATCAAGTGAAACAGGATTTCTCACATTGCAAACCGGTTCCGGTTGGTTATAAAAAATAATGAACACGCGACACCAGAGTGTTTCTACAAATGTAATCGAAATATTCCTGCCTTCTCAATGCCCCGGTGAACATTTTTTTACCGGAAATATTTGCGAAACCCCGTGACCCTTAGCAAATCAGGGGAGCAGGGAATCGGCTGTGAGTGCGGCCAGAACGAGGAAGAGGAAGAGGTTGGCGCTTACAAAAACCAGCCGGTAGCGGAGAGAAGATGCCAGGAAAAGCTGCCAGGCGAGGATCAATAACAGGATGATGTTGAGGGCCATGATCGTGTAACCGATCAACGGGTGATGAATGATCCTGAAAAAGACCAGCATGATGGGGACGGCTGTTGATGCAATTACCCATACCATCACAATGATCCTGCTGCGGGACTCGGAAAAGATGTCGTTCAGTACCGGGAATCCGGCCTTGCGGTAGTCATCCCCGTATTTCAGCATGAGCAGCCAGAAATGTGGCATCTGCCAGATGAAGATAAAGAACGAGAGGAAAAGGGCGGTGGGAGAGAGGTAATCGTGTTCCATGGAGGCGAAGCCCATCATGACGGGGATAACGCCGGTCAGCGCCCCGGGAAACACCGCGAATGCTGTTTTTCGTTTCAGCCAGGTGTACAGGCCATTATACCAAAACAGGTTGATCAGTCCCAATACCAGCGTATTCCAGTTGACCTGGTACATCAGAATGATCAAACCGCCGACCAGGGCAATCATGGCGATACGCAACCCTTCGGCCGGACTTATCCTGCGCGATGGGATCGGTCTGCTTCGGGTGCGGTCCATCTTTTCATCGCGGGGCCACTCCTGGTATTGGTTGAAGGCGGAGGCTCCGGAGGCCAGCAGGAAAATGGCAAGAAGCGGCCAGATCATCCGGGAATTGATCTCCCCTGTAGCCATCACCATGCCTGTAAGCGAGGAAAGAGTCACGGCAAGGGAGACGGGGAAGCGGATCAGTGTATATATATCTTTAAAACCGGCAGTGTGCATGAATGAACGTGTTACCACTCGTCTTACTTCAACGTCTTCAGGTACTCAATGATTTTCGATACTTCGGCATCCGTGACTTTTCCTTTGTATGTCTGCATCATTCCTTTGGGGAATCCGGCAACCACATCCCGGTCGGGATCAAAAACCGACCGTATGATATAAGCATCATCGACGGTTAGGGTCCGCTCTTTTCCTTCTGTCAGAACCTTCTCTGTTTTTCCGTACAGACCTTTAAATGAGGTCCCGACCAGCTTGGAACCGTCGAGAGAATGACAACCGGTACACGCGTTTTTCTTCAGGATGGTCAACCCTTCGGGCTCTGCCGATGGTTCAGGGAGTTTTGTTAACCAGTTCTTGAATTCTGCTTCCGTAACCACTTTAGCCTTCGCCTCCATGTATGAGTGCCTGACCCCGCAGAAGACGGTACACAAAATGTCGAATTCTCCGAATTGTGTCGCTTCAAACCACAGGTAATTGTTTTTCCCGGGTACCACATCCTCTTTCACCCTGAATGCCGGGATGTACAAGGCATGGATCACATCAGGCGAATAGAGGTTCAGCCTTACCGGTTTGTTGATCGGAACCACCAGCGTCGGCGACTGCTTGCCGCCGGCATATTCAAAGGTCCATGACCACATTTTCCCGATCACCTTGATGGGAATCGCATCCTTTGGAACGTTACGCATGGGATGAAACGCGGCGTAGCCATAGTAAAACATCAACAGCACCAGGGCCAGCGGGATCACGATCCAGGTGATCTCCAGCCAGTTGTTCTCCTTTACCTGTTCTGCAACCGGATGTCGCTTCCGGTTATAACGATATAGAAAATAGACCATGACGGTCGTAATCCCTGCAAGAAAAAACAGGCTGATCCCGAAAATGATCTTGAATGCAAGATCGACACCCTCGGCAAAATTGGAAGCACCCATATGGTTATTTAAGAATTACGATTTACGATTTATGATTAGCACTGAATATCCTGTTCTTCTGAATTCATCCATTTATTTATTCCTTTATTCATTCCAATATTCAAACCTTAAAACAATCATGACATCAAACTTTCAAACCATCAAACTTTTATTCCCTCATCAGATAATCCGACAGGATAAACAGGATCACCAGGGTATAAATCAGGAGTACCATGAAAACCAGTACCCGGAATAATACCGATTCAAATTTCAGATGCATGAAATAGGTCAGCACGATAACCGCTTTGGTCGAAGCGATCAGGAGCGCAATGGCTACTGTCAGTGCCGAGAGGTCGATCCAGGTCACCGTGACGGTAACAAAAGTCAAAGCTAACAGGGTTATCAGCACCCAGATGTGCGTGGTATACGGAGTGATATGTTGTGATTCGTGATGCATAGGAGACTATTTATTTTAAGATTTATAACAGGGATCGTGAGTCATACGGTGGATATTTCGATAATTGCATCGCTTTTACTTTAAGTGATCAGGTACAGCAATGGGAAGAGGAATATCCAGATCAGGTCGACCAGGTGCCAGTACAATCCTCCGTTTTCAAGCAGTACAAATTTCCCCGCGTTTATCGAGCCGCTTCTGACTTTGAACAGGATCACCGTAAGGATAATCCCGCCGATTACAAGGTGCAGCATATGGAGTCCGGTCATGAAATAGTACAGGCTGAAAAACATGACCCATCCGCGGTCGAGGCTGATCATCAGGTCGGAACCCGGGTATAATCCGATGTGAATTTTATGACCCCATTCGAAATACTTATTGATCAGGAAAACCCCGGCACAGAGAAGTGTTATGAAAAGAAGGATAACAGCCAACTTTCGGTCGCCTTTCTGCACCGCTGTAACCGACATGGCAACGGTTGCACTGCTGATCAGCAGGACGACGGTGTTCAGGGTCCCGATAAAGGCATTCAGGTGGTGCGCTGCCTGATGAAATGCCGTAGGGTAGTGGTTGCGCATAATGGCATAAACCAGAAAAAGTCCGCCGAACAAAAGGATCTCGGTGAAAATGAAGATCCACATTCCAAGTTTTGCGCCTACGTCATCTCGATGTTCCATGGTTTATTATTGATTGATTGACTGAATGATTGATTGACTGATTTATTGAGTGAATGAGTGAATGAGTGATTGACAATTGACAATGGACAATTGACAATTGACAATGGAAAACAGAAAACGGAAAACCCTTTACTCTAATGGCTAATTTGAATTTATTTATAGTCATACGGTTCTTCTTTTGCTCCCATTTCAGGCATTACGTCGAAATTTTCAACAGGA